>NZ_CP017561.2:1266000-1582500 GCF_001865575.2 Paraburkholderia sprentiae WSM5005
GGAAATCGAACCATCTCGGCGACACCGCCGCGGACTACGCGGCCGCGCCGCTCGAAGCGGCGATGGCCAGTCACGCGTATCACCTGCAGGCGTTGCTTTATACGGTCGCACTGCATCGCTATCTGAAGACGCGCGTGCGCGATTACGCGTACGACACGCATATCGGCGGCTATCTGTATCTGTTCGTGCGCGGCGTGCGGCCCGACTGGCGCGATATCGACGGTGCCGCCGGTGTGCATAGGCGGCGCGCGCCGTTCGAACTCGTGGCGCTGCTCGACGCGGCGATGATCGGAGGTGGCGCATGAGCACGTCCGGCACGCTTGACGAGCGCGCGGCCGCGCCGCTCGGGCTCGAAGACATCGGCGTCAATCTGCCTGCGCCGGCCGATTTCAGCATCGCGCTCGCCGAAGGTTTCGCGCGCCGCATCGGCATGCTCGCGCGGCGCGGTGGCGCGTCGGCCGAGGTGGTGAAGTGGGCCGCGCGTGCCGCGTTCGCGGCGAGCCGCGCGACCGCCGAAGGGCACGTGTGCGTGCCGCTCGCGACGCTCGCGCGCCGCTTCGACGCGTCGAGCGCCGAGGTGCGCGCGGCGCTCCTCGCGAGCGGCATGGCAAGCGACGGTGCAGCGCACGCGGCGGCCTTACGCCCGCTCGTGATCGACGCGCAGGGGCGTCTCTACCTCGCGCGCTATTACGACTACGAGCGGCGTCTGGCGCACGCACTCGTCGCGCATGCGACGGGTGAGGCGAGCCCCGCCAAGGCCGACCTCGACACAGCCCCCGCCGCGTTGCGCGAACGTCTGCTGCGCTACTTCGGGCCGCCGAAAGACGACGGCGTCGACTGGCAACGCGTCGCGGCCGTGATGGCGCTGTCGGGGCGGCTCACGATCGTGAGCGGCGGGCCGGGCACCGGCAAGACCACGACCGTGGTCGGCGTGCTAGCGTGCCTGCTCGATGCGCGCGTCGATCTGCGCATTGCGCTCGCGGCGCCGACCGGCAAGGCGGCGCAACGGATGCAGGAGGCGCTGCTCGCGCGCGCGGGCGATCTGCCGCCCGAACTCGCCGCGCGTTTGCCGCAGACGTCGTACACGCTGCATCGTTTGCTGGGCTCGGGGCCGGGCGGGCGCTTCCGCCATCATCGCGACAATCCGTTGCCGTATGACGTCGTCGTGATCGACGAGGCGTCGATGATCGACGTCGCGATGGCGACCCATTTGCTCGACGCGATCGCGCCGCAGACGCGGCTCGTGATGCTCGGCGACAAGGATCAGCTCGCCGCGGTCGAGGCCGGCGCGGTGTTCGCCGAGCTCAGCGCGCGGCCGGCGCTGAGCGCAAGCGGACTGCGGCGCGTTGCACTGGCGCTCGACATCGATGAGGCGCGGCTCGCGCGGGCTTTGCCGCGCGCGTCCCGTGACGTTGACGAAGCGCCGTCGGATGATTTTTTTGCGTCGCCCGAGGCGCTGCAAACATTCGAGCCAGCCCCATCGGGCGATCTGTTCGACAGCGGTGCGACAGCGGCCACCGGCGAGCAGGCGGACCGCGATGCGCGAGCGGCGAACGAACGCAACCCGCTCGCGGACTGCGTCGTCTGGCTCGAGCGCAACTACCGGTTCGGACTCGACTCGCCGATCGGCCGTTTGTCGGTCGCGATTCGCGACGGCTCTCCGAGCGCGGCGCTCGACGTATTACAGATCGAGCCAGCCGACGTCTGTCCCGCGGCGCTGCACGAGGACGCGCACACGGCGCTGGCCGAGCGAACCATCGCACGGCTTGCCGCTGGCTTCGCGCCGTACGCCGACGCGCTCGCAGCGACGCTCGCCGTTGATACGCCCGATCCCTTGCCGCTTTTCGACGCGCTCAACCGCTTCCGCATCCTGGCTGCGACGCGACTCGGACCTCGCGGTGTCGATCACGTGAACGCGGCGATGGCGGCTCAGGTGCGCCGCGCCGCGGGCGTGACGCTCGCGGTCGGCGCGCAGTGGTTTGCCGGACGGGCGGTGATGGTCACGCGCAACGACTACGCGCTGGGTCTGTTCAACGGCGACATCGGCATTGCGCTGCCGGGCGCGGGCGGCGCGCTGCGCGTGTACTTTCGCACCGGCGACGGCGGTGTGCGCGCGGTGTCGCCGGCCGCGCTGCCGCCGCACGACACCGCGTTCGCGCTGACGGTCCACAAGTCGCAAGGCTCGGAGTTCGAGCACGCAGTGCTGGTGCTGCCGTCGGCGTTTAGCCGGGTGTTGTCGCGTGAACTCGTGTACACGGCGATTACCCGGGCGCGCGAACGCGTCGAGGTGATCGGCGCGCGGGGCGTGCTCGCACAGGCCATTGCGACGCCGTCGCAGCGCGATTCGGGACTGGCCGCGCGGATTGCGGATGCGTCGCGTTGATCGCGCGACAACCCGCGGAACGGCTGGCGTGGAGGCTTATCGCGCGAGCGGTGCTCAACCGGCGATGCCGCCGGCCCGCTCGATGGCGTCGACGCGGCTGCGCATCGTCTTGCGATACCACAGCGTCCAGAGCGCGAGTCCCGCGTAAATGCCATAGCCGATAAAGGGCGACACGACGAGGAAGCGTTCGATCGGCCACGTCAACGCCATCCACGCGCGCAGCGCGGTTTCGGCGCTCAGGCCGACGCCCCACACGAGCGTCATCGTTCGCATCGCGGTGGGCAGACCCGGGCGTTCGCGCCACAGCGCCTCGAAATGCGCGGCGCCGCCTTCCATTTCGCGCGCGACCGTTGCGCGCGCGAGGTAGAAGATCAGCGGCCGGCGCATCGGCAGCGACAGCAGGAAGCCGACGCCGATCGCGCCGGACACGAGCGACTCGCGTAACAGCAGCATGCGTGGACTGCCGCCGAGCGCCATGGCCGCGACCGACAGCACGATGCCGGCTACCACCATCAAGCTGAGCGCGTCGACGCGCCGGAAGCGCGCGAGCTCGATCGCGCTCCATACGAGCGGCGGCACGGCGGATGCGATCAGCGCGCCGGTCTCGCCGATTCGCGGTAGCGCGAGCCGGTAGGCAAGCCACGGCAGCAGGAAGTTGACGGCCAGCTCGAGCACGAAACCGGGACGGATTTTCATGTGAATTTACGCCGTAAGCGAAAGACCCAGTATCGATGAATCGGTCGCGCCGACGCAAATGGTTTTTTTCGTAGCGTTCGCTAGCCAGTGGCCCCCGGCTTCACGTGTGTGCGCCGAGCGGGCAGCGTCCATCGGACATCTCGCGTGGAGCGCTTGTACACTGACGCATCTTCCTTCGCTGCCACCCATGACATCCCGCTACCGGATCCCGCCGAATGAAATCGAATTGACCGCCGTGCGCGCGCAGGGGGCGGGTGGTCAGAACGTGAACAAGGTGTCCAGCGCGATCCATCTGCGTTTCGACGTGCGCGCTTCGTCGCTGCCGGAGGTGCTGAAGATGCGTCTGCTCGCGCTGTCTGACCACCGGCTCACGCGCGACGGCGTCGTCATCATCAAGGCGCAGGAGCATCGGACCCAGGAGATGAACCGCGCGGCGGCGCTCGCGCGGCTCGATGAGCTGATCGAAAGCGTCAGCGTGACCCGCAAGCCGCGGGTCGCGACGCGTCCGACCCGCGCGTCGAACGTGCGGCGGCTCGACAGCAAGACGAAGCGCAGCGAGGTCAAGTCCGGGCGCGGGCGCGTGCACGAGTAGCGGCGCGGGCCGCTAACGGCTGGCGCTGCGTCTGCCGGCGCGCGCCTCCGGCGGCGAGGCCTGCGGCACGAAGTCGACGCACAGCACGTGCATGCCGTCACGCTCGAACGCGATCGCCGCGGTGTAGCAGTCCTGACCATCGGCGAGCGAGTAGTGCGGCCCCATCATCGCGACGCGGCCCGGCGCCGCGAGCGCGTGCCGGAAATACGCACGACGCGACCAGTTGCTGCGCGTGCGCGCATAAAGCGGCGCGAGCCGCTTCGGTGGAGCGGGTACCGATGCGGCCGTCACCGAAGGCTGGGTCTGTTCGCCCTGGCCGTCCGTGACGAACACCCGGCGCGCCTCGGGCAGATGCCAGACTTTTTGTGCGGCCTGTTCGAGCTCGCCGGTCGTCTCGTAGGTATCGGCGGCGGCCAGCACCGCTTCGGCGAAGCCCTCGAAACCGAGCTGCTGGTGGCTGGCGTGCGCGCGCTCGTACTCGGCGAACCTGCTCCAGATCGACGCGACGAGCGCCGGCACCTCCGTGCAGGCGGCTTGAACGCTGCTCTTCGGCTGACCGAACCTGAAACCCTGTACGAAATCCACGTCGGCCTCCATCAGCATCATCAGCTCTTCATCCGTTTCGACGCCTTCGGCGAGCACGAGCGTGCCCGACTGATGCAGCATCGCGATCAGATGGCTGATCATCGATTCATCGCCCTCGCGCTTCCCCGCGCGCACGACGAGCGAGCGGTCGAGCTTGACGATGTCGGGGCGGAAGCGCCACACGCGGTCGAAGTTCGAGAAGCCGGTGCCGAAGTCGTCGATCGCGATCAGGAAGTCGCGCGGCTGCGAGGCGGCGAGCATGCTGGCGACGGCGGATTCATCGTCGGCGGGCTGCTCGAGCACTTCGATCACGATGCGCTCCTGGGGCAGCCCGAAATGCGCGGACAGCTCGTCGATGAACGCGCGCTGGGGCCAGCCGGTTTCGAACACCTGCGGGCGCGTGTTGAGAAACAGCCACCCGGTGTCGATGCCTTGCTCGATGAAATTCGCGACATGCAGGCAACGCGCGATGCGGTCGAGCTCGCACGCTTCGGCGGCCGAGCGCGTGCGCGAGAACAGCACTTCGGGCGAGACGGGCAGACCGACCGGATCGAACGCGCGCAACAGCCCCTCGTAGCCGACCACGCACTGATGGGTGACCGACAGCACCGGCTGGAACACGCTGTGCAAAGTCAGCGCGCGCCAGCTCGCGGTCCAGCCCGATTCGCCGCGGACCAGGTGCGGGAGCAGGCCGCTCACGGTCAATTCGCTGACGGATGGCATAGAAGCGGGCATGAGAGCTGACATGGGATTCTTGCGGCTAGGGGGTGAAGGGGCACGCAAATCCATTCGACGCGCCGCGCTCGCATACCCGAAGCGTCGAGGGGGCGAGATGATGGGTCCCGCAAACACGGAGGGTGGTACCAGCCACGCTGGGCTCCGGCGAATTGGTCAAAACGAGTCTAGCAGTTTGCAGCGCGCAACAATGTGCGGGTTATCACACACGCACGGGCGCGAAAATTGTCCGCGACCCGGCTGTCTCCCGCCGTGCGGCAACGCATTGCGGCAGTGCGCCGGAGCGCTTTTGCCAGCTGGTCCCGCGCGAAACGGATTCTCTATCGCAATGCGTTGCCGTACAAGCCGAGCGTAGCAGCGCGCCAAGCGGTCGCCCGCCAAACTCCAGGCGCCGATGCGGCATGGCGGGCGCAGGCGGGATTCGTGCGTCGTGATGCTGAGCGGCGCACTCGCAGGCAGGTTCAGCGATCGGCGGGTATGCTGCTGGTTTTCAAATACAGGAGATCAAGGCATGGCGGAAATCGCGGTGGTCGCAATTTCGGTGGCGAAACCGGGGCATGAGGAGTCGTTGCGCGAGGCGCTCGAAGGCATCGTCGAACCGACGCGCAACGAGGAGGGGGTGCTGCAGTACGATCTGCACCGCGACGTGCAGGAGCCGCGTCGGTTTGTCTTCGTCGAGCGTTGGGAAAGCCAGGATGCGCTTGCGGCGCATGCGAAATCCGCGCATATCCAGACTTATAAGAAGGCCGCCGCGGATTGGATCGAGCACGCGGAGATTCGCGTGGTGTCGAAGATCGCCTGAGTTCGGGCCCGGCCGTCTGGCGCGAGGACGCACTGACCGGGTGCTGCGGCCCGCGGGCCGCCGGCGCGCGGTCAGCGATCAGTGGGTCGCTTGCGGGACATCGAGAATCAGGATGACGGTCCAGTCCGCGTCGCCGTCATGGTGATATTGGCGCTCCGCGACGATGAACGGCTCCTGCTTGCCGGCCGGGCCGAGAAACAGAACGTCGCCTTCCATCGGCAGGCATTCGATGGGCGGCAAAGCGAGGTACGCTTCCTGACCGCCACGCGGCATCAGTTTTTCGATCTTGCGTGATGCTGCTTCGGTCCATTCGATATCAAGCTGGATGTTGCTCATGCTGTCCTCCGCACCAAGGTGCGCACGGGTTAGAGATGCCGGCGGCTCGCCGGTCGGTGCGCGACTTTAGCATACAGAAAGCGGAGCGCCGGCGGCTTTGCGAAGCCGGTGGGCATTCGGACTGACTCGTCGGCATCGAGCGGATCGCGCAAATAAAAAAGCCGAAACTGGCGCTGCCAGCTTCGGCTTTTTCACCTTCACGACGAGGCCGCGAGGCGAGCTCCACGAAGTCGTTCAGGTTCCCGAAGCGCCGGCACCCTTCTTCGGATGATGCGGAGCCATCTTGTGATGCCTGGTCGGCGCGGCGGGGGCGCTTCCCATCGACTGCTCGCGGTTTTGCAAATCTTGCGCACGCTGCTCGACGTCCGCGGCCTTTGCCGGATCGGTGCTTGTCGTGATGCCGTTGTCCTGCGCGTAAGCCGCGCCGGCTGCGGCGCACAGGGAAACCAGGATCGCCAGGGACACTTTCTTCATCGTTAGCTCCGTAGAGTGGTGGTGGACCCAAAAGACAATGCATTCTATCGAGCAAACTCTGCTCCAGCCGATGGCTTTGTAACTGGGTTCAACATTTGTTACGTCTTGTAATAGCTCGACTGGGTTCGTTATCGAGCAGCTATGTCAGAACCAGCCGAACGCGCGATACAGGTGGAATTGCGCGAGGCCGGCCAGCTCGTGCAACGCGATCTCCGCGGCCACGAGATTATCGAAGCGCGGCAGCACGCCGAGCCGCGCGCGCCGCGCGCTCGAAATCTGCGGCTGCGGCTCGACGCCGAAGCACTGAAAGTCGAGTAGCGCGCGCGGCATGTGATACGCAGATGTGACCAGTATCAACGTATCGTAATGTGATTGGTCGACAATGGCCGACACGTTGCGCGCATTTTCGTAAGTCGTGCGGCTGTTTTTCTCGAGCAGGATGTCCGCGCGAGCCACCTGCTGGCGCAGCAGATAGGGCAGGTAGGTGTCGGCTTCGGTCGCGCTATGCCGCTGTGGATTGCCGCCGCTGACGATGACCCGACACGTGCTCGCAGTGCGCTTGCAGGCCGCGTAGTTCCGCGCGGTGAGCTCGATGCGCGCAAGCACGTCGCGCGGTGGCACGAGTACGTGGTCGCCGTCGTAGACGGTACCGCCGCCGAGCAGAATGATCGCGGTGCGCGGCGCGAAAGTGGCAGACGCGGGGCTCTGTCGCTGCGGCTGGGCCAGAGCGAGCAGTGGCGCGGTCAGCCAGCCGGCCGCGAGCAGCCAGAACAGCGCGATCGTGCAGACGATGAGCGGCCGGCGAGCCCTTTTACATAGCACGATTGCTGCAAAAAAAAGCGCTAATAAAGTGAATAGAATCAATTTAAATGGGGTAACGTATGTCTTTCGGGACAAATCCAAGGGCCAGCCATCGCGCCGCGGCGGTTGCATCGTCGGTTCGTGGAGAGAACGCTAACATGCCGTTCTGACGGGGGTTCCGAAGACCAGACCAGGCAGCACCTGGCGGAAATCCGCTGTCAGACAGGCGGCGAGCTTCTGACCAGGCGCGGGTGCTACGCGCGTCGCCGGTGGCGCAGTGACGCGTGTGCATGAATGTGTCATAGCTGCACTTTAAGAAAGAAGTGAGATGACCACGTATTCCAACGAAGCGGTACTTGAAGCGCTGCGGCGAGCCCAATATCGTCAGGTTCCCTGGGCCAGAAGGCCGGGTGTCTTCCAATATCTTCGCGCGCTGGGGCTGATGGACACCGTTCGGCAGCGAACCGTCGCACCGGCGCCGGGCTTTCATGCCCCCGTCGACATCGCCGTGCTGACCGAGCGGGGCAGAGCGGAGTTTGCGCGGCTCGAGCACGACGAGCGTCTGCTCACATGGACAGCGCAACGCATGAACGATTATGTTCTCGGCGCGGCCGAACCGCGGTCCGCCGCGACAGCCGAAGTCAGGTCTTAGCTCAAGGTTCATCGCTTATCCGAATCACTGTCCGCTCGGGCCTGTCGTCCCGTCGGCGGGCCGTGTCTTCCGGCGACCGGTCGCCGTGTACGTCCCGCGGGCGAATCTCTGCTTACCCATCGATGCAGCGGCGAGGCGACTCGCGCCGGCCGTTGCCGTTGCGTGCCTTCCACGCCATCAACGCCTTGGGGCGAAAAAAAGCCCGTATCACGAAGATACGGGCATACCGGAATTACTACTGCCACGCTGTGCTAATGGCGTTGAGTCTGACTGGCGCCGCGCCGGGTGGTTCCCCAAACGCGCATGCGCAATGCACGACGCCGAACACCGCCCCGCACGACGC
This sequence comes from Paraburkholderia sprentiae WSM5005, assembly GCF_001865575.2. NCBI lineage: Bacteria > Pseudomonadati > Pseudomonadota > Betaproteobacteria > Burkholderiales > Burkholderiaceae > Paraburkholderia > Paraburkholderia sprentiae. Next base: position 1,274,400 of record NZ_CP017561.2, read on the forward strand.
GCCGTTCGAGCGACACACCAACGACATCAACGCCGGCGCTGATCCTCGCGCGGTGCATCGGGCCGTGCACGCACGTTGCTGGCGATGTCGCCGCGCAGGTCGCCACGCGGCGTCGGCGGCGTGAAGTCGCGATTGTGCGCCTCGCTTTGCTGCCATGCTTCCAGCGTGGCCTGGCGGTCCGGCCGCCAGTTCCATCCTTGCGGGCGTTGTTGCGCAAATGCCGGCACGGCCATTGATGAAATCACAATGCCGCACAACAGCAGTGACATTGGTTTCATTCCGAATCCCCCTCAGCCTGAACCCGTCGGATCAGGCCTGTTTGCATAAGTATTAAGATATGCCGGGGGACGAAAGCACAGTGTAATTAATAGTAAATGGTTGTTTCACCCGGAGCTGCCAGGCGGTTTGAGAGTCGGAGGCGACGCGGACTGACCGCGGTGGCGGCCGGGCGGCGAGCGCGCTGAAATTGATTGGCGCGACGCAGAGAAGGCAGCGTGTCGCGGCGACCGTCAGACGCTGACGGGTCGTGGGCGTGCGCGCACCGTGCGTTAAGTTGGCGGATAAAAAACCGGGCGCCCTAGGGCGCCCGGTCACAATGGAGTTCCGCGTCAGGCCATCTTGACCGGCGCGCGCCACGATTCAGGATTGGTCCAGAATGCGCCGCGCAGACGGTCGCGACTCGGCGGTGCAGGCGGTTTCGCGGCCGTTGCGCCGATCCTGCCGCGCAGCGAAATCTGGCGGCCGCTCGTGCCAAGCCGCTTGACAATTTCAGCGAGCGTGCCATCGGCCTGCCACTCGTCGAAGCGCCGGCGGCAAGTCGGCGGGGACGGATAGCGGCCCGGCAGCTTGGACCACCCTTCGCCCGTCGACAACACCCAAAGCACTGCGTTGACCACCGCCCGAGCTTCGACGCGAGGCCGACCGCGCCGTTCGCTGCGCGCCGGCTCGGCACAGAACAAAGCCTCGACCAGCGCCCACTCGTTATCTCTCAAATCGTCGAACAGCATCATGTTTCACCTCAGCGAAGCTAACTCCGGTGCGCTGCCCCGCGCCGCGCACTCTTCATGCACTCGATAGGCGAGTGCCGAAAGGGACGGGCTAGCCACGGATTGCCTTCAGTCGGACATCGTGGCGCCGGCCCTGTGCGTCTCATAACGCACGAAGCGTGCCAAATTGATATCCATTGCCTCAAAGCCCCGTAGCGGCGGGCCAACGCGGGCGCCAACCAGGGCCGTATAAGAATCCAAAAAACCCATTGCGCAAATCGGGACAATCACCAATCTTGTGCAGGCAGGCCCGGCCAGCGTGCGTTCGCGCCGTTTTGCTGCGTCGCAGCGATCCCTTGGCAGGCTCCGTGCCGCACGCAATTGACCGTACAATACGCATCAAATTGCCCTATTGATGAGACCGACAAATGAATGTGACACTGCGACAGCTTAGGGTTTTCATTGAGGTGGCGCGCCTGCAGAGCTTCAGCCGGGCCGGCGACGAAATCGGCTTGACACAGTCGGCGGTCAGTCGCTGCGTGCGCGAGCTCGAAAGCGAGATCGGCATGAAGCTCATCGATCGCACGACACGCGAAGTGCAATTGACCGACGTCGGCGGAAATCTGGTCTCGAGCGTGTCGCGGCTGCTGTCGGATCTCGACGATGCGTTGCGCGAGATCCGCGAAATCGGTGAGCAGCGCCGCGGACGCGTGGTGGTCGCGGCGAGTCCGACCGTCGCGTGCCGGCTGATGCCGCGTGTCGTCGCGTCATGCGTGGAGCAGTTTCCCTACGTGACGCTTGGCCTGCGCGACGACGTGCAAAGCGACGTGGTGCGCAAGGTCAAGTCGGGTGAGGTGGACTTCGGCGTGATCATCGGCCCCTTCTCCGACGACGATTTGCTCAGCGAGACGCTGATGACCGATTCATTCTGCATTGTGTCGCGTGACGATCATCGGCTCGCCGCGCACAAGCAGGTCACATGGAAGGACCTCGACGGCGAGCAACTCGTGATGCTCGATTACGCATCCGGCAGCCGCCCGCTCATCGACGCCGTGATGCAGGCGCAGGGCGTGAATGCCACCGTCGTGCAGGAACTCGGCCATTCGGCCACCGTGTTCGGGCTCGTCGAGGCGGGCGTCGGAATCAGCGTACTGCCATGGCTAGCGCTGCCGCTGCCGGCGGGGGCGTCGCTGGTCGCCCGTGCGCTGGTGCCGCGCGCGGAACGCCGCGTCGAGCTGGTGCGGCGGCGCGACCGGTCGCTATCACCCGCCGCCGAGGCGGTGTGGGATCTGATCCGGCAGTTGCCGGGGCGGGCCGAGGAGTTGAATTGACGGGGTCGATCGGTGCGTTCGGGCGCGGCCTGTCCGTCCGCGGGGTTGACGGCGGGCATGACCGCCCGCGCCCGCTGCCGGCTTCGCCGCTGCCCGGCCATCCGGCGCGCTAAACTACCGGCTTCACCGCGCACGCCTTCACGGTTGCGCCCAGAGCCTTCCATCCTTCACCCCCCCCCGACAGCCTTGATGAGCGAACTGCATCTGCCCGTGCCCTCCGTCCCGAATGCGCGCGACGCCGTGCGCGCGTTGCGTCCCTCGCAAATCCGTGAAGTCGCGAACGCCGGCTTCGGCGTCGACGACGTGCTGCCGTTCTGGTTCGGCGAGTCCGACCGCGTGACACCGGCATTCATCCGTGACGCCGCGAGCGCGGCGCTCGCCGCCGGCGCGACGTTCTACACGCACAACCTCGGCATCGCGCCGTTGCGCGCGGCACTCGCCGGCTACGTCAGCGAGTTGCATGGCGCGACGTCGCCGGAGCACATCGCGGTGACGAGCGCCGGCGTCAACGCGCTGATGCTCGCCGCGCAACTGGTGGTCGGCGCCGGCGACCGGGTGGTCGCGGTGACGCCGCTATGGCCGAATCTGGTCGAAATTCCGAAGATTCTCGGCGCGCACGTCGAAACGGTCGCGCTCGGCTACGGCGACCGCGGCTGGCAGCTCGAGGTCGGGCAATTGCTGGCTGCGCTGACGCCCGACACCAAGATGCTGATGATCAACTCGCCGAACAATCCGACTGGCTGGGTGATGAATCGCGACGATCAGCGCACTGTGCTGGACCACTGCCGGCGTCACGGCATCTGGATCGTCGCCGACGAAGTCTACGAGCGGCTTTACTATCCCGACGATCGCGCCGCCCAGGCGGCCGGCGCGCAGACTGCGCCGTCCTTTCTCGACCTCGCGACGCGCGACGAACGCGTGATCTGCGTGAATTCGTTTTCGAAAGCCTGGCTGATGACCGGGTGGCGGCTGGGCTGGATCGTCGCGCCGACCGCGTTGATGGATGACCTGGCGAAACTGGTCGAGTACAACACGTCGTGCGCGCCGTCGTTCGTGCAGCAGGCGGGAATTGCGGCGCTCCAGCAGGGCGGGCGTTTTACGCAGGAGCTGGTGCGCGACCTGAGGGGGTCGCGCGATCATCTGGTGCGCGCGCTGTCGGCGGTGCCCGGTGTCGATGTGAAGATTCCGCTCGGCGCGATGTATCTATTCTTCTCGATGCCGGGCTCGACACGCAGTCTCGATCTGTGCAAGGCGATGGTACGCGAGGTCGGGCTCGGCGTGGCACCGGGCAGCGCGTTCGGGCCGCAAGGCGAGGGGTTCGTGCGCTGGTGCTATGCGTGCGATACGGCGCGGCTCGATGCGGGCGTCGAGCGCTTGGCGCGCTTTCTGGCGCGCGACGCCGGCGCCTGAACGCACGGCCTGGCGGGCGGGGTCGCGCTGCGTCTTATGCACCGCGAGCGGCGAAAAGCTGCGAATCGTGAAAATCTCGTTTGCGGCGATTCGGCCCAGGTGGGCGCGGGGCACACCCGTCGGCGGCACAGCGGACGACGCACGGGGATCGCGGCTTTACGCCCCGGTCGTTTTTGCGTAATATGGCGCTCAGTCACGCGATTCCTTTTCAGGAATGTCGCCGCTCCGTCCGGCTGGGTCTGGCTCGATAAGTCTGTTCGCCGCCCCCCGGTGCGTGCTCCCATCAATATGACCGATCAGAATCGGGCGAGCGCGTCTTCAGTTCCACATCGTCTGTTTGATCCGGTTCTTTGACCACAGGGTCTGACCTAGCTGCATGAATACCCAAGAGGCGAAGATCGTCCTCGAGACTGCCTTGATCTGCGCGCAGGAGCCGTTAAAGCTCGGCGACTTGCGCAAGCTCTTTGCCGACGGCGTGTCGGCAGACACTGTTCGGACCTTGCTCGAAGACCTGAAGCAGGACTGGTCTGGGCGCGGTGTGGAGCTGGTCGGGCTGGCGTCGGGCTGGCGGTTTCAAAGCAAGCCCGCGATGCGTTCGTATCTGGATCGGTTGCATCCGGAAAAACCGCCGAAATACTCTCGGGCGGTGCTCGAAACGCTCGCGATCATTGCCTACCGGCAACCCGTGACACGGGGCGATATCGAAGAAATTCGCGGTGTGACGGTGAATACGCAGGTCGTCAAGCAGCTCGAGGATCGCGGCTGGATCGAGGTGATCGGTCATCGCGACGTGCCGGGGCGTCCGGCGCTGTATGCGACCACGCGTCAGTTCCTCGACGACCTCGGCTTAACTGCGCTCGACGAGCTGCCGCCGCTTGCCGATCCGTCCGCGCAGCTGAACGCGGATCTGCTGGGTCAGCACGCGATCGAGTTTGCCGAGGGCGACGCGAAGAACGTGCAGCAAGCCGGGCACGAGACGGCGGGTGAGACTGGCGAGCCGGCCTCACTGGAACCGGTGCGGCACGCCACATCGGGACTCGAAGCAGAGTCGAACGAGACCGTATCCGAGTCCACGTTCCAGCCGGAGTCCCACGGGGAGGCGGCCGGGCAGGCCGGCACGGCGAATGCTTCAGATCTGTCAGGCGCGTCGAGCGCGCCGCACGACTCACAACAACAGCCCGAACTGGCACCGACGGCAGCGCAGACCGGCGTCGCCGGCTCGGCACAGCATCACGATCCGGTCGTCCAGACCGATCCGGCAACACCCGCGCACGACCCAGGCGTATCTCGCAATACGGAGAACGCCGCCGAGCCGAACCCGATCGAGGCGGCGCACGACGATCCCGAGGATCGCCGCGATGCCGCGCAAGACGCAGGTTTTCTGACCGACGACGAAACCGAGTCGCGCAGCGCCTGACGTAACCGAACTTTTTTGCCGCGCCCGCAACGGGCGCGCGCGACCTGACATTTTGAGGTTGTTTTGACACATACCCACGACACCGATTCGTCCGAATCCGAGCGCCCCGTGCCGTCAACGCGGACCGACGAACGCACTACGCAAGCGTCCGCAGGCGAGGGCGAGCGCCCGGCTCACGGCGCGGAAGCAGACGGCGAAGAGCGTCCGCGCCGCGGTTTGCGTCGCGGGCCGCGCAGCCTGATCGCGCGACGCCGCGCCGGCGCGAAGACGAAGGCAGCCGAGGGCGCGCCCGCGCAAGGCGCACCGGTCGTCGCCGAAACGCCGCCGGACGGCGAGGTCGTCGCCCAAGTGCGCACTCCGCGCAAGGACGCGGGCGCCAAACAGGGCGGACGACGTAATCCGGGCGGTGCGAAGCGTGAGGGCGCATCACGTGAAGGCCAGCGCGAGCGTCAGTCTCAGTCGCGCGAAGGCCAGCGTGAAGGTCAACGCGAGGGCCAGCGCCAGAACCGTCGAGGGGCCGATGCGTCCGCGGCGACGGAGCCAGCTCAGGACGATCTGTTCTCATACGTGACGTCGCCCGCGTTCGATGCCGACAACGGCACGACCGGCGGCGTGCGCGCGCCGATGCTGCGCCGTGGCAAGGTGGCGGGACCGAAGCGTGTGCTGTCGCCCGACGAGGACGCGCCGAAGCTGCACAAGGTGCTCGCCGAGGCGGGCATGGGCTCGCGCCGCGATATGGAAGAGCTGATCATCGCCGGCCGCGTGTCGGTGAACGGTGAACCGGCGCACATCGGCCAGCGCATCATGCCGACCGACCAGGTCCGGATCAACGGCAAGCCGGTCAAGCGCAAGATTGCGGGCAAGCCGCCGCGCGTGCTGCTGTATCACAAACCGACCGGCGAAATCGTCAGCCACGCGGATCCCGAAGGCCGTCCGTCGGTGTTCGACAAGCTGCCGCCGATGAAGACCGCCAAGTGGGTCGCGGTCGGCCGTCTCGACTTCAACACCGAAGGTCTGCTGATGTTGACCACCTCGGGGGACCTCGCGAACCGCTTCATGCACCCGCGTTATAGCGTGGAACGCGAATACGCGGTGCGCGTCGTCGGCGAACTCGCGGAGGGCATGCGCCAGAAGCTACTTCACGGCGTCGAACTCGAAGACGGTCCGGCAAATTTCCTGCGCATCCGCGACGGCGGCGGCGAAGGCACCAATCACTGGTACCACGTCGCGCTCGCCGAAGGGCGAAATCGCGAAGTGCGCCGCATGTTCGAAGCGGCGGGCCTGATGGTCAGCCGGCTGATCCGCACGCGCCACGGCCCGATCTCGCTGCCGCGTGGTCTGAAGCGCGGCCGCTGGGAAGAACTCGAGGACAATCAGGTGCGCGCGCTGATGGCATCGGTCGGCCTGAAGGCGCCGACCGAGGAGCACGGCAGCCGCAATGCGGCGCCGGAGCGTCGTCAGCCGGATCCGATGCAGACGTCGATGGGATTCATCAACCGCGAGCCGGTGCTGATGTCGCATAGCCGTTTCGAGCAGCAGCCCCGCGGACAGGGCCGCCGTGGCTCCGCAGGTGGCGGCTTCGGCGCGGGCATGGGGAGCGGCACTGGTTTCGGTGCGGGCGTGAGCAATCGCGGCACCGGCGGCCAACGCGGCCGCGACGTCGACGGCAATCGCGCGCCGTCGCCCAATGGCAACCGTGCGCGCACTGGCGGTAAGCGTGCCGGCGCGGCGGGCAACAGCGGTGGCAGCGGCAATCGTGGCGGCAACGCGAACCGCGCCGGCGGCAACGCGGGTCCAGGCGGCGCGAATCGTGGTGGCGGGACGGCCCGTGGTCGCTCGCGCAGCCGCTAAGCGGGGGCTGTACTGCGTTCGACAACGGGGCGTTGAACGGCCCGGCCCCTTCGTGCCGTTCGCATGACCTGCCACGCTAGCGGCTCTTCGCACGGCTCGTTCGGCAATTGTGCGGCCTCAATGCCGAGTGCTTGCCGGGCGAGCCGTTTATCGTTTTGGAGACTTTGCGCGGGCTTTCATTTGCCGCATTCGAGCGGCTTTCGGAGGCGTCAAGTGCCGTGCGAAACTGCGCGGAACACCCAAAGCACGGTTCGCTCGAAAGTGTTGGCGCAGGCGTCCGGCCCCCTTTCCGCAGAGCTCTGGCAAGCTTGCGAAAGCTCGGATTGGCCGCCACTTTGTCGAAACATTCCCATCAAATCAAGCGGAAATGCGCGTCGCCGGGCCTTCTGCGAATTGCGTTTGGGCCGAAAAATGGCTACAATCGCGAAGTCGCTGGGCGTACGGTTTGATGTGCGGCTCAGGTGCGACCACCGGCAATAAGATGATGGGCGTTCAGCCCATTTTTTTTTGCCGCTCAGTTCATCGTGGTTCGGCATCTCGGGTTCGTATGAACTGCGCCGGCTTGGTGCGCGGCCCGCATTGGTTGTTTGCAGAAGAGGCGAGGCTCGCTGCGCGAACATCTATGAGGGCACTGTGCAACTGACGGAACTGATTGAAACCACGGTCGTGGGACTCGGCTACGAGCTCGTCGATCTCGAGCGCACCGGGCGCGGCATGCTGTGTATCTATATCGACCAGCCGGCCGGCATCGCAATCGAAGACTGCGAGAAAGTCACGCGTCAGCTCCAGCACGTTCTGACGGTCGAAAATATCGATTACGAGCGGCTCGAAGTATCGTCACCCGGTCTCGACCGCCCGCTGAAAAAACTGGCGGATTTTGAACGTTTCGCGGGCAGCGAAGCGGTTATCACACTGAAAAAGCCATTTGACGGTCGGAAATCGTACCGGGGCATTTTGCATGCTCCGCGGGGCGAGACGATCGGTCTCGAATTTGAAGGAAAAGAAGGCGCCGCGATGCTCGATTTCACGCTCGCGGACATGGACAAGGCGCGCCTTGTTCCGAAAGTTGACTTTAGGAGCCGCAAACAATGAGTCGCGAAGTGTTGATGCTGGTGGATGCGCTGGCACGCGAGAAAAATGTCGACAAGGACGTGGTATTTGCCGCGCTCGAAGCGGCTCTCGCTTCGGCCTCCAAGAAACTCTTCGAAGAAGATGCGGATATCCGCGTCCACATCGACCGTGAAAGCGGCGAACACGAAACGTTTCGCCGCTGGAAGGTGGTGCCGGACGAAGCCGGTCTGCAGGAGCCGGATCAGGAAATCCTGCTGTTCGAGGCGCGCGAACAGCAACCCGATATCGAACTCGACGAGTACATCGAGGAGCCGGTGCCGTCGATCGAATTCGGCCGTATCGGCGCACAGGCCGCCAAGCAGGTGATCCTGCAGAAGGTGCGCGACGCCGAGCGCGAGCAAATCCTGAACGACTTCCTCGAGCGCGGCGAACACATCATGACCGGCTCGGTGAAACGCCTCGACAAGGGCAACTTCATCGTCGAATCGGGCCGCGTCGAAGCGCTCCTGCGCCGCGATCAGTTGATCCCGAAGGAAAACCTTCGCGTGGGCGACCGCGTGCGCGCCTACATCGCGAAGGTCGACCGCACCGCGCGTGGTCCGCAGATCGAGCTGTCGCGTACTGCGCCGGAATTCCTGATGAAGCTGTTCGAGATGGAAGTGCCGGAGATCGAGCAGGGCTTGCTCGAAATCAAGGCGGCGGCTCGCGATCCGGGCGTGCGCGCGAAGATCGGCGTGATCGCTTACGACAAGCGCATCGATCCGATCGGCACCTGCGTCGGTATCCGCGGCTCGCGCGTGCAGGCCGTGCGCAACGAGCTCGGTGGCGAAAACGTCGACATCGTGCTATGGTCAGAAGACCCCGCCCAGTTCGTGATCGGCGCGCTCGCGCCGGCAGCCGTGCAGTCGATCGTCGTCGATGAAGAAAAGCATTCGATGGACGTCGTCGTCGACGAAAGCGAACTCGCGGTCGCGATCGGCCGCAGCGGCCAGAACGTGCGGCTTGCCAGCGAGCTCACGGGCTGGCAGATCAACATCATGACGCCGGACGAATCTGCGCAGAAGCAGAATCAGGAGCGCGGCGTCCTGCGCGACCTGTTCATGGCGCGTCTCGATGTCGACGAAGAAGTCGCCGACATCCTGATCGACGAAGGCTTCACGAGCCTCGAAGAGATCGCCTACGTGCCGCTCAACGAAATGCTCGAAATTGAGGCATTCGACGAAGACACCGTTCACGAACTGCGCAACCGCTCGCGCGACGCGCTGTTGACGATGGCGATCGCGAACGAAGAAAAGGTCGAAAATGTAGCGCTCGACCTGAAGAGCCTGGACGGCATGGACGCCGACCTGCTCGCGAAACTGGCCGAACATCAGATCCAGACGCGCGACGAACTCGCCGAGCTGGCCGTGGATGAACTGGTCGAGATGACTGGGATGGGAGAGGATGCCGCTAAGGCGTTGATCATGAAAGCACGTGAACACTGGTTCCAGTGAGAAATGACCATGGCGCACTGAATTGAACGCGGCCGCGAGGCCGCATGACCCGATGCTAACCGCAAGGAATCGGTCCTTGCATTAAGAGGAATGAATGGCGAGTAACAACGTAGCCCAATTTGCCGCGGAACTGAAAATGCCTGCTGGCGTGCTGCTCGAGCAGCTACAGGCAGCGGGCGTCCAGAAAGCGAGCGAAGACGACAACCTGTCCGAGGCGGACAAGGCGCGTCTGCTCGATCACTTGCGCAAGTCGCACGGCTCGAACGATGCCGACAAGCGCAAGATCACGCTGACGCGCCGGCACACGTCGGAGATCAAGCAGTCCGATGCGACGGGCAAAGCTCGCACCATTCAGGTCGAGGTGCGCAAGAAGCGCACGTTCGTCCGCCGCGACGAGACCGTCGCGGAAGGCGGGGACGCATCGAATCATGTAGCCGAAAACGCGGACGCCGAAGATCTCGAACTGCAGCGTCGTGAGGAAGAAGCGCGTCACGAAGCCGAACTGCTCGAAAAGCAGGCGCAGCAGCTGCAGGCACGTCAGGAACAGCTCGAGCGCGAAGAGGCTGAGCGTCAGGCGCGCGAGCACGCTGCGGAAGCCGAGCGCCAGCGCGCGGAAGACGAAGCGAATAAACGCGTAGCGGCCGAGACGGCGGCTCGCGAGAAGGCCCAACAGGCGGCGCAAGCTGCGGCACCGGCTGCCGCGAAGTCAACTGAGCAGGACGACGAACGCGCGGCAGCGGAACGCGCCGCGCAACGCGAAGCCGCGAAGAAGGCGGAAGACGCCGCGCGTCTGGCCGCCGAAAAGGCGCGCGCCGAACAGGAAGAAATCGCCAAACGCCGCGCGGCCGCCGAAGCCGAAGCGCGCGCAATTCGCGAAATGATGAACACGCCGCGCAAGGCGCAGGTGAAGGCTCCGGAGCCGGCACCGAAGCCTGCGGAGCCGGCCAAGGTGGCCGAAGCGAAAGGCACGCTGCACAAGCCGGCGCGTCCGGCTGGCGAAGCGCCGGCGCGCCCGGCAGCCCGGAAGCCGGCAGCTGCGGCTCCGGCGCCCGCAAGCGCACCGTCCGCCGGCGACAAGAAGAAGCCGGGTGCTGGCGGCAAAGGTGGTAACTGGCAGGACGACGCAGCAAAGCGCCGCGGCATCAAGACGCGCGGCGACTCGAGCGGCGGCGTCGATCGTGGCTGGCGCGGTGGTCCTAAGGGTCGTGGCAAGCATCAGGAGCAGAGCACTACGTTCCAGGCGCCGACCGAACCGATCGTGCGTGAAGTGCACGTGCCGGAAACCATCACGGTCGCGGATCTGGCGCACAAGATGGCGGTGAAGGCGTCGGAAGTCATCAAGGTGATGATGAAGCTCGGCCAGATGGTCACGATCAACCAGATGCTGGACCAGGAAACGGCGATGATCATCGTCGAGGAACTGGGCCACCGTGCGCTCGCGGCGAAGCTGGACGATCCGGAAGCGATGCTGGTCGAAGGCGAAGCGACCGACGCGGAAGCACTGCCGCGTCCGCCGGTCGTCACGGTGATGGGCCACGTCGACCACGGCAAGACCTCGCTGCTCGACTACATTCGTCGCGCGAAGGTTGCGGCAGGCGAGGCGGGCGGTATTACGCAGCACATCGGCGCTTATCACGTCGAAACGCCACGCGGCGTGATCACGTTCCTCGACACACCGGGTCACGAAGCCTTTACGGCAATGCGTGCCCGCGGTGCGAAGGCAACCGACATCGTGATTCTGGTGGTGGCCGCCGACGACGGCGTGATGCCGCAGACGAAGGAAGCGATCTCCCACGCGAAGGCCGGCGGCGTGCCGCTGGTCGTAGCGATCAACAAGATCGACAAACCGGACGCGAATCTGGAGCGCGTGAAACAGGAACTCGTCACGGAAGGCGTCGTGCCGGAAGAGTACGGCGGCGATTCGCCGTTCGTGCCGGTGTCGGCGAAGACCGGCGCGGGCATCGACGATCTGCTCGAAAACGTGCTGTTGCAGGCCGAAGTGCTGGAGCTGAAGGCACCGGTCGAATCGCCGGCCAAGGGTCTCGTGATCGAAGCGAAGCTCGACAAGGGTAAGGGTCCAGTCGCAACCATCCTCGTCCAGTCGGGTACGCTGAATCGCGGCGACGTCGTGTTGGCAGGCAGCGCCTACGGTCGCGTGCGTGCCATGCTCGACGAAACCGGCAAGCCGACCAAGTCCGCTGGCCCGTCGATCCCGGTCGAAATCCAGGGTCTGTCGGAAGTCCCGCAGGCTGGCGAAGAAGTGATCGTGATGCCGGACGAGCGCAAGGCGCGTGAAGTGGCACTGTTCCGTCAGGGCAAGTTCCGCGACGTCAAGCTCGCGAAGCAGCAGGCCGCGAAGCTCGAGAACATGCTCGAGCAGATGGGCGAAGGCGAAGTGCAGTACATGCCGCTCATCGTCAAGGCCGACGTGCAGGGTTCGCAGGAAGCGCTGGTGCAGTCGCTGCAAAAGCTGTCCACTGACGAAGTGCGCGTGCAGATCGTGCACGGCGCGGTCGGCGGCATCAGCGAGTCGGACGTCAACCTCGCGACGGCGTCGAAGGCGGTCATCATTGGCTTCAACACCCGCGCGGATGCGCAGGCGCGCAAGCTCGCGGAAGCCAATGGCGTCGACATCCGCTACTACAACATCATCTACGACGCCGTGGATGAGGTGAAGGCGGCGATGTCGGGCATGCTGGCGCCCGAGAAACGCGAAGTCGTGACGGGCACGGTCGAAGTTCGCCAGGTCTTCAAGGTGCCGAAGGTCGGCACGGTGGCCGGCTGTATGGTCACGGACGGTTTCGTCAAGCGCTCGTCGTCGGTGCGCGTGCTGCGCAATAACGTCGTCATCTTTACGGGCGAGCTCGACTCGCTCAAGCGCTTCAAGGACGATGTGAAGGAAGTCCGTCAGGGCTTCGAGTGCGGTATGTCGGTCAGGAACTTCAACGACATCGTCGAAGGCGATCAGTTCGAAGTCTTCGAGGTCACCGAAGTCGCGCGTACGCTGTAATTCACGCGGCGCGGCACAACGGGCGGAACGGGCTTGACGCCCGCTCCGCCCGTTGTTTTTGAGCCCGCTGCGCCGAGTTTGCCGCTGGCTTCGATGCCGCGTTCGTCGTGAATCGGCACATGGCGCGAGACCATCGCACCGACGTGTCGTTCACAGGCCGCGGCGATCGCGACGCCGTCGTATCCAATGGATAACAAACACGGCTCGCGCGAACCCATTTTTGCATCCGTTATCACGGAGCACACAACACCATGCCTAAGAAACGTACCAGTCCCAATCGCAACGTGCAGATCGCCGATCAGATCCAGCGCGACCTGGCCGAGCTGCTGCGCGAGGTCAAAGATCCGCGCATCGGCCTTGTCACATTCCAGAGCGTCGAGCTGACGCCCGACTACGCGCACGCGAAGGTCTATTTCACGACGCTGACGGGCGATCCGCAGCAGACGCTGGAAGCGCTGACGCACGCGGCCGGCCATCTGCGCAATCTGCTCTTCAAGCGCCTGCATATTCATACGGTGCCGACACTGCATTTTCACTACGACAAGACGATCGAGCGCGCGGTCGAGATGTCACGTCTGATCGACGAGGCGAATTCCACGCGCGCGAAAGACGACTGAGCGTCTCCTCTGCCGCGGCGCTCCATGCAGCGCGCGGCGCGGTTTTGCGCATTTCCCGAACGTTCCGCCTCACTCGACATGACCGCTCCTCAACGCCCCCGCGTGCCCCGTCGCGCGCTCGACGGCGTACTGCTACTCGATAAGCCGCTCGGCCTGTCGAGCAACGACGCGCTGGTTCGCGTCAAACGTCTGTATCTGGCGAAAAAGGCCGGCCACACCGGCACGCTCGACCCGCTCGCAACCGGCCTGTTACCTCTGTGCTTCGGCGAGGCCACCAAGTTTTCACAGGACCTGCTCGAAGCCGACAAGACCTACGAGGCGACGATGCGCCTCGGCATCCGCACGACTACCGGCGATGCCGAGGGCGAGCCACTCGACGTCCGCGCGGTCGATTGCGACGAGGCGGCGGTGCGGGCGAGCCTGCAGCGGTTCATCGGCGAGATTGTTCAGATTCCGCCGATGTACTCGGCGCTCAAGCGTGACGGCAAGCCGCTGTACGAGTACGCGCGCGCCGGTCAGACGGTCGAACGGGAAGGGCGGCAGGTGACGATTCGCGCGCTCGAGCTGATCGCGTGCGCGTTGCCGGATGTGACGTTTCGAGTGACGTGCAGCAAGGGCACCTATGTGCGTACGCTTGCCGAGGATATCGGCGAGGCGCTCGGCTGCGGCGCGCATCTGGTCGCGCTGCGTCGCACGGGCGTCGGCGCGCTAACGCTCGACCATTCGGTCACGCTCGAAGCGTTGTCCGAGGCGACCCAGTTCGAGCGCGACTCATGGCTGCAACCGGTCGACGCGTTGCTGTCGACGTTCCCGCAAGTCTGTCTCAGCGACGACGACATGCGCCGCTTCCTGCACGGCCAGCGGCTGAAGCTATCGTCGTTGACGATCGCTGCCGAAGCGGTGAATGCAGCGCGCGTGAGGGTGTACTCGGCGCAGGGGCGGCTTCTCGGTGTCGCGAAGCCGGGCGAAGGCGTGCTTGCGCCCGAGCGTCTGGTCGTTACGACAGAGAGCTAGGCGTGGCCGCTTTGTCAGCCAGGCACGGACAATAAAAAAAGCGGGATCTGCCGTCGAGCGATCCCGCTTTTTTGGATGCCATCCGGTGCAGGGTGCCGAACTGAAGCAGCACCCGAACAACGCCTTCAATGCGCCGCAGCGGCTGCCGCTCCTCCATCGCCACCTGCCCGTTCTGGTCGCGTGATCCAGATCAGCGCGATCAGCGCGACAAAAATGCCGGCCGAAATGAAGAACAGATCGTTCACGCCGAGTTGCGCGGCCTGCTGCGTAACCATGGTATTGAACAGACCATACGTCTGCTGCTGATCCAGGCCCGCCGCGCCCATCTGATGAATCGACTGACCAAACGCCGGGTTGTAAGCGTTAGCCTGCTCGGTCAGTTGCGCATGATGCATGATCGCGCGGTGATCCCATGCGGTCTGGAAGATCGACGTACCGATACCGCCGCACATGATGCGCACGAAGTTCGACAGCCCTGAGGCCGCCGGAATCCGATGGCCCGGCAAGCCAGACAGCGTGATCGACACGAGCGGAATGAAGAAGCCAGCCATGCCGATGCCCTGAATCAGCGTCGGCAGCATCAGCGAGTACGTGTCGACGCCCGTCGTATAGCGCGAGCGCATCCAGAAACACAGCGCGAAAATCAGGAAGGACAGCGTCGCGATATAGCGCGGATCGGTGCGCGGCAGCACCTTGCCGGTGAGCGGCGACAGCAGGATCGCGAATACACCGACGGGTGCCATGACGAGTCCGGCTTCGGTCGCGGTGTAGCCGATATCGGTCTGCAGCCACAGCGGCAGTAGCACGAGATTGCCGAAATAAAGCCCATAGCCGATCGACAGCGCGATCGTGCCGCCGGTGAAATTACGCCGGCTAAAGAGCGACAGGTCGACCACCGGATGCTCGGCCGTCAGCTCCCACACGATGAAGAACGCGAGCGCGATGAGCGCGACGAGCGCGAGCACGACGATCGTCGTCGACGAGAACCAGTCGAGATCTTTGCCCTTGTCGAGCAT
Organism: Paraburkholderia sprentiae WSM5005; assembly: GCF_001865575.2. Taxonomy (NCBI): domain Bacteria; kingdom Pseudomonadati; phylum Pseudomonadota; class Betaproteobacteria; order Burkholderiales; family Burkholderiaceae; genus Paraburkholderia; species Paraburkholderia sprentiae. The sequence continues at coordinate 1,289,616 of NZ_CP017561.2, forward strand.
GACCTGAAGGGAGCCGACCCAGACGATCAGAAGACCAAGGCCGACGCCATCGATCGGCGCCTTCCTGATGACCGAATCGCGGTTACGAAAGATCATCCACGTCGCGACAGCCGCGATCGCGCCGACGGGAATATTGACGTAGAAAATCCAGGGCCACGAGATGTTGTCGGAAATCCAGCCGCCGAGAATCGGACCCGCGACCGGCGCGATCAGCGTGGTCATCGCCCACATCGAGAGCGCCATCGGCGCCTTCGCGCGCGGATAGCTCGCGAGCAGCAGCGTCTGCGACAGCGGGATCATCGGGCCGGCCACCGCGCCTTGCAGCACGCGCGACGCGAGCAGGAAGGGCAGGTTCGGCGACAGCCCGCACATCCACGACGACAGCACGAACAGCACGATCGACGCCATGAACAGCCGAACCTGGCCGATGCGATCGGTGAGCCAGCCGGTCAGCGGCACTGAGATCGCGTTGGCTACCGCGAACGACGTAATCACCCACGTGCCCTGATCGGACGACACGCCGAGGTCGCCGGAAATCGACGGGATCGACACGTTCGCGATCGACGTGTCGAGCACGTTCATGAACACGGCGAGCGATACCGCGATGGTGCCGATCACAAGTTGCGCGCCCTCGAGCGGCGGGTGAGCGGCTTGCGCCTGAGCCTGAGCCATTAAAAGAGCCTTCTATGAATCGTCGGGCGGAGCCTTAGCTCTTATGGGCCACCGGTTTCACGGTCGCGCCGCTCGCCGAGGTCGACTTCTGCGGGCCGCCGTTGGCGTTCGAGCCGGCGTTTTCCGAAATGATGCGCACGATTTCCGCGTCGGCTTCCGCGCCGTACTTGTCGAAAACGTTGGTCTGGTAGGCCGTGGTCGGCGCCTGACCGAGCTGGCCGCCGGTGTCGTCCTTGATGTTGACGTCAGCCTGCATCGACAGACCGATACGCAGCGGATGCTTCTCGAGCTCCTGCGGATCGAGCGCAATTCGCACCGGCAGACGCTGCACCACCTTGATCCAGTTGCCGGTCGCGTTCTGCGCGGGCAATAGCGAGAACGCCGAACCCGTGCCGGCCGAGAAGCCGACCACCTTGCCGTGATACGGTACCGACGAGCCGTACACGTCAGCCGTCAGTTCGACCGGCTGGCCGATGCGCATGTGCTTGAGTTGCACTTCCTTGAAGTTCGCGTCGACCCACACGTCATGCAGCGGCACGATCGCCATCAGCGGCGTGCCCGGCGACACGCGTTGGCCGAGCTGCACCGAGCGCTTCGCGACATAGCCGGTGACCGGCGCTGGCAGCGTGTTGCGAGCGTGGTTCAGGTACGCGTCGCGCAACTTTGCGGCGGCGGCCTGCACATTCGGGTGATCCGCGATCGTGGTGTTCGCGGTCAGCGCGCGGTTTGCTGCGAGTTGCTGTTTAGCGGCGTCGAGCGCGGCCTGCGCGGACTTCACGGAGTCGCGTGCGTGAGAAATTTCTTCCTGCGATACGGCGCCGGTCTGCGCGACGGTCATACGGCGCTTGAGGTCGTCCTGGGCACGCGACAGGTCGGCCTCGCGCGCTGCAACCTGCGCTTCGTACTGGCTGTCGTCGGCGAACAGGCCGCGCACCTGACGCACCACCTGGGCGAGATTGGCCTCCGCCTGTTCGAGCGCGACGCGCGCGTCGGCCGGGTCGAGGACGACAAGCGGATCGCCGGCCTTGACCACCTGAGTGTCGTCCGCGTTGACCGCGATCACGGTCCCCGTGACTTGCGGCGTGATCTGCACGACGTTGCCGCTTACGTAGGCGTCGTCGGTGTCTTCGTGGTAGCGAGCGACGAGGAAGTAGTACAGGCCGTACGCGACCGCGGCTATCAGGATCACGATGACGAGCAGCGTCATCATGCGCTTGCGTTTGCCGTTGTTCGCGGCTTGCGGTGGAGTGGCAGGCTGCTGGGGGGTGCTCATTGATGTGCTCCGGGGTCTCTTGAACGTCGTCGTTTATTCGGGTGTTCGTGTGGATGCGTGTGCGTCGGCGCGGGCCGCGCTCAGTTCGCGGCGGTGCTCGTGGTGTGCTTCGCTGCGGTGGCCGATGCCGAGGCATCGGTCGGCACCACGAGGCCTGTCTGGGTCGCGTCGAAGCCGCCGCCCAGCGCCTTGATCAGACCGATCTGCAGACTGCGGCGGCGCATCTGCAGACCCGTGACCGTTTGCTCGGCGGCGAGCCGGTTTTCGTCGGCGGTCAGCACCTGCAGTTGCGGCGACAGACCGGCCTTGTAGCGCACCACGGCGAGCTGGTAGGCCTTGCTCGACGCGTCGAGCGCGCGCTGGGCGTCGCCTTCCTGGCGGTCGATCGAGCGGATCGACGAGACCTGTGTCGATACGTCCTGCAGCGCGTTGATCAGTGTCTGGTTGTAGTTCGCGACGTCGCCCTCGAAGTCGGCGTAGCGGCCCTTCAGTTGCGCGCGCAACGCGCCGGCGTCGAAGATCGGCAGGTGGATTGCCGGGCCGAACTGTATCTGACGGCTCGACGCGGTCAGGAAACGACCCCAGCCGAACGCGTCGAAACCGAAGCCGGCCGCGAGGTTCACATCGGGGTAGAACTCCGCCTTCGCTTCCTTCACGTCGTGCATTGCGGCTTCGACCTGCCAACGCGCCGCGACGATGTCCGCGCGGCGCGCCACAAGGTCGGCCGGGATGTTGTCGGGCAGCGCGACCGCGTCGCCGCCGGTGAGCACCGGCTTGTCGATCTGCAGGCCGCGGTCCGGACCTTTGCCCAGCAGCGCGCCCAACTGGTAGCGCACGACGGTGATCTGGCCGTCGAGGTCCGTCAGGTTGGCTTGGCTCGTCGCGATGTTGCCGGTAGCGGTCTGCTTCTCGACGTTGGTGTCGAGGCCGGCCGTCACGCGGTTATTGGTGATGCGGCCGACGTCCTGGCGGTTGGCGATTTCGCGCGCGGCGATGTCGCGGAACGCATACAGCTGCGCGAGCTGGTTGTAGGTGCTCGCCACCGACGCCGCGAGCGTCACGCGCGCCTGCTGCATGTCGGCTTCGGCGGCTTTCTGCTGCGATACGGCCTGGCCGAGGCGCTGACGGTTCTTGCCCCACAGGTCGAGGTCCCACGACGCGCTAGCGAGCACGTTGTTTTCGCTATACCAGGAGCCGCCGTACGGAGGGGGGTAGAGGCCGTTCGCCGAGAACAACTCGCGGGTCCAGGAATAGCTTGCGTTGACCTTCGGAAACAGCGCCGAGCGGGAGCTTTCAATATACGACGAAGCCTTCGCGAGCCGCGCTTGCGCCTGGGCGATCGACGGGCTGCCCTCGAGCGCTTCAGCGATCAGCTTCGGCAGCTGCGGGTCGCCGAACTGGTTGGCCCAGTCGAGCGAAGGCCACTGGCCGCCCTCGTTGGGCAGGCTCTGCGTCGACTCGTACTGCGTCGGCGGCGCGATCTGTTTGTCGCTTTTGACGCCGAAGTAGTTCGCGCACCCCGTGAGGGCGAGCGCTGTCACCGCGGCGGCGACAGCGGCCCGGCTCGACAGCGCGGGCGCGGACAGGGAAAGGGATTTCATCGCTCGACTCTTTGAGTGGAATGTAATGGTGGACGCCGCAAGCAAGTTATTAGGATTTGCTATCGGGATGGCTTGCGGCATCGCGGGTAAGTCCCGTCTGCTCACCAGAATTGACGAGCACGCGGCGCAGCATGCTCTTCAGAAAGCCCACTTCTTCGGGGGTGAACCCGTTCAGTAGGTTATCGAGCACGCCATTGAAAATGCCCGGCATGCGGGCGGCGATTGCGTGGCCTTCCGGCGTCAACGCGAGGCGCACGACGCGTCGGTCCTCGTTACTGCGCACCCGCGTGAGCAGGCCGCGCTTTTCGAGCCGGTCGATCAGGCGCGTGACGGCGCTTGCGTCGATCCCGTATTCACGCGCCAGCTCGGCTGCGAGCAGGCATTTGCCGCTCGCCACCATGAACAGGATGCTGCCTTGCTGGCTGGTGATGCCGAGTTCGGCCATGCTGCGTTGCGTGATCAGATTCGACAGCGTCGATTTCACCCGCGAGATGAGATAGCCGACGCTTTCGCCGAGTTGGTACTCGCTGATATTCGGCGTGGGTTCGTTGGTCGGCTCCGTCATGGTTCTCGTGCGAATGCAATGGTTGACTAGGCATTAGTATAGTCGGCTGTTGATTGACGCGACAAGCGTTATTACAGCTTAGGCAAGGAATATTTCGCGCTCACGCAGCAATGGATTAGCGTACGGCGCGGCGCGGTCTATCGGGGAATACCAGAAAGGATCATCCGCGCGTGCTATAATTTTGGGTTCCCAAAAGTGCGCTTTGGGCTTGTTGTCGTGGTTTATCTCCTCAACCAGCAGCATAAGCAAGCGGCGCACTCAACCGTCTTCAGGTTTCCTATGACCCGCGCCCTACGCAACATCGCCATCATTGCTCACGTCGACCACGGCAAGACCACGCTCGTCGACCAGCTTCTCCGTCAGACCGCCACGTTCCGCGAGAACCAGCAGATCGCCGAGCGCGTGATGGACTCGAACGACATCGAAAAAGAGCGCGGCATCACGATCCTGTCGAAGAACTGCGCGGTGGAGTACGAAGGCACGCACATCAACATCGTCGACACGCCGGGACACGCTGACTTCGGCGGCGAAGTGGAGCGCGTGCTGTCGATGGTCGACTCGGTGCTGCTGCTCGTCGATGCGGTGGAAGGCCCGATGCCGCAGACCCGCTTCGTCACGAAGAAGGCGCTCGCGCTAGGCCTGAAGCCGATCGTCGTGATCAACAAGGTCGACCGTCCGGGCGCGCGGATCGACTGGGTGATCAACCAGACTTTCGACCTGTTCGACAAGCTCGGTGCAAGCGAAGAGCAGCTCGACTTCCCGATCGTCTACGCATCGGGCCTGAACGGCTACGCGGGTCTCACGCCGGAGGTGCGCGACGGCGACATGCGTCCGCTGTTCGAGGCGATCCTCGAGCACGTGCCGGTTCGCCCGGCCGATCCGGAAGGTCCGCTGCAACTGCAGATCACCTCGCTCGACTACTCGTCGTACGTCGGCCGTATCGGCATTGGCCGTATCACGCGCGGCCGCATCAAGCCGGGCATGGCGGTCGCGGTGCGCTCGGGCCCGGAAGGCGAGATCCTCAATCGCAAGATCAACCAGGTGCTGTCGTTCAAGGGCCTCGATCGCGTGCAGGTGGACTCCGCTGAAGCGGGGGACATCGTGCTGATCAACGGTATCGAGGAAGTCGGCATCGGCGTGACGATCTGCTCGCCGGAACAGCCGGAAGCGCTGCCGATGATCACGGTCGACGAACCCACGCTGACCATGAACTTCCTCGTCAACTCGTCGCCACTGGCTGGCCGCGAAGGCAAGTTCGTCACGAGCCGTCAGATTCGCGACCGCCTGATGAAGGAACTGAATCACAACGTCGCGCTGCGCGTGCGCGATACCGGCGACGAAACCACGTTTGAAGTGGCAGGCCGCGGTGAGTTGCACCTGACCATTCTGGTCGAAAACATGCGTCGCGAAGGCTATGAGCTGGCTGTGTCGCGTCCGCGCGTCGTGATGCAGGAAATCGACGGCGAGAAGCACGAGCCGTACGAAAATCTGACCGTCGACATGGAAGACACGCACCAGGGCGGCGTGATGGAAGAGCTCGGCCGCCGCAAGGGCGAAATGCTCGACATGGCGTCGGACGGCCGCGGCCGCACGCGTCTCGAATACCGTATTTCGGCGCGCGGTCTGATCGGCTTCCAGTCGGAATTCCTCACGCTCACGCGTGGCACGGGTCTGATGAGCCACACGTTCGATTCCTACCAGCCGGTCAAGGAGGGCGCGGTCGGTGAGCGTCGCAACGGCGTGCTAATTTCGCAGGACGACGGCGCGGCAGTCGCGTACGCTCTATGGAAGCTGCAGGATCGCGGCCGCATGTTCGTGTCGCCGGGCGAGGCGCTGTATGAAGGCATGATCATCGGCATCCACAGCCGCGACAACGACCTTGTCGTGAACCCGATCAAGGGCAAGCAGCTCACGAACGTGCGCGCGTCGGGCACTGATGAAGCCGTGCGTCTGGTGCCGCCGGTTCAGCTGTCGCTCGAATACGCGGTCGAGTTCATCGACGACGACGAGCTGGTCGAAGTTACGCCGAAATCGATCCGTCTGCGCAAGCGCTACCTGAAGGAACACGAGCGCCGCAGCGCGAGCCGCAACAAGGTTGCCAGCGAATAAGCGGAACTTGAACCCGGCTGGATAAAAGGCAACGGAAGCCACCTTCGGGTGGCTTCCGTGTTTTTGGCGCATTCAAACCTTGTGGCACTTGCATCATGACGCCACTCCATTTCCCACAGAACATTATTGCGCGCTTTGAAAAGGCACCCGGCCATCCGTGAAACGCCCGCCGTCAGGGGCTTTGGGCCTTTGCTGTCCGCTATGTGGACTATTCGTTCTGTGCTATGCTCTCGGGTGCAAAGTTTTAGGTCCTTCCAAGCAAGACTTGATTCGCGCAATCCGCTAAACGGTCAGGCCGTGTCGCGGAAGGTTCGGTAACCCGCTATTTCTCGAGAAGCTCGAAGAAAGGTGAGCGTAAAAATGATGAAGCAATTCCAGTCGAACTCTTATCTGTTCGGCGGCAATGCTCCGTACGTTGAAGAAATGTACGAAGCGTATCTCGATAATCCGGCGTCAGTGCCCGAGACCTGGCGCAGCTATTTCGATGCGTTGCAGAACGTACCCGCATCGGACGGCAGCAACGCCAACGACGTGGCCCACGGCCCCATCGTCGAATCGTTTGCACAGCGCGCCAAGGCCAATGCGTTCCTGCCGCGCGCAACGGCCGGCGGCGAAGATCTTGCAACTGCCCGCAAGCAGGTTTACGTCCAATCCCTCATCGGCGCATATCGCTTCCTCGGCTCGCAATGGGCCAATCTCGATCCTCTGAAGCGCCGCGAACGTCCCGCGATCCCCGAACTTGAACCCGCGTTCTACGACTTCACCGAAGCCGACATGGACCAGGAGTTCAGCGCAACGAATCTGTACTTCGGGTTCGAGCGCGCGACGCTGCGCGAGATCGTCAAAGCCCTGCGCGATACGTACTGCGGCACGATCGGCGCCGAGTACATGTACATCAGCGATCCGGAGCAGAAGCGCTGGTGGAAGGAACGCCTCGAATCGATCCGTTCGACGCCGAACTTCAGCAACGAAAAGAAGAAGCACATCCTGAACCGCCTGACGGCCGCCGAAGGCCTCGAGCGTTTCCTGCATACCAAGTACGTCGGTCAGAAGCGCTTCTCGCTCGAAGGCGGCGAGAGCTTCATCGCGGCGATGGACGAAGTCGTGCGTCACGGCGGTCTGCGCGGCGTACAGGAAATCGTCATCGCGATGGCGCACCGCGGCCGTCTGAACGTGCTGGTCAACACGCTCGGCAAGATGCCGGCTGACCTGTTCGCTGAATTCGAAGGCAAGCACGTCGACGATCTGCCGGCTGGCGACGTGAAGTACCACAAGGGCTTCTCGTCGGACGTCGCGACCGAAGGCGGCCCCGTTCATCTGTCGCTCGCGTTCAACCCGTCTCACCTCGAAATCGTCAACCCGGTGGTCGAGGGCTCGGCGAAGGCGCGGATGGACCGCCGCGGCGACGAAGACGGCCTTCAGGTGCTGCCGGTGCAGATCCACGGCGACGCGGCTTTCGCGGGCCAGGGCGTCGTGATGGAAACGCTGAACCTCGCGCAAACGCGCGGTTACGGCACGCACGGCACGCTGCACATCGTCATCAACAACCAGATCGGCTTCACGACGTCGGATCCGCGCGACTCGCGCTCCACGTTGTACTGCTCGGACGTCGTCAAGATGATCGAAGCGCCGGTGCTGCACGTGAACGGTGACGATCCGGAGGCGGTCGTGATGGCCATCCAGATGGCGATCGACTTCCGCACGCAGTTCCACAAGGACGTCGTCGTCGACATCGTCTGCTTCCGCAAGCTGGGCCATAACGAGCAGGACACCCCGGCGGTCACGCAGCCGCTGATGTACAAGACGATCTCGAAGCACCCGGGCACCCGCGCGCTGTACGCTGAAAAGCTCGTGCAACAGGGCGTCATCACGGCCGAGGAGGGCGAGGAGTTCGTCAAGGCCTATCGCAAGGCGATGGACGAAGGCCATCATACGGTCGACCCGGTGCTCTCGAACTACAAGAGCAAGTACGCGGTGGACTGGGTGCCGTTCCTGAACCGCAAGTGGACCGATGCCGCCGACACGGCCGTGCCGCTCGCGGAACTGAAGCGCTTGGCCGAGCGCATCACCACGATTCCGGAAAACTTCAAGGTTCACCCGCTCGTCGAGCGCGTGATCAACGACCGTCGCGCAATGGGCCGCGGCGAAGCGAAGCTCGACTGGGGCATGGGCGAGCACCTCGCGTTCGCATCGCTGGTCGCATCCGGTTATGCCGTGCGCCTGACCGGTCAGGATTCGGGCCGCGGCACGTTCACGCACCGTCACGCCGTGCTGCACGACCAGAACCGCGAGCGCTGGAACGACGGCACCTACGTGCCGCTGCAGAACATCGCCGAAGGTCAGGCGAAGTTCACGGTGATCGACTCGGTGCTGTCGGAAGAAGCGGTGCTCGGCTTCGAATACGGTTACTCGACCGCTGAACCGAACACGTTCGTCGCATGGGAAGCGCAGTTCGGCGACTTCGTGAACGGCGCGCAGGTCGTGATCGACCAGTTCATCTCGTCGGGCGAAGTGAAGTGGGGCCGCGTGTCGGGCCTGACCATGCTGCTGCCGCACGGCTACGAAGGCCAGGGTCCGGAGCACTCGTCGGCGCGTATCGAGCGTTTCCTGCAACTGTGCGCGGACCACAACATGCAGGTCGTTCAACCTACCACGCCGGCGCAGGTCTTCCACCTGCTGCGTCGCCAGATGATCCGCCTGTTCCGCAAGCCGCTGATCGTCGCAACGCCGAAGTCGTTGCTGCGTCACAAGGAAGCCGTGTCCGATCTGTCGGAACTCGCGAAGGGCTCGTTCCAGCCGGTCATCGGCGAAGTGGACGAAGCCATCGACGCGAAGAAGGTCAAGCGCGTGCTGGCCTGCTCGGGCCGCGTGTACTACGACCTGATCGCGCATCGCCGCGAAGCGAAGGCGAACGACGTCGCGATCATCCGTATCGAACAGCTCTATCCGTTCGCGCACAAGCAGTTCGAAGCGGAAATAAAGAAGTACGACAACGCAACGGAAGTCGTGTGGGTGCAGGACGAGCCGCAGAATCAGGGCCCGTGGTTCTACATCGAGCACCATCTGAAGGAAGGTATGAAGGAAGGGCAAAAGCTGGCGTACAGCGGCCGTCCGGCTTCGGCTTCGCCTGCGGTCGGCTACTACGCGAAGCACTATGAACAGCAGAAGGCGCTGGTTGAAGGCGCTTTCGGCCGCCTCAAGAGCGCGTCGATCGCTAAATAAAGAAACAGACGAGCCGGGAGCGCGCAGCGCGCGCTCCCGCGCCGCGCCGAACGTTTCCCATGTGGTTCAGGCGCAGCGCCCACGGTTCGCAGGCGGTCGTGAAGAAGCGCCGTCACCCGATACGTATTCAGGATACTCATAATGGCTATTGTTGAAGTCAAGGTTCCCCAGCTCTCCGAGTCGGTCTCGGAAGCGACCATGCTGCAGTGGAAGAAGAAGCCCGGCGAGGCTGTCGCTCAGGACGAAATCCTCATCGAAATCGAGACCGACAAGGTCGTGCTCGAAGTGCCGGCACCGGCTGCAGGCGTGCTGGCGCAAGTCATCTCGAACGACGGCGACACGGTCACGGCCGAGCAGGTGATCGCGAAGATCGACACCGAAGGCACCGCAAGCGCCGCCGCTGTCGAAGCGGAAGTCAAACCGGCTCCGGTCGCCGCACCGGCAGCGGCTGCGCCGGCTGCTCAGGCTGCTGCCGCAACGGGCTCGAGCACCGCTGCTTCGCCCGCTGCCGGCAAGCTGATGGCCGAGAAGGGCCTGGCTGCTGGCGACGTCGCCGGCACGGGCCGCGACGGCCGCATCACGAAGGGCGACGTGCTCGCCGCCGGCCAGGCTGCCCCGACGGCCACCAAGGCTGCACCGGCGCCGGCTGCCGCGCCGAAGGCTGCCAAGCCGGCGCTGCCCGACGTCAAGGCTCCGGCATCGGCCGACCAGTGGCTGAAAGATCGTCCGGAACAGCGCGTGCCGATGTCGCGTCTGCGCGCGCGTATCGCCGAGCGTCTGCTCGAATCGCAGCAAACCAACGCCATCCTCACGACGTTCAACGAAGTGAACATGGCGCCGGTCATGGATCTGCGCAACAAGTACAAGGACAAGTTCGAGAAGGAACATGGCGTGAAGCTCGGCTTTATGTCGTTCTTCGTGAAAGCGGCTGTTCACGCGCTGAAGAAGTTCCCGCTCGTGAACGCGTCGATCGACGGTAACGACATCGTCTATCACGGCTACTTCGACATCGGTATCGCTGTCGGCTCGCCGCGCGGTCTGGTGGTGCCGATCCTGCGCAATGCAGATCAGCTGAGCCTCGCCGACATCGAGAAGAAGATCGCCGAATTCGGTCAGAAGGCGAAGGACGGCAAGCTGTCCATCGAAGAAATGACCGGTGGTACGTTCTCGATCTCGAACGGCGGCGTGTTCGGCTCGATGCTGTCCACCCCGATCATCAACCCGCCGCAGTCCGCGATTCTCGGCGTGCACGCCACCAAGGAGCGCGCCGTGGTCGAAAACGGCCAGATCGTGATCCGCCCGATGAACTACCTCGCGCTGTCGTACGACCACCGCATCATCGACGGCCGCGAAGCAGTGCTGTCGCTGGTCGCAATGAAGGACGCGCTGGAAGATCCGGCTCGCCTGCTGCTCGACCTGTAAGCGCACGTTCCACTGGCGCCGGCCTGCCGTTTGCGCGGGCCGGCGTCATCGGTAGCACGTCTTTAGCATTCCGCAGTACAGGAACGGCGCGCGCCACGTCGAGTGGCCCGGCGCCGTTCCGCCATCAAAGGGATTGTCATGTCCAAAGAATTTGACGTCGTCGTGATCGGCGCAGGCCCGGGCGGTTATATCGCCGCCATCCGCGCAGCGCAACTCGGCAAGACCGTCGCATGTATCGAAAAGTGGAAGAACCCGGCCGGTACGCTGAAGCTCGGCGGCACCTGCCTGAACGTCGGGTGCATTCCGTCGAAGGCGCTGCTAGCGTCGTCGGAAGAGTTTGAAAACGCATCGCATCACCTCGCCGACCACGGCATCTCGGTGGAGAACGTCTCGGTCGATATCTCGAAGATGATGGGCCGCAAGGACGGCATCGTCGAGAAGATGACCAAGGGCATCGAATTCCTGTTCCGCAAGAACAAGATCACGTGGCTCAAGGGCCATGGCAAGTTCACCGGCAAGACGGACGCCGGCGTGCAGATCGAAGTGAGCGGCGAAGGCGAGGGCGGTGCAAGCAGCGAAGTCGTCACGGCGAAGAACGTGATCATCGCAACGGGTTCGAAGGCGCGTCATCTGCCGGGCATTCCGGTCGACAATAAGCTGATCGCCGACAACGAAGGCGCACTGTCGTTCGACACGGCGCCGAAGAAGCTCGCCGTGATCGGCGCAGGTGTGATCGGTCTGGAACTCGGCTCGGTTTGGCGCCGCCTCGGCGCGGACGTGACCGTGCTCGAAGCGCTGCCGGAATTCCTCGGCGCGGCTGATCAGGCGCTGGCGAAGGAAGCGGCCAAGCAGTTCAAGAAGCAAGGTCTCGACATCCACGTCGGCGTGAAGGTCGGCGAAGTGAAGACGAGCGAGAACGGCGTGACGATCGCCTACACGGACAAGGACGGCAACGCGCAGACGCTCGAAGCCGACCGCCTGATCGTGTCGGTCGGCCGCGTGCCGAACACCGACAACCTCGGCCTCGAAGCGATCGGCCTGAAGGCCAACGAGCGCGGCTTCATCGACGTGGACGATCACTGCGCGACGGCTGTGCCGAACGTGTATGCGATCGGCGACGTGGTGCGCGGCCCGATGCTCGCGCACAAGGCTGAAGACGAAGGCGTGCTGGTCGCGGAAGTGATCGACGGCCAGAAGCCGCACATCGACTACAACTGCATTCCGTGGGTGATCTACACCGAGCCGGAAATCGCCTGGGTCGGCAAGACCGAACAGCAGCTGAAGGCCGAAGGCCGCGAGATCAAGACCGGCCAGTTCCCGTTCATGGCGAACGGCCGCGCGCTCGGCATCAATAAGGCGGACGGTTTCGTCAAGATGATCGCCGACGCGAAGACCGACGAACTGCTCGGCGTGCACATCATCTCGGCGAACGCATCGGACCTGATCGCGGAAGCCGTCGTGGCGATGGAGTTCAAGGCGGCGTCGGAAGACATCGGCCGTATTTGCCATCCGCACCCGTCGCTGTCGGAAGTCATGCGCGAGGCGGCACTCGCCGTCGACAAGCGCGCGTTGAACATGTAAGCGCGCACGCCTGACCGAAACGCAATCTTGGCATCACCAAAGGCGGGCGGGGTTCACTCCCTCCCGCCTTTCTTTTTGCAGCAACACGATGAACGTCACCGAATACTACGAAAAAGAACTGCAGACGCGCGGTTATCAATCCGATCCGGCGCAGCGCGCGGCGGTCGACCGCCTGCAGCGGTGCTATGAAGAGTGGGTCGAATACAAGTCGCGCCGCTCGAACGCGTTCAAGAAGCTGATCATTCGCCCGGATCTGCCGCGCGGCGTATACATGTGGGGCGGCGTGGGCCGCGGCAAGAGCTTCCTGATGGACAGCTTCTACATGATCGTGCCGTTGCATCGCAAAACGCGTCTGCATTTCCACGAGTTCATGCGCGAAGTGCATCGCGAGCTCGAAGAACTCAAAGGCCGGGCCGATCCGCTCGACGAACTCGCGCGCCGCATCGCGAAGCGCTATCGGCTGATCTGTTTCGACGAATTCCACGTGTCGGATATCGCCGACGCGATGATCCTGTATCGACTGCTCGACAAGCTGTTCGAGAACGGCGTGCAGTTCGTGATGACGTCCAACTACGATCCCGACACGCTGTACCCGGACGGCCTGCATCGGGACCGCATGCTGCCCGCGATCGATCTGATCAAGCAGAAGCTCGACGTGATCAACGTCGACGCGGGGATCGACTACCGCCAGCGCACGCTTGCGCAGGTGGAGGTCTATCACACGCCGCTGGACGCCGCCGCCGGCAAGGCGCTGCGCGACGCCTTCGCGCGCCTCGCCGCCGTGCCCGACGAAAGCCCACTGCTGCATATCGAGAAGCGCGAGCTGAAGGCGTTGCGCCGCGCGGACGGCGTCGTCTGGTTCGATTTCGCGACGCTGTGCGGCGGTCCGCGCTCGCAGAACGACTACCTCGAGCTCGCGACCCGCTTTCACGCGGTGATCCTGTCGGACGTGCCGCAGATGTCGGCGCGCATGGCGTCGGAAGCGCGCCGCTTCACCTGGCTCATCGACGTGTTCTACGACCACAAGGTCAAGCTGTTGATGTCGGCTGCAGTGCCGCCGGAGCAGTTGTACGTCGACGGTCCGATGGCCAACGAATTCACACGTACGGTGTCGCGCATCGTCGAGATGCAGTCGAAAGAGTATCTCGACGCGCCACGCCGGATCGTCGATACGTCTCTGACCTGAGCCTCGGCGCACGACACGTTTTCAGGATTCAGAGTGGTCTTATAGTCCGCGCACGGATCACTAGCTATCTTTTGTCGTTGTTCTGACAAAGGAGGAAGCATGAATCCGTACCGCGAAATCACCGATGAAGAATGGCAGCGCGTTGCGCCACTGCTGCCAGAACTCCGGCCGCGTACCGAGATGCGTGGCCGTCCGCTTGCCAATACCCGCTCGGTGCTCAACGGCGTGCTGTGGGTCATGTGTAGCGGGGCCGCCTGGTCCGCAATGCCGCGCCGCTACCCGTCGTATCAAACCTGTCATCGCCGCTTCAAGTCATGGTACGCATCGGGCGCGCTCAAGCACGTTACGGAGCAACTGCTCGGCGCCGGGAGCAAAGATCTCTGCAGTTCGATGGAAGCGCGTATGCGTACGTACACTAGCGCATCGCGCAAGCGCGCCGCGGCTAGGCGCGCGGCCGCGGCGTTCCGTGTTCCGCCCGCCGCACATCATCCCGCATCGGCCACGCCAGCGCCGGCGTCGCCGTCCGCTTGCGCTGCATCGTTCGAGCAGGCCGCATGAGCGTCACAAACAGCTTGCCACTATGAAAACGGCCGCGCGATTCGTGATCGCCGGCCGCTTTTTTTTATGTTGCACCTCCTGATGCGGAGCGCGCCATCGTTGCAGCGTGATGCGCTCAGTCAGGCGACGTGCGAAGCGCCATGCATGCGCCGCACGCCGGACCTCACTGCTGCCGGATCCACGTCTGCGAGCGGCCCAGCAGCGCGACACCAATATAGCCTCGCACCACGAGCTTGTTGCCGCCGTCTTCGAGATGCATCTTGCACTTGTAGAGTTTGCCGTTTTCAGGATCGAGAATCCGGCCGTGATCCCAGACATCGCCGTCCTTCTTCATGCTGTCGATGATGGTCATGCCGAGAATCGGTTGATCCTTGCGCGCGCCAGTGCATTCGGTGCAGCGGCGATCCGGCTGGTCGTTGGCGCCGAGACCCTTGATAAGCTTGCCGTTCAGTTCGCCGTTGCCGTCTTGGGTGATCTGCACGAGAGCCTTCGGCTGCCCGGTGTGATCGTCGATGGTTTGCCACGTGCCGATCGGTGTATCGGTCTGCGCCATCGCGGTCACGGCGCTGGCAAGCAGGGCGCCGGCGAGTGCGGCGTGACGGGCGGTGCGCAGCGCGAACGCACGGCCACGTTGAGTGAATTGCGTCATTGCCTTCCTCCTTGATGAGAGACAGCGCGATCATGGTCGCGCGGCGTTATGGGCATCGCTCAGATGCGGGCACCGGCCTTCGCGATGCGGGACGATGTCTGCGGCGAGCCGTTCGTATCGTCAGCGCAGAATACGCGAAAGTGCATGTGACGTTTGATAGTGGAGCGTCTAATTAGCACGCGGCACTTCGCAAGCGTGTCAATTCAGCAGCCGCGAGAGCGTCGCGTTGATGAGCGGACTGCGTGACGCCCTCGCCCGCGGCGCATCGCCGAGCGCTTTCACAACGCACAGAAATGCGCAAGCACCAAATTTTCGATGAAGAGCCCGGAACCCGCGAAAGTGAGTAATAATGCCCCGTTTCAACTAAAACAAAATCTGTTCACAGCAGGTACTACATGGACCGAAAGTCAAAGCTACGAAAGATTGTTCTGGCCGCATGCATCGTATTGGGGGCCCTTGAGGGCGCGAATGCACAGGCTGTGCAGAACAGTGGCGCAAGCAGTGCAGTCGTGTCCCAGCCGGATACGACGACCGCATTGCCCGACGCGCAGCAGACCGGCCAGGCGGAGACCACTGCACTGACGCCGGATGAAAACCGGCAGTCCGCCACCGGCAACGTGGCGGAATTGCAGCAGATGATGCACGGCTCGGTTCTCACCGAATTGCGCACCACGTATAACGGCACGTATGGCGCGAGCCTGCTGTTTTACGGCAAGGAGATGACCTACTACGTCGCGCTGTTCCAGCAGAAAAACTTCTGGCGCGTGATCAAGACGCAGGACGCCGCGCGCGCCGGGCTCATCTACAAGGATTTCGTGCGCCAGACGATGCAGCTGTCGGATGTCGAGATCCGTCGAACTCAACTCGAAGCGCAGAAGGCGTTCACGCAGCGGATGGTCGCGCTGTCGCAGGACCGCGCGAGCCGGCTGCAGGCCGACCTCGACGTCGCGCGTCAACAGCAGAGCATCGTGGCGAGCCAGCAGGAACAGAAGCGCACCGAGGCGACCGAATTGGCGCAGCAAAAGGCCGTTGCACAGGATCAGCTGCGCGCCGCGCAGCGTCAGGTGCGCGACCTGCAGCGTCAGCTCGACAGCGGCTTGCCGGCGCATTGAGGACGACGGTGTGAGCCTTCGTGGAGAGCGGGATGGCGCGGCAATCGATGCGCCGTCCGGCTCGTCCGCGGGATAGGGTGGTCGGTGCTTGGCGCGGGCCGCTAGCCGGCGCATCGCGGGCATCGCATTTGCGCCGCCGGGCGCTTCGGCATCTGTACTGTCACGACGCAGGACGGCTCGACTTCAATGCCGCTTGCGCTTATCCGCCTGAGTCTTGCGCATCCGCTCGCGAGTCGGCTCCGTCATGTCGACGGCGATCGGATCGCTGGCGGGGAAGCTTTCCATCAGCGCTTCGTCGAGCCGCGTATCGGCGGACGTCGGCGGCGTCCGGCGCGTGCGCGCAGGCTGGGAGGCCTGCTGGCGTTTGCTGGTCATGGTGCGCTCCTTGAGTAGAGAGTCGATCATTCAGCATAGCCCATCGAGTCCCGAACGACACCTCCATCGATCCATCACGCAGCGAGCCACATAAACGGGGAACAGCCGGCGCGTACGCGACGTGTGACATGTGCTCGCAGCGCATATCATGGAAGCCGAACTGGAACACCTGGATTGGGCGACGCGCCCACCGGCGCCGCACCTGTTCGCCGCCGGTTAATGGCAGCGTCGCGTGCGGGCGGTCACGGGAAGATTCGAGCTGACCGAGCGGCAGCTGATGCAACTGAAGAGAATTCTGCTGCGCCTCGGTCCGTTCACGGAGTCGCGAGGCGCGGCCGTTACCGCGGTTTCCTGTTTATTCGTGATTGCCGCCGGGGCTGCCGCCGCCGTGGTTGCCGCCATGATTGCCGCCTTCCCCGCCCGTGCCGAACAGACGACGGCGCCGTGTGACGACCACCGGGCCTTCCGAGTTGCCGCTGCCGCGCTCGTTCGGCGCACGCTCCGACGACGGCGCGCCGTACGATTCACGCGGCTCGCGATGTTCGCGCGAACCGTGCGGACCTCGCGCGCCATGTTCGCCATGCGACGTCCGCCCGGTGCGCGGCGCCGGCCGCGTGCCGGTGTCGAGCTGGATCGTGGAGATCGCGCGCTTGTAGATGCCTTGCAGGCCAACCGGCGTGCGCAGCATCACCAGGTACTGATCGAACGACTCGATGCATCCGGTCAGGCGAATGCCGTTGACCAGATAGATCTCGACGCGCTTTCGTTCCTTGCGCGCAGCGTTCATGAAGTCGTTTTGCGGATGCGATTCTGCGGAAGCCATGGACAATTCAGGTTAGATAGACGGTGGTTCGCCGGGATTTTACCCTTTCTACTCTATGCGGGGGCTGAACGCGTCGACGGGGCGAACTTTGTCCACTATAACGACTTGTGAGGACATAAGCACCCGATAACGCGGCACTGTAACGTTGAGTTACGAATCTGCTGTTCAATGGCGTCTTCTTCCGGCTTCGCCAGGCTTTGCCGGCACGGTTGGCGGAAAAAGCAAGGACGCCGCGGGGTGCAACGAAACAGTGCATGGAGATCAGCGCCGCGAGGGCGATGGAATAAACCGCGCGATCGCGGCGTTAAGTAGGGTATGGCAGCACCGCATGTCGCGGCCTGCCGCCCGCCGCGCCGGTCAGTCGATCGCGCGCCGGGCATCCGCCAGGAGGCTCACCATGAAAGCATCCCGTATTCTGTCAGCGCTCTTCGTCCTGCTCGCGCTCGCGTGTGGCTCGCCCGCGCACGCGGCCGATACCGACACCGCCGCGTCGAGCTCGAGCAGCAACAGCAGCAGCGGCGGCGGCTACTAACGCCGCGGCCGGGCCTGGCACGCCGGGTGACATTCGAAGCGGAAGTGATCGCGTGGCTGCCGCAGCTGCGCCGCTATGCGCGCGCACTGACCGGCGACCACGCCTGGGCCGACGATCTCGTGCAGGATACGGCGGAGCGTGCGCTTGCGCGCTGGTCGGCATTCCGGCCGAACAGTAACCTGCGCGCATGGCTGCTGACGATCCTGCGGCATCTGTATATCGACCAGCTGCGCGGACGCCGCGAGATCGCCGTCGACGACGAAAGCGCGCCGTGGCGCAATCTCGAGGCGCCGCACGGCGAGGTCGACGGTCTGGTGCTGCGCGACGTGCAGCGTGCGCTGTACTGCCTGCCGCTCGAGCAGCGTGAGGTGCTGCTGCTGGTGTGCGTCGAGGAGCTGTCGTACCAGGAGGCGTCGAGCGCGCTGGGGGTGCCGATCGGTACGGTGATGTCGCGGCTGTCGCGCGCGCGCGAGCATATGCGCACGTTGCTGTGCGAGGAGCCGCCGGGCCCAATGCACGGACCGCAGCCCGATGCGCCGCGAGCGGCGCATACAGTCGCGCCGCTGAAAGTGGTGAGAAACCGATAATGAACAACGACGACTTCCATTCCGACTTGCCCGCCGAGCTCGATCTGCGCGCGCTGTCGGCCTATGTCGATGGCGAATTGCCGGATGACCGGCGCGCCGCGATCGAAATGCAGCTTGGCGAGCATCCGCAGGCCGCCGCGCGCGTCGCCGCGTGGCGCGCGCAGAAGGCGGCGCTGCGCGCGCTGTGCGGCGCGCCGGGCCGCGATGCGCGGCAAGCGCAAGCAGGGCAGCAGGCCGGCGATCGGCAAGTAGCTGCCGAATCCGGCGAGCGACCTGATACAGGCAGCCAGCCCGCTCAGGCGCCGCAGCCGGCTTTTATCGTCGTGCGCCGTACGCGGCCGTGGTGGCAGCGCGCGGGTCTCGCCGCCTGCTGGCTCGCGGCCGGCGCCGGGCTGGCGCTGGCGCTCGGTCCGCTCGCGCCGCGGCTGAGCGGCGGCGCATGGAGCGGCTTCGGCGGCCAGCCGGCCGGTTTTGCGCAGCGCGCGGATATCGCGTACGCGGTGTACACGCCCGAGCGGCGGCATCCGGTCGAAGTCGCCGCAAGCGAGGAAGCGCATCTGATCACGTGGCTGTCGAAGCGACTGAACCGCCCGCTATCCGTGCCGTCGTTGCAGGAGTATGGTTATTCGCTGGTGGGCGGCCGGCTATTGCCCGGCGAGGCCGGGCCCGCCGCCCAGTTCATGTACGAGAACCAGGCCGGCGCGCGCCTGACGCTGTACGTGACCGGCATCGGGCGCGACGAAACCGCGTTCCGCCTGTTTCGCGACGGCAACCGCCGCACCTTTTACTGGATCAGCGACGGCATGGGCTACGCGCTGTCCGGCGCGATCGCGGAAGGCAAGCTGCGCGAGATCGCGATCGACGTATGCAGCGAGCTCGGTGGTAAGCCCGAGACGTGGCAGCAGTAGCGGGCGGTAGCGCGTCGTCAAGGCCGTCGGTGGCCATATGCGAATCGCCGCCCGCGCGACTGCGCCCGCCGGGTGCCCGACAAGGAGACGCCTTGCCCCAGACGCTGCCGCCCAACCTGTCCGCCGCGCAGTTCGACGGCGCGCTCGCCGCCTGGCGCGCGATCGTCGGCGACGCGCAGGTGCTGAGTTCCGACGCCGGCCTCGCCGCCTATCGCGATCCATTCGCGCCTGGCGAGCGCGGCGCGTTTGCCGCTAGCGCCGCGCTGCTGCCCGCGTCGGTCGATGAAATCCGCGCGGTGCTGCGCATCGCCAATCAATACCGGATTCCGCTGTGGACCGTATCGACCGGACGCAACTTCGCGTACGGCGGCGCCGCGCCGCGTCTGACCGGCTCGGTCGTGCTCGACTTGCAGCGCATGAACCGCATCCTCGACGTCAACGAAACGCTCGCCTACGCGCTCGTCGAGCCCGGCGTCAGCTATTTCGACCTGTACGCGCATCTGCGCGACAAGGGCTACAAGCTGTGGGTCGATCCACCGGCCGCCGGCTGGGGCAGCGTGGTCGGCAACACGCTCGAGCGCGGCTTCGGCTATACCGACTATGGCGATCACGCGGCCGCGCAATGCGGGATGGAAGTGGTGCTCGCCAACGGCGACGTGCTGCGCACCGGCATGGGCGGCGTCGAGATCGGCACCGCCTGGCAGCTGTATCAGCCGGGCTACGGGCCGTCCTTCGATGCGATGTTCATGCAGTCGAACTACGGCATCGTCACGAAGCTCGGCGTGTGGCTGATGCCCGCGCCGCCGGCGTATCTGCTCGGCGAAATCCAGTTTCGCCGCGAGGCGGATCTGGATGCGATCGTCGAGCTTCTGCGGCCGTTGCGGCTCGACGGCACGATCCGCAATCACGCGGTGATCGAGGGCGGTTTGCGGCGCGCGGCGAGCCTGTCGCCACGCCGGCAATGGTACGACGGCGCGGGCGCGATGCCGGAGAGCGCGGTGCAGGCGATGCTCGACCAACTCGGCGTCGGACGCTGGAACCTGCATTTCGCGCTGTACGGCACGCCGGAGTTGATCGACGCGCGCCATGCGCTGATCGAGCGCGCGTTTGCGCGGGTGCCGCAGGCGCGGCTCGCGGCGGCGCGCTATGCCGGCGACGCACAGCCGACTGGTGGCGGCGACCGCAACATGGCCGGGATTCCCGCGATGACCGCATTTCGCATGCTCGACTGGCGCGGCGGCGCGGGCGCGCACGTCGACTTCGCGCCGATCTGTCCGGCGACCGGGCGCGACGCGATGCGCCAGTACACGATGGTGAAAGCGCGCGCCGCGGAGTACGGATTCGATTACTACGGCGGCTTCACGGCGGGTGCGCGTCATCTCCATCACATCTTCGCGGCGATTTTCGATCGCGGCGACGCGGACCAGGTGGAGCAGGCCGGCGCGCTGCTGCGCTCGCTGATGAGCGATGCGCGCGCGGCCGGCTACGGCGAATATCGCGCGCATCTCGCGTATATGGATTTTGCGGCCGCGCAATACAGCTTCAACGACGGCGCATTGCTGCGTTTCGCGGAAACGCTGAAGGATGCGCTCGACCCGAACGGCATTCTCGCGCCGGGCAAGCAGGGTATCTGGCCGGCGGCGTGGCGCGACCGGCGGGGCTACACGTGAACGGCGAGTGCGCACTTGCACGATCGAACCGCAAACTGAACGGGACTTGCACGCCAATGGATCGACGCACTTTCATGCTCACCGGCGCGTCGCTCGCGACGGCCGCGGGCGGCGCATGGCCGTGGCTCGCGCAAGCCGCCGCGTGCGCTGACGGCGCCCACGCGTTCGCGATCGTCGACTCGACGCTCGAATGCGGCGCGTCGTTCGCGCGCTATGCCGCGCATTGTCGGTTGACGACTTTCGACACCGGCGACGATGCCGGTGCGCTGTGGTTCACGACGCTCGCGCCGCTGCTCGACGACGGCCGGACCCGGCACGCGGTTCCTGCGCTCATCGGCTTCACGCGGGCGTCCGATTACTTCATCCTGCAACACCTCGCGCTTCGCACAGGACGCTTCGTCGAGCATAGTCACGAAGCGCGCGAGGGGCTGCACGCGCAACCCGCGTACGTGGCCTTCGCGCTGACGCCGCGTGTCGCGCGCGGCTAGAACCGATAGTCCTTGTTCTTCGGATCGAAGGTCGAATCGTCGAAGGTCTTCGGCGTGATGTTCTCGAACACGATCTGCTCGAAAATCTTGCCGTCGTTGTCGTAAGACTCGACGCTGCGAAAGAACGGATGCCGCAAATCGAGCCCGAGCGTTTCCTTCTTCGCGTAGAACCGCGGCTGGCCCACCGGTGTTTCGAACGTAAGCGCGACGACGCGCACGCCGTCGATCGTCTTCACTGCGATCTGCGTCGAACGCGGCAAGCCGGCCTCGCTGTACCTCCTGCCTTCGCTCAGATATTGCTCGGCGATGTACTCGGTGCCCAGATCCCGCACGCTGTGATTCGATTGCGAGCGTGCGAGCGCGCCGCCTAGTGAGGTCCACAACGGCATCACGTTCATGATGCCGCCGAGGTGACCGTAGGTTTCGTCGCTGCGTTTCGATTCGTCGTAGATGATTTCCTGGCCCGCGTGTGCGCCGTCGGGCAGCCACTTCGCATAGATCCGCAGCGGGTCGTGCGCGACGCGCACCAGCATGTGATCGGGCTGGTCGGGCCACACGCCGCGAATGCGTTCGGAGCGCGACATCGTGAACTCGTACGACGGGTAGCCGTTCGGCCCTTCCTTGATATAGCGCGGCAGCGTGAGCGGATCGAGCGACTGGAACAGCGCGACCAGTTGCGCGTCGTCGAGTTTTTCGAGCATGCCGCTTTGCTGCGCGGCGCGCAGCCATTTGACCTGGCTGTCGAGCGACAGCTTGCCGACCTGAGCGGCCGGTGTGGCTGGCGGCTTGACGGCGCTCGCGGTGTCGAGCGGGGGCGGGCGGTCGTCGTTCTGCGCGAAGGCCGTCGGCACCGAAAGCAGGGCGGCGCCGGCAACGAGCGCACTCAGCAACGAACTTCCCAACCCGCGGTGCTTCATGAGTCCCTCCAGAAAAGTGTCATGGCCGACAAGGCAATAACGTACCGACGCGGTCGTTATTCCGGTCAGGCAGACTTCTGCTTCGCGAGTTCCTCGTCGCGCAACGCGCGGCGCAGAATCTTGCCGACGTTGGTTTGCGGCAGCTCGTCGCGGAACTCGACGAGCTTCGGCACCTTGTAGGCGGTCAGATTCTTGCGACAGTAGGCGATTACCTGCTCGGCGGTGAGCGTCGGGGTGCGCCGCACGATAAACACCTTCACGCGCTCGCCCTGCGCGGGGTCGGGTACGCCGATCGCGGCAACTTCGCGCACGTCCGGATGCGCGGCGATCACGTCCTCGATTTCGTTCGGATACACGTTGAAGCCCGACACGAGGATCATGTCCTTCTTGCGATCGATCAGCCGGATAAAGCCGCGCGAATCCATCACGCCGATGTCGCCGGTCGCGAGCCAGCCGTCGTCGTCGATCACCTTCGCGGTTTCATCGGGGCGGTTCCAGTAGCCCTTCATGACCTGCGGACCCTTCACGCATAGCTCGCCCGCCTCGCCGACGTTGGCCCAGCTGCCGTCGTCTTTTCTGAAACGCACCTGCGTGGACGGCGCGGGCAGGCCGATCGAGCCTTCGAAGTCGCGCTGCTTGCTCAGCTCGACCGGATTCATCGATACGATCGGCGAGCACTCGGTCAGCCCGTAGCCCTCGACGATCGGCTTGCCCGTCACCGCCTTGAAGCGCTCGGCGACGGCTTTCTGCGTCGCCATGCCGCCCGCCATTGCGAGCTTCAGGTTCGAGAAGTCGCGCCGGCGGAATTCCTCGTTGTCGAGGAACGCGTTATAGAGCGTGTTGACCGCGGTCATGCCAGTGAATTTTTCGTGACGGATGATCATCATCACGCGCTTGATGTCACGCGGATTCGCGATCAGGATGTTGCGCCCGCCGAGTCCCATGAAGATCAGCGCGTTCACGGTCAGCGAGTAGATGTGATAAAGCGGCAGCGGCGTGAGCACCGTTTCACCGTCGCCGGACAGCTGCCCCGCGGCCCACGCCTTCGCCTGCAACAGATTGGCGATGATGTTGCGGTGCGTGAGCATCGCGCCTTTCGCGACGCCGGTCGTGCCACCGGTGTATTGCAGGAACGCGATGTCTTCGGGGGTCGTGCGCACCGGCGTGTGCGGCCGCGAGTAACCGGCCGAAAGCGCCTTCAGCAGCGGCACCGCCTGCGGCAGCTGGTAGGCGGGCACCATCTTCTTCACATGACGCAGCACGAAATTGAGCAGGCGTCCCTTCAGATTCGCGCCGTCGGCGAGCAGATCGCCGAGCCCGGTCACGATCACGTTGCGCACCTTGGTGCCGGGCAAGGCATCTTCGAGCGTCTTCGCGAAGTTCTCGAACACGACGATCGTCTGCGCGCCGCTGTCCTTCAGCTGGTGCGCGAGTTCGCGCACCGTGTAGAGCGGATTGACGTTGACGACCACCGCGCCCGCCTTGATCGCGCCGAATAGCGCGACCGGGTACTGGAACGTGTTCGGCAGCATGATCGCGACGCGCTCGCCCGGCTGCACGCCGATGCTTTGCAGGTACGCCGCGAACGCCTTCGCCTTGCGGCCGAGCTCGCCGTACGTCATGCTGGCGCCGACGCTGACGTACGCGACGCGCTCGCGGAACTGCGCGACGCATTCGTCGAAGAACTGGTCGAGCGACTCGTATTGCGTGACGTCGATCTCGCGCGGCACGTCGTCCGGATACGACGCGTACCAGATACCGTCGGTGTTCGGCGCGGGATTCGGCGCCGGAGTCGGCACTGGGTTTGGCATATGACTGCCGCCTGCGTCCGGCATGTGCAGCGGGGCGGGGATGGGCTGGGTCATCGGTTGTCTCCTGAAATGTTGGTATCGCTGCCGCGCTAGCGTTCCAGAATCGCGACGACCCCCTGGCCGCCCGCCGCGCAGATCGAGATTAGCCCGCGTGCGCTGCCGGCCGGTTTGTCGAGTTGCGCGAGCATCTTCGCGAGCGCGGCGACGATCCGTCCTCCGGTCGCCGCGAACGGATGGCCGGTCGCGAGCGAACCGCCGTTCACGTTGAGCTTCGCCCGATCGATCGCGCCGAGCGCGCCGGCGAGGCCAAGCTGCGTGCGGCAATATTCGTCATCCTGCCATGCCGCGAGCGTGCATAGCACCTGGGCCGCGAACGCTTCGTGGATTTCGTAGAAATCGAAGTCCCCCAACGCGAGGCCCGCGCGCGCGAGCAGGCGCGGCACCGCGTAGGCGGGCGCCATCAACAGGCCTTCCTGCTTGTCGAAAAAGTCGACCGCCGCCGTTTCCGACCAGCTTAGATACGCGAGCACCGGCAAGCCGCGCTCGGCCGCCCACGCTTCGCTCGCGAGCAGTACCGCGGATGCGCCGTCGGTGAGCGGCGTCGAATTGCCGGCGGTCAGCGTGCCGGCGTCACGGTCGAACACCGGCTTGAGCGTGCCGAGCTGTTCGAGCGATAGGTCGGCGCGCAGGTTGTTGTCGCGCGCGAGGCCCTTGTACGGCGTCATCAGATCGTTGACGAAGCCGCGCGCGTACGCATCGGCGAGCTTGCGATGGCTCTCGTGTGCGAGCACGTCCTGCGCCTCGCGCGAGATGTTCCAGCGCTTGGCCATCAGCTCGCAATGCTCGCCCATCGACAGCCCCGTGCGCGGCTCGCCGTTGCGCGGCAATAGCGGCTTGAAGAGCATGCCGGGCCGCAGCCTGCTGAGCGCGGCGATCCGCTGACCGGTAGTTTTGCCGCGATTCGCTTCGAGCAGGATCTTGCGCATGCGCTCGTTGACGGCGATCGGCGCGTCGGACGTGGTATCGACGCCGCCCGCGATGCCCGCGTCGATCTGCCCGAGCGCGATTTTGTTGGCGACGAGGATCGCGGCTTCGAGGCCGGTGCCGCAGGCCTGCTGCACGTCGTAGGCGGGGGTTTCCTTCGCGAGCGTGGTGGACAGCACGGACTCGCGCGTCAGGTTGAAGTCGCGCGAATGCTTGATGACCGCGCCCGCCGCGACTTCGCCGAGACGCACGCCGTGCAGCCCGTAGCGATCGATCAACCCTTGCAGGGCAAAGGTCAGCATGTCCTGATTCGATGCGCTCGCGTACGCGGTATTCGAGCGGGCAAACGGAATCCGGTTGCCCCCGATGATGGCGACGCGGCGCACGGCGGGTTGCGGGTGGGGCATGCTCGGCTCCTTTGGATCGTTCCCAGGTTATCGGCCGGTGCGAACGATGCGCTCACGGCTCACAGCAGCCGCCACTGCATGCGCCCGCGCAAATGCGGCTTTTCTCCGGCGATATCGCGCACCTCGATATCGCGTTCGATCAGCGAAGGCGATGCGCTCCACAGCGACGCTTCGCCCGGCAGCAGCATCGGCACCTTGAACTCGGCGCTGAGCGTCGCTTCGGCGAGCGGCTTCGGCGGCTGCAGCGACGCCGCGGCGCGCGCGAGCGTCCACATGCCATGCGCGATCGCGCGCGGAAAGCCGAACACCCTGGCCGACAGCGCGCTCATGTGGATCGGGTTGTAGTCGCCCGACACGCTCGCGTAGTCGCGGCCCAGTTGCGGCGCGAGCTGCCAGCGCGCGATCCGCTGCAGCGCATCGGGGCCGAGCGTCAACGCTTCGAGCGGATGGCCGAGCGCCGGCACCGCGCGCTTCAGATAGACGCTATCGCCGTCCCACACCGCTTCGCCGCGTCGATAGATGCGCGTATGCACGACGAACGCCTGGCCCTTGTCGTGACGCAGCAGCGCGCCGAATTCGACCTCGACGCGCAGCAGGTCCTTGTGCGCGAGCGGCCGGCGCAGCCGTACGTGATTGGCCAGATGCACGAGTCCGAGCGCGGGCCATGGAAACGCGGGGTCGGTCAGCATCAGCAGATGCAGCGGAAACGCGAGCAGATGCGGGTAGGTGAGCGGCACGCCGTGCTCGGGAATGAAGCCGCACACGCGCGCATAGCGCCACACGGGGCCGGGTTCGAGCGCGACGGCGGGGCGTACGAGCCGCAACGGCGGCAGCCGCGTGTCGCGTCCGCGCTTGACGATGCCCGTCAGCGCGCGTCCATACAGCTTCGCCGGCGCGGGCAGAGTTTCGATGACGACGGTTTTCGGCCGCGCCCCGTCGCCGCCCGGCGCGGGCGCGAGTTGACGGCTGCCGAACGGATCACGCGGTTCATCCATACCCATGCTCCCGTTCAGGCGCCGATCAGGCTTTGACCGCACACGCGCACGACCTGGCCGGTCACGCCGGCCGAGCCCGGATGCGCGAGCCACGCGATGGTCTGCGCGACGTCGACGGGCTGGCCGCCCTGGCTCATCGAGTTCATGCGGCGGCCGGCCTCGCGGAGCGCGAACGGCATTTTCGCGGTCATCTGCGTTTCGATGAAGCCGGGCGCGACCGCGTTGATCGTGATGCCGCGCGCGCGCAGTTGCGGCGCCATGCTCTGTACGCGGCCGATCACTCCAGCCTTCGAGGTCGCGTAGTTGGTCTGGCCGGGATTGCCCGCAATGCCGCTGATCGACGACACCGCGACGATGCGCCCGCCGTCGCGCAGGATCCCCGCCGCGAGCAGCGCGTCGTCGATGCGCTCCTGCGCGCTCAGGTTGATGTCGATCACGCTTTGCCACGCGGCGTCGGTCATTTTCGCGATGGTCTTGTCCTTGGTGATGCCGGCGTTGTGCACGACGATGTCGACGCCGAGCTCGTCGAGCGCGGCGGCGATCTGCGCGGCTGCTTCGGGCGCGGCGATATCGAACGCGAGCGTGCTGCCGTTCAGCTGACGGATCGTCGCATCGAGCGCGTCGCGCGCCGACGGAATGTCGAGGCCGATCACATGCGCGCCCTCGGCCGCGAGCACGCTCGCGATCGCCGCGCCGATGCCGCGCGCGGCGCCCGTGACGAGCGCGCGCCGGCCGGCGAGCGGCTGGCGCCAGTCGAACGCGGCGGCGTCGTGCGCGAGCGCGCCTTGCGCCGCGATGCGCACCACCTGACCCGACACATACGCCGAGCGCGGCGACAGG
Source organism: Paraburkholderia sprentiae WSM5005 (assembly GCF_001865575.2). Taxonomy (NCBI): domain Bacteria; kingdom Pseudomonadati; phylum Pseudomonadota; class Betaproteobacteria; order Burkholderiales; family Burkholderiaceae; genus Paraburkholderia; species Paraburkholderia sprentiae. The sequence goes on from NZ_CP017561.2 coordinate 1,316,903, forward strand.
AAAAACCGCAGCGTCGCCTCGATGCCGCGTTCCGAGCCCGCCTCGACATACACGAGATTGGCGGTAATGCCGCGCCGCGCTTCCTTGCCGAGCGAGCGCACGAGCCCTTCGAGCGCGCGCTGGGCGGTCCACTGACGCGGGTTCGCGCAGGCCTCGGGCGGCCGGCCCAGCACGACGATGCGCCCACACTTGCCGAGCGAGCGTAGCGTGTCGTGGAAAAAGCCGTGCAGCGGTTCGAGCAGGCTGCTGTCGTCGATGCCGCTCGCATCGAACAGCAGCGCGGCGAGCTTGCCCGGCGAACCGGCTTCGGCCGGCTCGAAGCGGCCGGTCATCAGGCCGTGGCGAGTGGCGAGCGGCACCCAGAGCCCGGCGCTTTCATGCGCGACGCTCGTCATGCCGACGCTCGCGATGAAACTCGCGAACGCGTCCAACAGACGCGGTTCGCGGCCCGCGCCGATCGCGATCAGACCGCCGAACTCGGGCCGGTCCGCGCGATAGCGCCGCAGCACCTCGGGCTTCGGCAGGCCGAGCGAGCGCGCGAGACGGCCGCCGAACGGCGAGTTGACGAACTTCAGGTAGGCGTCGTTCATGTTATCGGTTGCTCCGCTGGACCCGCCGCCGCCGGCCTCTGTATTTTGTGAGGCGCGCCGGGCGTGTGTCAGTGTGCCTTGAGTTGCGTGACTCAGGTACGGTTCGCAGCGCCGCGTCGTCAGTTTTCCCGGCGTGAGCGCGCTCATCAGGGCGCAAACTCCAGCGCCTTTTCGAGCGCCTGCTTGCGCTGTTGCAAATTCGCCAGCATGTCGAAGTCGGCGGGGAAATCGTCGACCTTGACGAAGCGCGCGCCGTAGCGCGCGTAGTCGTCGAGCACGCGCCGCTCGTCCGCGTCGATGAGCCCCTCGCGTTGCGCGGCATCGGCCCACGCGGCGAGCTGCGGCAGGCTTTGCGGCATCGGTTCGAGCAGTCCCTGCTTCACCGCGTCGCGCAGCTTCTGCTCGATCCGCGCGAATGGCGGAGTCAGCGCGAACGCCAGCTCGCCGTAGCCGAGCGCATCGACGTCGGGATGCGGCACGTACGAGTCGGCGACGAGCCGCTCGCGCGCGGCGCCGGGCGTTTGCATCAGCTCGGCGATCTCGCTGCCGAGCCGATCCGACGGCTCGCGATGCGGCAGGCCGAACGGGAATGCGACCACGCGCATGAGCGTCGCGGCGACCCGGTTCGGGTAGTTCGCGAGCGCGCCGTCGAGCGCGTGTTGCGCCCGGTACAGCGCATCCTCGACGCCCCAGCGCACAAGCGGCAGGTCGGCCTGCTGACGGCCTTCATCCTCGAAACGCTTCAGCGTCGCGGAGATCAGGTAGAGCTGCGACAGCACATCGCCGAGGCGCCCCGAGATGCGTTCGCGGCGCTTCAGATCGCCGCCGAGCACCAACATCGATACATCGGCGAGCAAGGCGAACACGGTCGACAGACGCGTCGCCGCACGATAGTACGCATGGAGCGGCGCATACGCGCGATGCGGCTTCGCGATCGGCGCGCCGCCGGTCAGCCCGTACACGGCGCAGCGCACCGCGTTCGACACCGTGAAATTCAGGTGAGCGAAGAACGCCGCGTCGAATTCGCGCAAGGCCTTGTGGCGATCGGGCTCGCGCGTCGCGGTGATTTCCTTCAGCACGTACGGATGGCAGCGAATCGCGCCTTGGCCGAAGATGATCAGGCAGCGCGTCAGAATGTTCGCGCCTTCGACGGTGATCGAGATCGGCACCTGCTGATACGCGCGCGCCAGAAAATTCGACGGCCCCATGCAGATGCCCTTGCCGGCCGCGACGTCCATGCCGTCGTTGATGACCATCCGCGCTCGCTCGGTGATGTGATATTTGGCGATGGCCGAAATGACGGACGGCTTTTCGCCGAGGTCGACCGCCTGCGCGGACAGGCGGCGCGCGGCGTCCATCACATACAGATTGCCGCCCATGCGGCCGAGCGCTTCCTGCACGCCCTCGAACTTGCCGACGGCGGTGCGGAACTGGCGGCGAAGCGCGGCATACGCGCCGGTGCCGCGCACCGCGAGCTTCGCCATCCCGACGTTCGACGACGGCAACGAGATCGCGCGGCCCGCCGCCAGACAGTCCATCAGCATGCGCCAGCCGTTGCCGACCTGGGCGCGTCCGCCGATCACCCAGTCGAGCGGAATGAACACGTCCGTGCCCGAGTTCGGGCCGTTCTGGAACACCGCGTTCAACGGCCAGTGACGGCGGCCGATGTCGACGCCGGGGTGGTCGGTCGGAATCAGTGCGCAGGTGATGCCGGGTTCGTCGTTCGCGCCGAGCAGATGGTCCGGATCGAGCGCGCGGAACGCGAGGCCGAGCACGGTGGCGATCGGGCCGAGCGTGATGTAGCGCTTGTCCCACGTGACGCTGAAGCCGAGCGTCTCGCAGCCCTCGTGCATGCCCTCGCAGACGATGCCGACATCGGGAATCGCGGCGGCATCGGAACCGGCATACGGGCTCGTCAGCGCGAAGCAGGGGATGTCCTCGCCGCGCGCGAGACGCGGCAGATAGTGGTTCTTCTGCGCGTCGGTGCCGTAGTGCATCAGCAGCTCGGCCGGGCCGAGCGAGTTCGGCACCATCACCGAGACGGCCGCGGCCGAGCAGCGCGTCGCGAGCTTCATGATGACCTGCGAATGCGCGTACGCGGAGAACTGTTTGCCGCCGTACTGCTTCGGAATGATCATGCCGAGAAAGCCGTGCTGCTTGATGAACTGCCACGTTCGCGGCGACAGGTCCTGCCAGACCATCGTGGTTTCCCAGTCGTTCGCGAGATCGCACAACTGCTCGCATTCGACGTCGAGGAACGACTGCTCTTCGGCGGTGAGCGTGGCCGGGCCATAGCCGAGCAGCGTGTCCCAGTGCGGGCGTCCCGAGAACAGTTCGGCGTCCCACCACACGGTGCCGGCCTCGATCGCGTCGCGCTCGGTCGGCGACATCTCCGGCAGGATCTTGCGGAACGTGTCGAGCACCGGTGTCGCGAGCCATGCGCGGCGCAGCGGCTTGATCGTCAGCACGACGGCGGGGGACACCAGCACGATCGCGAGCAGTGTCGTCAGCAGCGGGCCAGCCGCGCCGCCGACGTGCGCGGCCGCGACCCAGACGATCAGCGCCGCGAGCCACCATGAGGCGCGAGCCTGGCCGTAGACGAGAGCGAATGCGGCGATGACGAGCCCCAGGATGAACCACGGCATGACGTTTCCTCCTCCATCGTTGCGGCCGTCTCGCCGCGCGCAACTTGCTGCGCACGAACGGCCGCGTGTTGCGTGCCGCCTTCGGTCGCATCGCCGAGCACCGCGGCGAACGTGGCCAGTTGCGTGCCGTCCGGCAGCGGCGCCTTCAGCGCGGCGACCATCAATGACGCAAGGCGCGCGATCAGCTGCGCATCGTTCATCGACTTGCGTTGCGAGAACTCAGCAATCAGGCTGTCGGTATCGGTGCCGGCGAGCACGCCCGACAGCGCACCGATCGCGAAATGGAGCCGCCAGCCGAGCTCCTCGCGCGGCAGATGCGGCAGCGCGCGCTGGAACGCGTCGAAGAAGCGCACGGCCAGCGACTCGTAGTGCGCGTTCAGAAACTCGCGAATGAACGTCGACGGATCGGTGTAGGCGCGCCCGAGCAGCCGCAAAAACGCTTTGCCGCCGACGCGCGAATCGCGCGACAGACGCAGCGCTGGAATGAACATCGCGCCGAGCACGTGCTCGCAGGTGAGGCGCGCGCCGAGCATGGCGTCGAAGCGGTCGAGCAGCTTCAGGCGCTCCTGGTTGAGCCGATCTAACCGGCGCGACAGCATCGCGTGAATCAGCGATTCCTTGCTGCCGAAGTGATAGTTGACCGCCGCGAGATTGACTTCGGCGCGCGAAGTGATCTGGCGCAGCGACATGGCCTCATAACCGCATTCGATGAACAGCGTCTCCGCGGCGTCGAGAATGCGTGACTTCGTATCGCCGGCATGCCGGCCTGCTGTGCGAATTGCCACGTGGCGTCTCCTGATTGCCGGTGCTGCCGGTTCGCATACACGCGATTCAAATGGATTTTTGAAACAACCGTTTTTTTCAGGATAAGGAAGGATGGCCGGTGCGAGCAAGACGTCGGCTGGACTAACTCCTCTAGAAGAGCTGACGGAAGTCGTGCCGCGCGGAAAACAAAAAGGCCGTTCCGACGAATCGGAACGGCCTCGTATTGCGTGGCGATGCAGTTTATCTCGGCATCGTGGCGGTTCGAACACCTGAAGCGGTTAAACGTGTTGTCCTCCGACCGCGCCGCCAGGCGAACCCGCGCCGACGACGTCACGCGCGGACTGCGTCATGTCGATGCCGCGGCGCTCACGGCTAAAGGGAATCAGCGCGCAGATCACGATCGCGACGATACCGATCACAACCGCCATCACGAGCGCGTAGTCGTTGTTGTGCACTTCCGCGATTTTCGCTTGCAGCGGACCGTTGACCGACGCGATCAGATTGCCCAACTGGTACACGAGACCGGGGAAGGTCGCGCGGATCTCATCGGGCGAGATTTCGTTCAAGTGCACCGGAATCACGCCCCAGGCGCCTTGCACCGAGATCTGCATCAGGAACGCGCCGAGTGCGAGCAACATCGGCGTGGTGGAGAATGCCCACAGCGGCAGCACCGGCAGCGCGATCAGCGCGGCGATGAAAATCGCGCGCTTGCGGCCGATCTGCTCCGACAACCAGCCGAAGAACAGACCCCCGCAAATGGCGCCGATGTTCAGCGTGATGGTGATCCACGACACCGTGTGCGCGTCGAATTTGTGCTGGACGCGCAGGAAGGTCGGATACAGATCCTGCGAGCCGTGCGAGAAGAAGTTGAACGCGGTCATCAGGATGATCGCGTAGATCGACAGGCCGACGTTCTTCTTGAGCGTCGCGACGAGGCCGGGACGTACCTTCTTTTCGAGCGTCTGGAACGCGGGCGACTCCGGCACGTGCGCGCGAATGTACAGCACGAGCAGCGCGGGCACCACGCCGACGAAGAACATGCCGCGCCAGCCGATGTATTGATAGAACAGGCCGAACACGATCGACGCGAGCAGGTAGCCGCTCGGGTAACCGGCCTGCAGCAGACCCGAGACGATCCCGCGCGACTTCGGCGGCACGGTTTCCATGGTCAGCGCGCCGCCGACACCCCATTCGCCGCCCATCGCGATACCGAACAGCGCGCGCAGCACGAGCAGCGTCATCAGGTTCGGCGACAGGCCGGACAGCAGTTCGAGCAGCGAGAAGCACGCGATGTTGATCATCAGCGTCGGACGGCGGCCGTATTTGTCGGCAAGCCAGCCGAAAATCAATGCGCCGAGCGGGCGCATCATCAAGGTCAGCATGATCGCGACGGCGACCGACGGAATGTCCGTATTGAATTCCTGCGCGATGTCTTTCAGCACGAACACCATCAGAAAGAAATCGAATGCGTCGAGGGTCCAGCCGAGATAGGCGGCGATCGTGACGTTTCTCTGTTCCCGAGTCCAGCTCATTGATTGTTCTCCTGAATCTCCATAAACCCGCGTTTGAACGCGAGCGCTTCATTGCCCTTGCGTCTTATGGCAAGCGCGTTCCGGCGAGTGTACGCCGAGCGTTAAGCGTCTGCATGGTTGAAGCCGGTTTTCTCCGTGTTAGTCCGGACAGCAATTTTTGTGCTGAATTCGCCATGCATGTTTCATGTCAGGAAAATGTAAAGTCCGTGGCGAACGCGCGGACCCGAATCATGCTGGCCGAAGATCGGCATGCGCGCGCGACGCCGTCTCGCGATACAACGACGCGCTGACTTCCGCGCCGAACAGAAACACGACCGCACAGAAATACAGCCACATCATCAGCACCGCGAGCGAGCCGGCCGCGCCGAATACGCCCGCCGTGCCCGCATGCACGAGATAGAAGCCGAACAGATGTCGGCCCGCCGTGAACAGCAGGCTCGCCACGGTGCCGCCCACCAGCGCGGGTCGTACCGGCACCGCCGCGTCGGGCAGCCACTTGATCAGCGCGCCGAGCCCGACGGCCAGAATGACAAAACCGAGCAACGATTGCAGCACATCGGCAACGACGCCCAGCGCCGGATTGCCGAACAGCGCACCGCCGAGGGTCTGAATCGCGGCATCGACGACGAGCGACACCACCAGCAGAAAGCTGAGCCCGAATAGCAAGCCGATGGACACGAGTCGCGCCCGCAAGACCAGCGCGAGCCCGGCGATGCCTTTGCGCGGATGGGCGGCGAACACGATGTCGAGCGCGGTATTGAGCGATGAAAACGTGGCGGACGCGCCGACCAGCAACAGCGCGATCGACAACGCCGCGGCCATGCCGCTGCCGCCCGCGCGGTGCGCGTGTGCGACGATGTCCTGCATCGCGTGCGCCGCGTCGTTGCCGACCAACTGCCGCGCCTGCTCGAAAAGCCGTCCCTGCGCGGCATCGCGGCCGAAGATCCAACCGATGACCGCCAGCACCAGCAGCAGCGTCGGCGCCAGCGAGAACGCCGAATAGAACGCGATGCTGGCGCCGAGCATCGCGCATCGGTCCGACAGAAAACGATTGGCGGCATCGCTCGCGACGTTGATCGTCCGGCGCCAGCGAGCCGGCTTCGCTGCGGTTTTCGGTTGCTGTCGTGACATGGCGTCCTCGGCCTGCCGCCGTGCGCGAACCTGCGCCTCGCGCTACCGCGACCATGATGGGGCTGCGTCGCGCGCTAATGCAGCATGGCGCGCGCCAGCCACGAGCGGCGCGTCCGGGTCCGCGCGCCGCACCGAGCGTTCAGGTACAGTTACCTCGCCAACTTATCGACATATCGCTATGTCCGTGACGCCATCGTCTTCGTTGCTCGCCGAGATACTCGACGCTGTCGCGCGCCGTTATCGCCTGCCGGCGCTCGCGGCCGTCTGCGCGCCGGCGCCGCAAGCGAGTCCCGCGACCGTGCTCGCGCTCGCGATCGAGCAGGCGCGCGAGGCGAGCGCGCGTGGTCAAGCCCCGGACGCGGCAAGTCAGCGGTTCTTCATCGAGGCGCTCGCGCGCATGATTCGGGAGGCGATGCGCGACGAAGCCGGCGACCCGGTGTTTCAGGCGATGCTGCTACGGCATCGCAGCGCGGTGGTGCGCGAGTACGCGTCGCTGGCCGCGCATGCGAGCGTCGATCGCCGGTTGATCTACGCGGCCGTCAATGCGATCGCGCATCCGGCCAAACAGCAGCGGCTGCTACCCGGCCTGCAACGCGACGCGTTGGCGCGGCTGCACGCGCTCGCGCTTGCCGAAGCGTGGCCCGAACTGGGCGAGGCCGTGCAGGCTTGCATCGATACGCCGCAGATCGCGCACGACGCGGCGCTGCAACGCGGCCTCGCGCAATTAATCGACAGTGCCGCGTTGCAGCGCTTGCGACGGCTTGACGCGCTGACGTCCGACGAGCGCGTGTGTCACTACCGGTCGCTATGGGATCGCCAGGGGCCGCGACCGGGAAGCTCCACTGCGCTCGCGCGAGGATTGAGTTCGAAGCAGCGCGGCGCCGCGGTCGAAGCGTCGGCAACCGATGCGCTCGAGGCACTCGCGCGGCGCCTCAACGACGCGCAGGGAGCGGAAGCCGCGTACCGTGTCGTGAACTCGATGCGCGTGCCGGCCACGATACCCGCGAGCCACGAGCGCGCGAAAACCGAATGGGACGTGGTGCTATTGCGCGAGGCGCAGCCTCCGGCAGACGCGGCGGCGTGGGACGTGTGCCTGCTCGTCGAAGCGAAGGCATCGGTCGACGCGGCCACCACCGATCTGCCGCGGCTCGTGCGCGGGCTGACGCTGCTCGCGCACGCGGACCCGCACACCGTCTACTCGTTCCGCACGCAGCAAGGCGCGGTGCGTCTGAGCGGCGCGTCGCTCGCCGCGCTGACCAGCGACAGGGCCGGTCTTCGCAGGACCGTGCTGTATTGCTGCGATGCGCCCGTCGAAGCGGCGCCGCGCGTGCTGAGTCCGGCGAGCCGGATGCAACTGCTGTCGGCTCACGCCAGCCTCGACTTCGCGAGCGCATTGGCGGATGGGCGCGACGCCGATTGCGCGGAACTCGAACCGGTGTGGCGTCACTTGCTCGAATCGCCGCGATGGCGCACGGTGCTCGACCAGTACGCGACGCTGCGCGAGGTCCGCGAATTGATGGTTCATCCGGACGACTTGCGGGCCGCGATCGGCGTCGCGGACGCAAGCCGGGTGAGTGCCGCGCGCTAGGAGCTATCGCCGAGCGCCCGGTCGATCAGATAGCGTCCATGTTCGATGCCGGCGCGCAACGCTTCCGCTTCAGTGAGCCATTCCGGCGTCACGGGCTCGACATTGGCCAGACCCGCGGGTAGGTCCATCGGCCGGCCGTCGCGGGAAATCGACACGTCGGCGATCCAGGCGTCGCGGGCATTCTGATGCGCGGTCACCGTGATGAGGGCGCCGCGGTACACGTCATGCATCGCGTGCTGCGAGCCGCGCTCCTCACGCGCGGCGGGCAGCGCGCGTCCGTCCGGGGTAGCCATATCGGAGCCGGTGTCGCCGATGCTATCGCCGGCGCTGCGCTCGCTGTCATCGGGTGGGGGGCGCGGGGTCATGCTGTCCTCGCAGAGCGAATGGTCTGCTTCGGTCCAGCAAGGGCTGTGCCGCCAAGCCGACCACCTCGGGGCGTCCGCGCGGGAACGGGCACGCGGCGTGCGATCGGTTAGCGCGGGTCCGGCTCTTGCGCTGGGTTCAACGCTGGCGTCGCTTCGCTCTATCGGCCGATGGACGGAGTCTGTGCATATTGCGGCCGGCGCAAACAAATCGTGAGGACAGAATGACAATCCATGCGAAGGTCACGAGATGGCGCAACGTCGGTCGATTCTGTGTCGAGCGTGTCACCGACTATAGCGAGCTGATCGCGTTGGAAGTCGAGGAGACGCGAAAGCGCCTGGTGCGCGAGTTGAGCGCGCTCGTGGCGTTGGCGGTCGCGGGCCTGTTCACGCTGTCCTTCATTTGCATCGCGATCATCGCTACTGCATGGCAGACGGCCTACTTTCTTGCGGTGGTGTGGGGCGTGGCCGCCGCGTGGCTGCTGGTGTGCATCGTTTCTTTCCTCGTCGTGCGGGCGCAGAAACCGGCGCAATCGCTTCACGTCCTCAAGGCCGAGATTCACAGCGATCTCGACGCGCTCAGGGAGTCGCTCAAATGAGTCAACCACATCGCGCGCATGAGCTTGCCCGGGTGACCATTCTGGAACGCATGGAGGCATCGCGAACCGCCTTGGTCGTGGCGAACGGGACTGCCGCATTGCCGGCGGCGCGGCCGGCCTGGCGGTCATCCGCCAGCAATGTGCTCGGGTCGCTCGCCGAGGCGCCGCATGTCGCGCTGCTGCTCGCGCTGGTGGTCGGCGGCATCGTGCTTGGGCCGCGCCGCACGCTGTCGATCGCGGGCCGCTCCGGTCTGACGGCGTGGATCGCCCGCAATGTGCGGCGGGCGATCACGCAGTGATAGGGGCCCAGCGCGGCTCAAGCGCCGATCGGTTGCGCTTACCTGGCCGCGTCGCGCGGATTCTCGAGGTTGTCACGCTAATGGCGAACTAGCCATACCTGCGGCTTGCGCTGGACGCAGCGTAAACACCGAGGGAAACCCTCCATGCATTCGTGCGTAATACGCATGTAGCTAAATATCTCCTTCATTCCTCTGTTCTGCGGAGCGGGCATGCGATTGGCGGATTTTATCCGGCGGGACACCGAGCCAATCCTGCGGCAGTGGGAGGCGTTTGCTGCCACCCTGTTGCCGGCGGCAGATAACATGGGTTCGCTGGCCTTGCGCGACCACGCGCCGCAGCTTCTCGAAGCGATCGCGAGAGACCTTCGGAGTTCGCAGACCACGAAAGCGCAACACGGAAAATCGCTGCGGCGCGCTCCCAAACTGAATAATGCGCCGGAGACCGCCGCGCAGACACATGCCGTCTTGAGGGCGCGAGGCGGCTTCGACAGCAACCAGCTGGCCGCGGAGTACCGTGCGTTGCGCGCCAGCGTGCTGCGGTTGTGGATGGACGAGTGTCATCCCGAGGCACCTTGTCTGGATGACGTCATCCGCTTCAATGAGGCCATCGATCAGGCGCTTGCCGAATCGCTCGGCTTTTTCACCCTGCAAGTGGATCAGGCGCGCAATCTGTTGCTCGGGATGCTCGGCCATGACATGCGCAGCCCGCTTCAGACGATCCAGATGACGGCGTCGTATCTGTGCGCGCTGAATGCTGGGGAGCGCGTTTCAGAAGCCGCCACCCGTCTGGTGCGCAGCGGCGCTCGGATGCAGGCACTTCTCGATGACTTGTGCGATTTCAACCGGACCAGACTCGGGCTTGGAATCAACGTCTCGCCCACCACCGTTGATCTCGCGGAGGTCTTCATTGACGAACTGGACCAGTTGCGCGCAATTCATCCCGACCGGCAAATCGAGCTGGAGGTACAGGGTGACGTGCGGGGCGTCTGGGATGGCCCGCGTTTACAACAGCTGCTGGGCAATCTGGTTCTCAATGCCATCAAATATGGATCGCCCGACGCGCCAGTGCGGGTCGTGGTGACTGGCGACCAGGCCGAGGTGCGTTTCGAGGTTACGAACAGCGGACCTGCCATCGAAATGTCGTTGCTCGAGTGCATTTTTGATCCACTTCAGCGCGGTCCGGATCTGCAGAACGCTCAAGACGGCCGCAGCGGTCTTGGCCTCGGACTCTATATCGCGACCGAAATCGCCAAGGCGCACAACGGCGCGATCGAGGCGCGCTCAGGCGCGGATGAGACGACGTTCGCCGTACGTCTGCCGCGCAACAGCTAACGGCCGAGGCGCCGGCACGAACATCCGCATCCGCGCTGGCGCCGTGTTCTAAAAGCTCATGTGCGGGTGATCGAAACCCCACCGTCGACCAACGAAGCCGTACCCGTCACGAAGGACGAATCGTCGGAAGCGAGATAGAGCGCCGAGCGTGCAATCTCTTCCGGCTTTGCCACCCGCTTGAGCGCGTGCAGGCCTGTCACGAACGTCTGCGATTCGGTCGTATCGAGTCGAGGTGAAGATAATCGACCCACCGCCATGCTTGATCATCTCGGGAATCTGATGCGTGAGCCCAAAACTTCGTGCCCGGAATGGCTGCCGGGTCAGCGATGAGCGCTTCGCGTTCCGCGACCTGTATTTGCGTATGGCCGCGTGACGGCGGTGACGATGCACTCGCAAACGAATGCAAGCGCAACGAGGGCGCCACGATCGGATCGGCATCTTGTGCGCCGCAACCGAGCCGAAAAGGAGGATGACCATGAGCAGGCTTGCGAAATCCGCGGCGGGCAACCGGTGCGCGCGATCATGGTGGACGGTCTTGATCACGACGACGTTCTGTTGCGTGTGCCTGAGCGCCTTCGCGCAAGCGGACGACGGCGCGGCTCGCCTGCGCGAGAAATATCAGAGTCTGACGCAGCAACTCGCGCACAACCCGTTTCAGCGACCGTTGTACCTCGAGTCGCAGGAGTTGCCGTCGGCGCTCAAGGGCGATATTTACGGTGTGCTCAACTATCCTTTCGCGGTGGTCAGCGGCGCGCTCAACGACCCGGCCCGGGGTCCGGCCAACTGGTGCGACGTGTTGATCCTGCATCTGAACACCCAATACTGCCATGCGTCGACCAGCGACAGCGGTACGGTTCTCACGGTGAACATCGGCAAGAAAACCGAGGAATCGCTGTCGTCGTCGTACCGCGTGCAATTCAACTATCGCCCGGTAGCAAGCACCCAGGATTATTTTCGCGTCGAGCTCAGCGCCGCCACGGGTCCGCTGAGCACGAAAGACTACCGTATCGTGCTGGAAGCGATACCCGTGGGGGATAGCCGCACCTTTATTCACCTGACTTACGCGTACGGATACGGCGCGGCGGGACGGTTCGCGATGAAAACCTACCTGGCGACGATCGGTAGCGGCAAGGTTGGCTTTTCCTCGACGCCCGATCCGTCGACGGGCGAGACGCGATATATCGGCGGCGTGCGCGGTCTGGTCGAACGCAATACCATGCGCTATTACCTCGCCATCGATGCCTATCTTGCCGCGCTTTCCAGCCCACCCAACGCACGCCTCGACAAACGCCTCACCGACTGGTTCGATGCGACCGAGCAGTATCCGCGGCAATTGCACGAGGTCAGCCGCGCCGACTATATGCAAATGAAGCACGACGAGTATCAACGTCAGCAGATTGCTCAGTAATCCGCGCAGCCCGCGGCGATCCGATCAATGCAATGCAATATCGCGTCGAAGGTTTTTTCGGGGAGATGTCGATCCGATGGTGCGTCGATCGTCGTTAGCTGGTAAGACAATCGGTCAGGAACCTTGGATCTGCCGTTCGCGCCAGGTCTGGCCGCCACCGTCATCCGACCCGGGAGCACACTGTGAACAGACTCGACAATCCGATCCTGCAAGTCCTGGAAAGCTACAAAGCCGCGGTATGGGCAAAAGACGTGAACGCGTTGGTTGCGCTTTACGACCGCGATGCGGTGGTCTTCGACATGTGGGGGACATGGTCGTACAACGGCATCGCATCGTGGCGCGCCATGGTGGAGGGCTGGTTCGGTTCGCTGGGTACGGAACGTGTGATAGTCGATTTCAGCGAGGCGCGAACGATCGTCGCCGCGGACCTCGCCGTGGTTCACGCTTTCGCGACATACAAGGCCGTCGACGCCGACGGATTGGAACTGCGCGCCATGGACAATCGCCTCACCATGACGCTGAGGCAGCAGGCCGACGGATGGAACATTGTCCACCAGCACACTTCCTCTCCGATCGAGGCCGGCACGGCGCAGGTCATTTTCAGGCGCTAGCGCTCTGGCGGTTCGACATCGGGCGTCGACTCGCGAATAATCACGGCTGCGTGACTTGCCAATTTGCGACGTACCCTCTGTTTAAAAGCAGCCATGAAACCATTGCTTGCCGGCCGATGCCTTTGCGGTGCCGTCCATTACTCGGTTAGAGACGAATTCGTCTATGCGTTGAACTGCCACTGTTCGAACTGCCGGCGCGCGACCGGCTCGGCGTTCAAATCCTTCGCGGGAATCGAGCGCGACAAGTTGCGCATCACTCGGGGCGAAGACAGCCTGTTGATTTTTGGCGATGAACGCGCGTCGCATGACGTGCGCTGCAAAATATGTGGAAGTCTGATGTTCTCGGTGGTTCGTCAGGGCCAGTACGTCCACGTCACGCTGGGAACGCTCACAGACTCGCCCGCCCTGTCTCCCACTGCCCACAATTTCGTAGGTTCAAAGGCACCGTGGTACTCGATCACTGACCAATTGCCGCAGCACGACGAATTCGGGTGAGTTTCGTTCCTATCGCCAACATCGATTCGAAAGATCGCACCGGGTCCATGAGACCAAAGTCCAATTGAATATTTCAGGTGCGGGTCCAATAGTAGTGAAACGCCGCGTTCTGTCGACGACAAAGCCGGCGCCATCCTCTTCCTAAGATGCCGGAATCGCAGGCAGGCCTTGGTGTTGCCGTCAAGAACGATCCAGTGGGTATGAGTTTTCGCGATTGCAGGCCTATCACGATGTCGCCGCCGAACCGCGACGCGACCTGGCGGGAGAACAACTTATGCTGCTCACACCGATTCCCCAACGCACTCCGTCCCGAGAGATGCTCGACGTGCTGATCCGCGCCGGACTCGTCGCGGTCCTGGCCGTATTCTGTTTTCGGATCTTCGCGCCGTTTCTTAACCTGATGGTCTGGTCGGTGATTCTTGCGATCACGCTCTATCCGCTGCAGGTCCTGCTTCGCTCCATGCTCGGCGGCAAGGATGGCCTGATCGCCACGCTGATCGTCCTTGTCGCGTTTGCCGTGATTCTGGTGCCGACGTATGCGCTGGGTCTCGCGGTAGCCGATTCGGTCGAGAAATCGATAGCCATTGCCAGGAGCGGTAGCTTCCGGATTCCGCCTCCCGCGGAGTCGGTGGCGGGTTGGCCGTTGGTCGGCCAGCGTGTGTACGACTTCTGGCAACAGGCATCGACGGACCTGACCGGTCTTGCGCACAAGTTCGCCCCGCAGCTGAAGGAGGCCGGGCTCGCTGTGCTTGCGACGGTGACGGGTCTCGGTGCCGGCCTGGTGATATTTTTCGTCGCGCTGATCGTCGCGGGAATCCTGATGGCCCACGGTGAGAAGGGCTATCACAGCGCGGTGCAGATCGCCTCGCGCATCTCGGGCCCCGAGAACGGCGCTCCGATCGCCGACCTGTGCACGGCGACGATTCGCGCGGTGGCCCAAGGGGTAGTGGGCATCGCGTTTATCCAGATGCTGCTGATCGGCATCGGCTTCGTCGTAAAGGGGATACCGGGCGCGGGGTTGCTCGCGCTGGCCGTGCTGCTGCTCGGCATCATGCAATTGCCGGCCACGCTGATCACCATTCCGGTGATCGCCTTCGTGATCGTCACGGACGGCGTGAACACCGCAAACATCATATTCTCGGTTTACGTGTTCGTCGCGGGCCTGGCCGACAACGTGCTCAAGCCATTGATGCTGGGCCGTGGCGTCGCGGTGCCGATGCCCGTCGTGCTGATCGGAGCGCTCGGCGGCATGGTGACGGGCGGCGTCATCGGGCTATTCGTTGGGCCCGTGATGCTGGCCGTCGGTTATCAGCTGTTCTGGCGCTGGGTCCGAGACCAGGCTCGACCCGAGCAACCCACGCAATCCACGCGGACCCACGAACAGAAGCAGACCTGAAGCTCGAGGATGGCTCCGTGTCACCGTTGATGCGTCCGTACGGGATCGCAGTGCTTTTCGGGGCGGCGGTCGGCCTGAGCGGATGCATGCGGGTGGGCCCGGACTTCAAGCCGCAGCATGAAGCGTGGAGCGAGCACTGGCGTAGCGAATCGATCGCGCGGGCCACGCAACAGAGTGCACAGCCCGATCTGCGCCAGTGGTGGCTGATCTTCGACGACAGGAATCTCGAACGTCTGATCGCCGAAGCCGACGCGAACAACAGCGACCTGAAGATCGCCGGACTGCGCGTGCTCGAGGCGCGCGCACAGCTCGGCATCGCGCTCGCGGGACGCTATCCGCAGGTGCAGCAGGCGAGTGCCGATGGACTGGCTTCGGCGCGCAAGCGTTCGGACGGTTCGAATCCGCGCTCGGGCGCCTTCGTGCAGTACGGCGCGGGTTTCAGCATCGGCTGGGAACTCGATTTCTGGGGACGTTTCAGCCGCGCGATCGAATCGGCCGACGCCGCGTTCTTCGCCGCGCAAGCCAACCGCGACGATGCACTGGTTCTGTTGCACGCGCAGGTCGCGGATACCTATTTCACGCTGCGGGTCGCGCAGGCGCGGCTAGGTATCGCTCGCGAGAACGCCCAGTTGCAAAAACGCAGCTACGACATCGCTCAAAAGCTCTTCAAGGCTGGCGAATCCGATGAACTCGACTTCCAGCAGGCGAAAACGCAGTACCTCGGGACGCTGAGCAGCATCCCCGATCTCGACAGCCAGATCGTGCTTGCGCGTCATGCGCTGTCGGTGCTGATCGGGCGAGCGCCGGGTCCGCTGCCGGAACTCGACGTGCAGACCGGCAAGGAAGGCGTGGTGCCGCTGGTGGATCATGCAGTGCTGCAGGACGTGCCGGCCGATCTGCTGCTGCGCCGCCCTGACGTTCGCGCGGCCGAGTACCAGATGGCTTCGCAGTCGGCGCTGATCGGCGTGGCAAAAGCGGATCTGTACCCGTCGGTATCGTTGCTCGGCACGCTGACGTGGACCGCCAGTTCGCTCGCGGGCGCACCGAGCACACTGCTGTTTGCCGCGGGCCCGAGCGTGACGTGGAACGTATTCGATCACGGCAGGATCACGAACAACGTGCGCGTCCAGGACGCACGGCTGCAAGAGCTGACCCTCGCTTATCAGAACACGGTGCGCGAGGCGGCGCGCGAGGCCGACGACGCCGCGACGGCGCTGCTCGCCGCGTTGCAGCGCGACACCATTCTGAATGACGCGCAGGGCGCGGCGCGGCGCTCGCTAACGCTCGCCAATACGATCTATCGGGAAGGCTATTCGGACTTCCAGCGGGTCCTCGATGCGCAGCGCGCGCTGTTCGCGCAGCAGGACGCGTACGTGGTCAATCGCAGCAATGCGCTCGGCAGCGTGATCGCGCTTTACAAGGCGCTCGGCGGCGGCTGGGAAACCGAACAGCCGCTCGTCGACGCGGCGACGCGCGCGCAGATGCGGCAACGCACCGATTGGGGCGACCTGCTCGACGAAACGGCGCCGTCTTCCGGTACGCCGGGGCAAGCCGAAGGGGCGTCACGATGAGCGATACCCAGGATACCCGCGAGCCTCGAGCCGCCGCCCCGCCGAAGTCGTCGACGCCTGCTGCCGACCCTTCGGGCAGGGCGGTCAAATGGGTCGTCTGTCTGATCGTGGTGAGCCTGATCTGGTATCTGCTCGCCGACCGTTTCACGCCGTATACGCAGCAGGCGCGGATTCAGGCCTATGTCGTGCCCGTCGCCGCCGAGGTGTCGGGACGTGTGACGCGGGTGTTCGTCCATAACAACCAGGATGTCGACGCGGGGGACGTGCTGTTCGAAGTCGATAGCGAGCCCTACCGCATTGCCGCTGACCGGGCGCGCGCCGATCTCGAGTCCACGCGCCGGCAGGTCGGTGCCAGCACGGCCGGTATCGAATCGGCCCTCGCCGCGCTGCGGGCCGCCATCGCGAACGAGGTCAAGGCGCGCCAGGACAGCGACCGTCTCGAGCGGCTCTATCGTGAAGACGAGGGCACCGTCTCGCTGCGACGCCTCGAAGTCGCGCGGGCGACGCATGCACAGGCGCTAAGCCAGGTCGACGGGGCCCGTGCCGAAGTCGAGCGGGCGCGGGAGCAGCAGGGCGGCAGCGAGACGGAGAATGCGCAGTTGCGCAGCGCCGCTGGCGCGCTCGAGAAGGCCGAACTCGATCTCGCCAACGCGCGGGTCAGAGCCCGCTCGAGCGGCGTCGTGACCGACCTGCGCACGGAAGTCGGTCAGTTCGCCGCGGCGGGCAATCCGGTCATGACGCTGATCGCGATCCGCGACGTGTGGGTCAGCGCCGATATGACGGAGAACAATCTGGGCCGTCTCAGACCCGGCACGCGCGTCGAGATCGCCTTGGACGTGCTGCCCGGCGAAGTGTTCGGCGGGCGGGTTCGCAGTGTCGGCTATGGCGTGAGCGTGGGGCAGAGCACGCCGGCCGGCAGCCTGCCCACCGTGCAAAATAGCCGCGACTGGCTGCGTCCCGCGCAGCGTTTCCCGGTAACCGTCGAATTCGACGACAGCGAGCGCGCGCGTCTGCGCGATCTGCGGGTGGGCGGGCAGGCCGAAGTGATGGCGTTTCCGACCCAGGGCAATCCACTCAATCCGCTGGGACACGCGTTCATCCGGCTGATGAGCTGGCTTTCCTACGTCTATTGAGAAGCCCATGCAGCCCGTGACCCAGCGCCTCGGTTATCGCGCGATACGGGTGGCCATCGGAACGGCGATCGCACTTACCGTCAGCTTTGGACTCGATTTCCCGATACCCGTCGTCGCGCCGGTATTCACGGTTTTTCTGCTGGTCATGCAGAATCACCCGCTGTCGTTGAGGGCCGGCGTGATTCTTTCGCTGGTCGTGGCGTCGACCACAGGCAGCGGCCTGCTCGTCGTTCCGTTGCTTCGTCACTATGCGTTGGCCGGCATCATGATCGTCGGCCTCATGCTGTTTTTCGCGTTTCGTTACGGGCTGCGTGGCGGCAACCATCTCGTCGCGACTTTTCTGGTCGCGGGACTGACGATGATTTCCGCCGCGGGCACGGCCGACTTCGAACTGGCCCTGACGGTCGTCGGCGCGCTGGCGAAGGGACTTCTGCTTGCCGTGCTGGTGTCGATGCTGGCGCACAGGTTGTTTCCCGAAAGCATGGGCGCGCGAGAAGCGCCCGCCGCGGCAGCGATGGCGGCAGACGAGGCGGCCTATATCGCGCTGCGTGCGGCGCTGGTCGTCATGCCGGCCTATCTGCTCGCGATGACCGATCCGGCGAACTACATGCCGATTATCATGAAGTCCGTCAGCCTCGGCAGACAAACCTGTACGACCTCGGCCCGCGGCGCCGCGCGCGATCTGATCGGCTCGACGCTGCTCGGCGGGCTGCTCGCCATCGCGTTCTGGTTTGCGCTGAGGCTGTTCGTGCATCTGTGGATGTTCTTTCTGTGGATGCTGTTGTTCGGCCTGCTGGTGGCACGCAAGCTGTACGGCCTGCAACCCACGCGGGGTTCGCCGGGCTTCTGGCTGAACAGTCTCGTGACGATGATCATTCTGCTCGGGCAATCGGTGCAGGACAGCGTGGCGGGCAAGGATGTCTACACCGCATTTGCCGTGCGAATGGGGCTCTTTCTGGCCGTAACGGCCTATGCGTATTTGATGCTTCTGCTTTTCGAGCAGCACCGCCGGGTTGAGTGAGGCGGTGCGGCATGCTGCAAAGCGGACCCGGTGATCGCCACAGGAGCGTGCAATGGGAAATGCGACAGGTGATGGCGCGGCCCGTCCTCGGACCGGTGAAATCCTGAAGGAAATGGCGATCACCGCGTGGTATCTGAGAGCGGTTCTGATCGGCCTGCTGCTACTGTTCGTCCTGCTGACGATTGGCATGTACTACTGGGGTGCGCCCGTCGAGACAGCGAACCGGACACCGTCACGGCTGGGTGAAACCGTGTACTTCTGCGCAATCACCGCGCTCACCATCGGGTACGGCGATGTCGTGCCCACTTCGGCGTTCGGCCGGATCGACGCCGCATGCCTGGGGCTGATCGGCGTGGTGTTCACCGGCTTGATCGTGGCCGCGGCGGTACGAGGTGTGCAGGAGGCCGCGCATCGGGCGGAAAGGACGGGATAGCGAGGCAAGGTTCTGCGTGCGGGCAGAGTTCGCTACGTCACGGGACGGCTCAGCAGAAGTTTCTGCTCGATGTCTGCAAGCCGCCCAGCAGATGAGACATGTCGACCAGCCGCTGCGCCACGAGATGCCGTACTTCTCCCTGACACTGCCAGGTGCCGTACACGGCGAGCAGTGCGGCGCCCAACGCTTCTTTCCGCTGTTTTTCGAGCAGGCTCGGCCAGATGATCACATTGACGTTGCCCGTCTCGTCTTCGAGCGTGACGAACACGACGCCCTTGGCCGTGCCGGGACGCTGACGGACCGTCACGAGTCCACAGCCGCGCGCGAGGCGGCCGTTGCGATAGGTCCGCAGCGTCGAGGCCGGCATCAGCCGGTTCGCGAGCAACTGCGGCCTGAGCAGTTCCAGCGGATGGCGGTTGAGCGTCAGGCCGAGCGAGCGATAGTCGGCGACGATGTCGTTCGCCTCGGTCGGTGCGCCCAGTTCGGGCGTTTCGTCCTGCGTCGCCGCGGCCGCGAGCATATCCTTGTCCGGCACCGCGACGACCGACTGCCACAGCGCTTCGCGGCGGTTTCCCGCGAGCGATGCCAACGCATTCGCGTCCGCTAGCGCATGCAGGTCTTTGCGGTCGAGTTGCGCGCGGCGCGCGAGATCGTTGACGCTCGCGAACGGACGAACCGCGCGCGCGTTCTCGATCCGTTCCGCGGCGCCGTCCTTCATGCCGCGCAGCAGCGAAAGACCGAGACGCACGGCGGGGCGTGTCGCGCCCGCACGGTGTTCGAGCGATGAATCCCAACCGCTGATCGTCACATCGGCCGGCAACACCGTGACGCCATGCCGCTGCGCATCCTGAACCAGTTGCGACGGCGAATAGAAGCCCATTGGCTGGCTGTTCAGCATCGCGGCGAGAAAGGCCTCCGGTTCGTGACACTTGAGCCAACTGCTCGCATAGACGAGCAACGCGAAACTGGCCGCGTGACTTTCGGGGAAACCGTATTCGCCGAAGCCCTTGATCTGCTCGAAGATCGCTTCCGCGAAGGCCAGATCGTAGCCGCGCTCCTGCATGCCGAGCACGATGCGGTCGTAGTATTTTTCGAGTCCGCCTTTGCGTTTCCACGCGGCCATCGCTCGCCGCAGCTGGTCGGCTTCGCCGGCGGTGAAGCCGGCCGCGAGAATCGCCACCTGCATCACCTGCTCCTGGAAGATCGGCACGCCGAGCGTGCGGCCCAGCGCGGTCTTCAAGTCGTCGCTCGGATAGGTCTCGGGCTCGAAGCCCTGGCGGCGCTGCAGATACGGATGCACGGCGCCGCCCTGAATCGGACCCGGCCGCACGATCGCGACTTCGATGACGAGGTCGTAGAACGTGCGCGGCTGCATGCGCGGCAGCATGCTCATCTGTGCGCGCGATTCGATCTGAAACACGCCGACCGTATCGGCGGCCGAAATCATCGCGTAGGTCGCCTCATCCTCGGATGGAATGTCCTGCATCTCGAAGCGCTCGCCGCGTTCTTCCGAAACGAGGTCGAGCGTGCGCCGGATCGCGGACAGCATGCCGAGCGCGAGCACGTCGACCTTGAGCAAGCCCAATGATTCGAGATCGTCCTTGTCCCACTCGATCACCGAGCGGTCCGCCATCGCCGCGTTTTCCACCGGCACGAGCCGCGTGAGCTTGCCGCGGCTGATCACGAAGCCACCCGAATGCTGCGACAGGTGGCGCGGAAAATTCAGCAGTTGCGAGGCGAGCTTCGCCCATGCCTGAATCAAGGGCTGGTCCGGATCGAGGCCGGATTCCGCGAAGCGTGCGAGCAGATCGCGGCTGGTATCGAACCAGTGATGCGACTTCGCGACCGCGTCGACGATCTGCGGATCGACCCCGAGCGCCTTGCCCGTTTCCCGCAGCGCGCCACGCGGACGATAGGTCGACACCGCCGCCGCGATCGCGGCCCGGTCGCGGCCGTACTTGCGATAGATGTACTGGATCACTTCTTCGCGCCGCTGATGCTCGAAGTCGACGTCGATATCGGGCGGCTCGCCGCGCTCCTTGCTGATGAAGCGCTCGAACAGCATGTTGCCGCGCGCGGGGTCCACTTCGGTCACGCCGAGGCAGTAGCACACCGCCGAGTTCGCGGCCGATCCGCGTCCCTGACACAGAATGTGCTGGCTGCGCGCGAAGCGGACGATGTCATAGACCGTCAGGAAATACGGCTCGTACTGCAAGTCCGCGATCAGTTCGAGTTCGTGCTCGATCTGCTGCTGAACGGGATGCGGAATGCCCGCCGGAAAACGCCGCTGCGCGCCGATGTAGGTCTCCTGGCGAAGATACGAGGCCGCCGTATGGCCGGCCGGCACCAGCTCGTCGGGATACTCGTAGCGCAATTCGTCGAGCGAAAACGTGCAGCGGCTCGTGATGTCGAGCGTCGCGGCCAGCGCGTCTTCCGGATACAGGTTGGCGAGCCGCAAGCGCGAGCGCAGATGCTGCTCGGCGTTCGGCGCGAGATCATAGCCGCACTGATGGACCGGTTTGCCGACCCGGATCGCGGTCATCGTGTCCTGCAGCGGCTTGCGCGAGCGCACGTGCATCACGACTTCGCCGAGCGCGACGACGGGCACATCCCGGCTGCGCGCGACGAACTCGACCGCGCCGCGATGCAGATCGTCCATCGCGCGTTGATGAAGCACGAGGCCGACCCATGCGCGGCCGGTGAACGTTTCGTCGAGCCATTCGACCTGCGCGTCGAGCGCGTCTTCGCTGGCCGGAAAATCCGGCACGAGAATCGCGAGGCAATCGGGCATGCCGCACAGGTGGCGATACGTCTTCTCCGGCCGCGACAGATCCTGCGGCGTGAGCCGGTATTCGCCCTTGGGCGCGCGCATGCGCGCCAGCGTGATGAGCTCGGACAGGTTGCCGTAGCCGTTGCGGTTGCGGGCGAGCAGGATCAGGCCGAACGCCGGCGAACCATCGGCATTGACGAGCCGGAAATACGAACCAACGATGAACGGCAGATTCGCGTCCTTCGCCGCGACATGCGCGCGCACGACACCTGCAAGCGAGCATTCATCGGTGATCGCGAGCGCGGAGTAGCCGAGTTGCGCGGCACGCTCGGCCAGTTCCTCAGCGTGCGACGCGCCCCGCAGAAACGTGAAGTTGGAAAAGCAGAACAGCTCGGCATACGCCGGCAGCATCGTGAAGGTGGTGTCCATGGCCGCTCATCCGCGCCTGTCAGCCGAACAGGCCATGCAGGAACCAGCGTTGCTCTTCTTCCGCGTCGCGGCTGCTCACGCGTTCGCGGTAGATCCAGTAGCAGCTCTGGTCTTCTGCCTGCGCGACGAAGTAATCGCGCGTGACGAGCTCGCCGTCGAACCAGCCGCTCTCGATGCGCTCGCCCGGCGACACCATGCGCAACGGCGAGCCATAAAACGGGCGGTGCTGGCGCATCAGCAGGCGCACGGGCGTGTCGAGCATCCACGTCGGGCGGGGCAGATTCCGCGGCAGCGCGCCGGGCTTGATCGGCTGCGAGACCGGCAGCCAGCGGTTCGCGATCTCCGGCCGATGATCGGCGCTCGGCGCGGGTTTCAGCACGTTCTCGTCGCCCAGCCGCGCGGCCAGCAGTTCGAGCAGGCGCTCGTGGTCCTCTTTCGAGCCGCCCGGTTCGGGAAACAGCGTGTCGGACGTGGGCGCGGCCGGCTCGACCTTCGATGCATCGAGCCGCAACGCAATCACCGGCGCGGCGAGCTCGATACGATGCAGCCGCTCCTTCAGCAGGCGAATCAGATGTTCTTCGCGCCAGCTCGGCTCGCCGAGTGCGATGTCGAGCGTGGTCGGCTCGATTGCATCGCGGCCTCGCTCGTGTTCGAGCGACAGGCGAATGCCGGTGAGCGCGAGCTGTTTCGCGCACAGCCATCCGCACAGTTGCACGACGAGCCGCTGCGCGCCGAACACCGCGCCATCCGCGTGTTCGAGCCGGTCGGGCATCTCGATGCGCGCCGAGAACGTGGGCGGCAGTTCGAGCCAGTCGAACAGTTCGGGCGCGGTCCCGAACGCGCGGTCGAGCGAGTCGAGCAGATGTTCGCCGCAGCGGCGCTGCAAGCCGGCGCGGGGCAGGCGGCGCAGATCGGCGATGCGCTCGCAGCCGAGGCCCGTGAACCAGTCGGCGAACGGGCGCACTTCGGGCACGGCGAGCATCGGCAGGGCGCACAGGCGCCGTTCGAGCGACGCGAGCTTCAGCACGCGGCGGTTGCCATACTTCGCGAGCAGCCACGCGCCCTGGCCGGTCGGCGCGGCACTGATGCGCGCGCTGAAACCGAGCGCGTCGAGGATGGCCTTCGCATCGCGGCACAGCGCGAGCAGGCCGCCAAAGAGCCGCAGACTCGCGCCGATCTCGACGACGACCGTCGCCTCATCGAGCAGCGCGACTTCGGGCGAGAAGCGCATCAGCGCGATGCCCACCTCGCGATGGGCCGCCGCCTCGCGGCCGCTATCGCGCTCATACATGGCCGTCTGCGGCGACAGCGTCAGCACGCCGCCGCGCTTCATGCCGGGACGCACGCCTGCCGAGCGCGCGGCGGGGTCGGCCATGACCACCTTGTCTTTCTCCAGCACCGCGCAGCCATGCGCGGGCTCAGGCGACCACTTCGGTCTGAAGACCTCGAGCGGCAACTTTGGCAGATGAACGGCGAGAAAGACGCGCATGTCGGGAAAGCAGAACGGGGGTGGGTTGAAGGGGAATCGACAGGGGCTCTGCGCGAGCGGGCCCTCGTCGTTTCACGATGTCGATGGTGAGACCTTCGGCCGATGGCCTGAGCGCGAGCCGCAGCAGCGCGGGCGATGCATCCTGCGCGGTGGCGAGCGGCCGCACCATGATGAAAAGTGTCTCCGACGATTGCGCGGCCAGATGCAGACGGCGCAGCGACGACGCCTGCGCGTGCTGCGCCCAGAAGATCAGCGCGCCGCAACTGCCGGCGCGCAGGATCTGCTCGGCCGACCACAGCGCGTCGGCGGTTTTCGGCGCATTGATCCACAGCACCTGCTGCAGCGACAGGCCGATGTAGTTGAGCCCGAGGCCGTCCGGTGTATGCGGCGGTTGCACGAAGGCGACCGGACGCTCGCCGACGGCGCTGAGCGCCGGCTGCAACAATCGCAGTTCGCCGACGCCGGCCTGCTGCACGAGCAGATCGACCAGCGCGCCGAGTGGCCAGCCGCCGCCGGGCAATTCCGCCGACAAGGCCGGATAGCCGGTATCGACGCTGCGGCCGCGGCCAGCGGCCAGCTGGGACGCCCGCCACAAGGACGGATGAATGGCTTCCGGTGCTGGCAGGGCGGCTATCATTGACGAAAATACCTGTATGGATATACAGTATCCTACATGTTTTTTACGAGATAGCGAACAGGCACTTTTTTAGAGGCGGGTTCATGGACAGGGGTACGGCGACGCCGATTGCAACGGCTCATGCATTGGCAGCGCGAAGTCATGCCGTCCATAATTGCAGCGGCCCTCAACCCCGGAGACCCCCATGCTGCGCACGTACCTCGGAAGTTGCCATTGCCAACTCGTCAAGTTCGAAGCGCGCATCGACTTCGACGAGGGCACGTCCAAATGTAATTGCAGCTACTGCAGCAGGCTGCGATTCTGGCACGTGCAGGTTCGCCGCGAAGACTTCCGCCTGCTCTGCGACGAAGCCGTGCTGAACGAATACCAGGGTAACAACCTGGTCGCGCATCACCCGTTTTGCAAACGCTGCGGGGTCCACGTATTCGATCGCATCGACATGCCCAACGGCACAGGGTATCCGTATATCAACGTGAACATCATGTGCCTCGATGAACTCGATCTCGACGCAGCGTTGAATGCGCCAGTCACCTATCGGGACGGACTGCACAACGACTGGGGCAATCCGCCGGTGCAAACGCGGCATCTTTGATTGCGCCGGTCGGCGCGCTCTTCGGGCGCGATGGGAAAGGCTCGCCAAGCAGCCTGCTAGGTCTTCTTCGCAGACGGAGACCTAGCGCCGCACGCACGGATCACAAGTTGCACGACGTGTTCAGTGACCGAACCGAAAGCCTTTCGCGACAGTGCACGCTTGCCGCTGAGCGCGCGTATCTGCGCATCGAAATCCGCGTAGTGCTGCGTCGTGGCCCAGATCATGTACATCAGCGTTTGCGCATCCACGTTCGCGAGCAGGCCGCGCGCGACCCAGTCGTCGATGACGGTCACGCGCGTGTCGAGCCACGGCTTCACGCGTTGCGCGAGGATGTCCTGCATGTGCCCGGCGCCGTGAATGATTTCGTTCGCCCATACCTTCGATCCGAGCGGCCGCCGTCGCGACAACTCCATCTTCGCGCGCACATAGCCGCCGATCGCTTCCACCGGGTCGTCGCTCCCTTCGAACGTATTCGCCGCGCGATGCCAGTCTTCGAACAGGTCTTCGAGCACGCGACGATAAAGTGCGAGCTTCGTCGGGAAGTAGTAGTGGACGTTGGCTTTCGGTAGGCCCGCGCGTTCGGCGATCATTGCCGTGCTCGCGCCTTCGAAGCCGCGCTCCGCGAACACGGCCTCCGCGCACGCCAGAAGATGCGCTTCGTTGCTCTCGCGAATCCGAGCCTTGCGACGCCGCAAAGGTGGCGCTGCATCGTCGTTAGCCGTTTCGCTCAACAGTGTGTCGTGGTGTTTCATCGTTAGCCCTGGCGCCGCGTCGCGCTTTATTCTAGCTGCTTTGCGCCCGCGTCCACCGGGTCATTCGCGCCGTGTTGTGGTGCGGGAAGAAGACCGGCTTCATTGCAATGGCATGCTTCTCGCTCTGATCGCCAACTGTTTGGGCTCGCACGAAAGACATTGATTTCATGATTTTAGTCAGCTACAACCTGTCCAACTGGACAGGATTGGAAGCAGGCATCGCGTCGGGGTTTACCACGCAAGGCGTCTCGATCGAGAGGAGCAAGACGAATGAATGCGACACCCGAAGGGTTGAAACAAGGACTCGATACGTCGATCCGGGTCAACGGCAAACGGCTGTGGGATAGCCTGATGACGATGGCGAAGATCGGCGCGACGATGAAAGGCGGCGTCTGCCGTCTCGCGCTCACCGATCTCGACAAGGAAGGGCGTGACCTCATCGTCAGTTGGGCGAAGCAGGCGGGCTGCACCGTGAGCGTCGATCAGATGGGCAATGTGTTCATGCGGCGCGCGGGCTCGAACCCGAATGCGTTGCCGGTGATGACGGGCTCGCATGCGGACTCGCAACCGACGGGCGGCCGCTTCGACGGCATCTACGGCGTGCTCGGCGGACTCGAAGTGATTCGCAGCCTCAACGACCGCAACATCGAAACCGAGCATCCAATCGAAGTCGTGATCTGGACCAACGAAGAAGGCTCGCGCTTTGCGCCCGCGATGGTCGCGTCGGGCGTGTTCGCGGGCGTCTTTACGCTCGACTATGGGCTCTCGCGCAAGGACGTGGACGGCAGGACGATCGGCGCAGAGCTCCAACGTATCGGCTATGCCGGCGACGTGCCGTGCGGCGGCCGGTCGCTGCACGCGGCGTTCGAATTGCATATCGAGCAGGGGCCGATACTCGAAGCCGAGCAGAAGACGATCGGCGTCGTCACCGATGCGCAAGGTCAGCGCTGGTACGAGATCACGCTGACGGGCCAGGAAGCGCATGCAGGCCCGACGCCCATGCCGCGCCGCAAGGACGCATTGCTGGGCGCGGCGCGCGTCGTCGATCTGGTGAACCGTATCGGCCTCGAGCACGCGCCGCTCGCGTGCGCGACGGTCGGCATGATGCAAGTGCATCCGAACTCGCGCAACGTGATTCCGGGCCGGGTGTTTTTCACGGTCGATTTCCGGCATCCGGACGACGCCGTGCTCGCGAAGATGGATGCCGCGTTGCGCGACGGGGTGGCGAAAATTGCCGGCGGCATCGGCCTCGACACCCAGCTTGAACAGATCTTCTACTACGAGCCCGTCAAGTTCGACGCGGCATGCGTGAAGTCCGTGCGCGCCGCGGCGGAACGCTTTGGTTATTCACATCGCGACATGGTATCGGGCGCGGGTCACGACGCATGCTATCTCGCGCAAGTCGCGCCGACATCGATGGTGTTCGTGCCCTGTGTCGATGGGATCAGTCACAACGAAGTCGAAGACGCGACGCCCGAATGGATCGAGGCGGGCGCGAACGTATTACTGCACGCCATGCTGGAGCGCGCTTGCGAGAGCGACTCCTAGGCGCGCGATGATGCTGTAGCGCCGCAACGCTTCACCCACAAAATACGCTGCCCCGGCTTCGTTCGCGCGAAGCCGGCAGGCACGACTACGTCCTCACTTTGACGAAGGAACGTCTATGGCCATCAAGCAAACCGGCGACATCGCGGCGCACCGGCTGTCGTCCGAACAGCTTTCGTGCGAATTCGGCGATATTGCGCCGCTGCTCGATCCGACGGCCGCCGCCGCCGCTGCGAGCCGCTGTCACTACTGCTACGACGCACCGTGTGTGCAGGCCTGTCCGACGCAAATCGACATTCCAGGCTTCATCCGCAAGATCGGCAACGGAAACCTGAAGGGCGCCGCCACCGATATTCTTTCCGCGAATCCATTGGGCGGCATGTGCGCGCGGGTGTGCCCGACGGAGATCCTTTGCGAAGGCGCGTGCGTGCGCAATCATCAGGACGCGCAGCCGGTGGCGATCGGCGCGTTGCAGCGGCATGCGACGGACTGGGCGATGGGGCGCGAGGCTGTGCAGTTCAAACGCTCGACGGACAGCGGGCGTCACGTGGCCGTCGTCGGGGCGGGTCCGGCGGGACTTGCGTGCGCGCATCGTCTGGCGGTGGCGGGGCATCGCGTGACGATCTACGACGCCCGCGATAAAGGCGGCGGCCTCAACGAATATGGCATCGCAGCGTATAAGAGCGTCGACGACTTCGCGCAACGGGAAGTGCGATGGCTGTTGTCGGTCGGCGGAATCGAGCTGGAGACCGGTGTCGCATTCGGTCGCGATATCGCGCTCGAGACGTTGCGGCAGCACCACGATGCCGTGTTTCTTGCGGTCGGACTCGCAGGTGCGCGCGCGTTGGAACTCGAAGGCGAGTCGCTGGACGGCGTCATGAACGCGGTCGAATTCATCGAGCAGGTGCGTCAGGCGAAAGACCTGTCGACGGTACCGGTGGGGCGGCGCGTGATCGTGATCGGCGGTGGCAACACCGCTGTCGATGCCGCCGTGCAAAGCCGCAAGCTCGGCGCGACGAGCGTGACGATGGCGTACCGGCGCGGCCTCGAATCGATGAGCGCGACCTGGGCTGAGCGCGAATTCGCGCAGAAGCAGGGCGTGACGCTCATCACGCATGCGAAGCCGGTCCGCTTGATCGGCGGCGATCGATCAGTGTCAGGCGTCGAATTCGAGCGCTCCGTAAAGGGCGGCACGGAGCGCTTCACGCTGGAAGCCGACATGGTGCTCAAGGCCATCGGTCAGACACTGGTTGCGCTCGGGCTCGAGCGTGAGCTGTTGACGTTCGATCAAAGCCGGATTGCCGTCGATGCCGACATGCGTACGTCGTTGGACAAGGTTTGGGCGGGCGGCGATTGCGCGGCATCAGGCGGCCTCGATCTGACTGTGCAGGCCGTGCAGGACGGCAAGCTCGCGGCCGCATCGATCGATGCGGCTTTTGCGCTCGCCGCCGTCAAGGCAGCCTGAAAACGCAGACGCACGCAACGTCATCCGCAAATCGAATCCCTACGGAGCCGAACATGGCCGATCTACGCTGCACGATTGCCGGCATCACTTCGCCGAATCCCTTCTGGCTCGCGTCGGCGCCGCCGACCGACAAAGCCTATAACGTGAACCGTGCATTCGAGGCGGGCTGGGGCGGTGTCGTGTGGAAGACGCTCGGGCTCGATCCGCATGTGGTCAACGTCAGTTCGCGTTACGGCGCGGTGCAATGGAACGGCCAGCGCATTGCGGGTCTGAACAACGTCGAACTGATCACCGACCGTCCACTCGATGTCAATCTGCGCGAGATCAGACAGGTCAAGCGCGACTGGCCGGAGCGCGCGTTGATCGTCTCGCTGATGGTGCCTTGCAACGAGCGCGACTGGAAGTGGATTTTGCCGCTCGTCGAGGACACCGGCGCCGACGCCGTCGAACTGAACTTCGGTTGTCCGCATGGAATGAGCGAGCGCGGCATGGGTTCGGCTGTCGGCCAGGTTCCCGAGTATGTCGAGATGGTCACCCGCTGGGTCAAGGAAGGCACGAAGCTACCCTGTCTGGTGAAGCTCACGCCGAACGTCAGCGACATCCGCATGGGTTCGCGTGCCGCCTACAAGGGCGGCGCGGACGGTGTGTCGCTGATCAATACGATCAACTCGATCGTCGCGGTCGATCTCGACCAGATGGCGCCGATGCCGACCGTCGACGGCAAGGGCACGCACGGCGGCTATTGCGGTCCCGCGGTCAAGCCGATTGCGCTGAACATGGTCGCTGAAATCGCGCGCGACCCGCAAACGCCGAATCTGCCGATCTCCGGCATAGGCGGCATTTCGTCGTGGCGCGATGCGGTCGAGTTCATGGTGCTGGGCGCCGGCAGTGTGCAGGTATGCACGGCAGCGATGCACTACGGCTTTCGCATCGTGTCCGATCTCGCGGACGGTCTGTCGAACTGGATGGACGAAAAAGGCTACGCGACGCTCGACGATATCCGCGGCCGCGCCGTGCCGAACGTCACCGACTGGAAGTACCTGAATCTCAAGTACGACATCAAGGCGCGCATCGATCAGGACACTTGCATCCAGTGCGGCCTCTGTCATATCGCCTGCGAGGACACCTCGCACCAGGCGATCACGCGTGAGAAAGACGGCAAGCGTCATTTCGAAGTGATCGATGCAGCGTGCGTCGGGTGCAATCTTTGCATGCATGTGTGTCCGGTCGAGCAATGCATCACGATGGAGCGTGTCGATAGCGGCGAGTACGCGAACTGGACCACGCATCCGAACAATCCGGCGCATGTCGTTGCAGGCGCAGCGGAAACGGCTGATGCGGAGCAAGCGGCCAAAGTAGCCTGAAAAAGGCGGCACCCACAATCAACGGACAATCAAGTGGAGATCCATCGATGAAGCAGACAGCGCAATCCGCCGACGCGTCGCATGCGACCGGCACGCACGGCGGTAGTCTCTATAACGACGACCTCGCGCCGACGGGCCCGGCGCAGCGCACATGGAGGTGGTATCACTTCGCGGCGCTGTGGGTCGGCATGGTGATGAACATCGCGTCATACATGCTCGCGGCCGGCTTGACGGAGGCGGGCATGTCGCCGTGGCAGGCGGTGTCGACGGTGTTGCTCGGCAATCTGATCGTGCTGGCGCCGATGCTTCTGATCGGACACGCGGGCGCCAAGCACGGCATCCCGTACGCGGTGCTCGTGCGCTCGTCGTTCGGCACCCAGGGCGCCAAGCTGCCCGCGATGTTGCGAGCGATCGTCGCGTGCGGCTGGTATGGCATCCAGACGTGGCTCGGCGGGAGTGCGATCTATACGCTGCTCAACATCCTGACGGGCAATGCGCTGCATGGCGCGGCGCTGCCGTTCCTCGATATCTCGGCCGGACAGCTCGCCTGCTTTATGGCGTTCTGGGCGTTGCAGATCTACTTCATCGTGCATGGCACCGATTCGATTCGTCGGCTCGAAAGCTGGTCGGCGCCGATCAAGGTCGTGATGTGCATTGCGCTGGTGTGGTGGGCGACATCGAAAGCGGGCGGCATCGGCTCGATGCTGTCAGCGCCGTCGCAGTTCGTAGCGGGCGGCAAGAAGGAAGGGCTTTTCTGGGTGACGTTCTGGCCGAGCCTGACCGCCATGGTCGGCTTCTGGGCGACGCTCGCGCTGAATATTCCCGATTTCACGCGCTTTGCGAAGACCCAGCGCGATCAGATCGTCGGCCAGTCGATCGGATTGCCGGTGCCGATGGCGCTGCTGTCGGTGATCTCGGTCGTCGTTACCTCGGCCACGGTCGTGATCTACGGCAAGGCCATCTGGGACCCGATCGATCTGACGAGCCGCATGACGGGCATCGGCGTCGGCATCGCGCTCGTCATTCTCACGCTCGACACGATGTGCTGCAATCTCGCCGCGAATCTGGTCGGCCCTGCCTACGACTTCTCGAGTCTGTGGCCGAAGCGCATTTCGTACCGCACCGGCGGCTTCATCACGGCAAGCATCGCGATCGGGATGATGCCGTGGAAGATTTTGGCGACGACGCAGGGCTACATCTTCACCTGGCTCGTCGGCTATTCCGCGCTGCTGGGTCCGGTCGCAGGCATCCTGATGGTCGACTATTTCTTCATTCGCGGCACGCGGCTCGAACAGCGCGACTTGTTCGACGAAAACGGCGAATACAGCTATACGGGCGGCTGGAACCTGGCCGCCGTCGTCGCGCTGGCGATCGGCGTGCTACCTAATCTGCCGGGCTTTTTGCACACGGCGTTCCCCGCATCGTTCCCGAACGTGCCGGCCTTTCTCAACACGCTCTACACGTATGCATGGTTCGTGGGACTGGCGCTCGCATCGATCGTCTACGGCACATGGATGAAGCTGCGCAGTGCGGGCACGAGCATGGCGAACGCTTGAATTTCGTGATTTGAAGGAGGAGGCAACCGATGACAACCCTGATTCGCGGCGGCACGGTGATCGATTCCGACCGCACGCATAGAGCCGACGTGTTGATCGCGGACCCGCAGGACGGCGGCACGATCCTGCAGATCGACCGCACCATCGAGCCGCCCGATGGCGCGAAGCTCGTCGATGCGCACGATCAGTACGTGATGCCCGGCGGCATCGATCCGCACACGCATATGGAGCTGCCGTTCATGGGCACGACGGCCAGCGACGATTTCTATACGGGCACGGCCGCAGGCCTGTCGGGCGGCACCACGAGCATCATCGATTTCGTGATTCCGAGCCCGAAGCAGCCGCTGATGGATGCGTTTAAGGAGTGGAGGGGCTGGGCGGAAAAGGCATCGTCGGATTACGGCTTTCACGTGGCGGTGACGTGGTGGGACGACTCGGTCTATCGCGACATGGGCACGCTCGTGCACGAGCATGGCGTGTCGAGCTTCAAGCACTTCATGGCCTACAAGAACGCGATCATGGCCGACGACGAAGTGCTCGTCAACAGCTTCTCGCGATCGCTCGAACTCGGTGCGCTGCCAACCGTGCATGCGGAGAATGGCGAACTGGTGTTCCAGTTGCAAAAGCAGCTATTGGCGAAGGGCTTCAAGGGAC
Source organism: Paraburkholderia sprentiae WSM5005 (assembly GCF_001865575.2). Lineage (NCBI taxonomy): Bacteria > Pseudomonadati > Pseudomonadota > Betaproteobacteria > Burkholderiales > Burkholderiaceae > Paraburkholderia > Paraburkholderia sprentiae. The sequence goes on from NZ_CP017561.2 coordinate 1,349,067, forward strand.
CGGAAGCCCATCCGCTGTCGCGTCCGCCGCAAGTGGAAGGGGAGGCGGCCAATCGCGCGATTCGCATCGCGCAGGTGCTCGGCGTACCCGTCTACATCGTGCACGTGTCGGCGAGAGAAGCGGTCGAAGCGATTTCGCGCGCGCGCAACGAGGGGCAGCGGGTGTTCGGCGAAGTGCTGCCCGGGCATCTGGTGATCGATGAATCCGTGTATCGCGACCCCGACTGGACGCGGGCCGCCGCGCATGTCATGAGTCCGCCGTTTCGCACGAGCGAGCATCGCGAGGCGCTATGGCGCGGCCTGCAATCGGGCCAGCTGCATACGACTGCCACCGACCACTGCGTGTTCTGCGCGTCGCAAAAGGCGATGGGACGCGAGGACTTCACGAAGATACCGAACGGCTGCGGCGGCGTCGAAGACCGGATGTCAGTTCTATGGCACGAGGGCGTGAATCGCGGACGCATCACGCCGAATGAGTTCGTGCGCATCACGTCGACGAATGCCGCGCAGATTTTCAATTTGTATCCGCGCAAAGGGGCCGTGCAGGTCGGCGCGGACGCGGATCTCGTCGTCTGGGACCCGGCTGCGACGAAGACGATCTCGGTGAAAACGCATCATCAGAAGGTCGACTTCAACATCTTCGAGGGAATGACCGTGCAGGGCGTCGCGATGCACACGTTCACACGCGGCGCGCATGCGTGGGCGGACGGCGAGCTGCGCGCGCAGCGTGGCGCGGGGCAATACCTGAAGCGGCCGCCGAACGCTGCGTACTACGACGCGGTGCGTGTCGCGAACAAGCTGAAGGAGCCGCATCCCGTCGAACGCTGAGGTACTGATCGGGCGACCGGCCCCTCGGCGCGGCTGAGGCGACGTGTCACGCGCGCGCGACGAATCGGCGGGAACGGTGCTTGCGGCAATGCAGCAGGAAGTCCGTGCACCCTTGGCCAACCGACGTGGAAAGATCCACGGCTCAACCCTCGAGGAGTCGAAGATGACTGAACATGCCATTGCATTGCCCAACGACCTTCATAGCAGAGCGTCCCAACGTGCGGCATCGACTGCTGCCGGAATGAACGATCTGGCGGAGCTCTGCGTCGGCACCGCCGAGCGCATCGCGGAACTCAACAGCCGGGCGATACACACGACAATCGACGAGCAGCGTGCGATCGCGCTGGAAGCCACCGACGAATGCTCACCGTTCGGCGCATGGCGCTTGCAGACGAGCTACGCGCTCGCGGGCACGGCGAAGGCGGTGGCCTATTGGCGGCATTTCAATGCGATCGTACTGGACGCCGTGGTCAACGCTGTCAACGTTGCAGAAACCCGAGTGAATAGCAATTTCATGGCGTTGAATGGCGCCTTCGAGGACACCGCGTCAGGCGTCGCTTCGTCGATTCTGACGGGCGATCCCGCCCCGGCAGTTCGAGGCGTGGATCAGGCCGTGCAGATTCTCGACACCGACGGCAAAGCAGTGGTGCCGCCTCGTTCGCACTAGGCGCCCGGACGCCTACCGCGCGGTCCGGCAGTCGAGTCTGCAAAGGGCCGCGCCCACGCTTCATATCGAAACCGTTATACCGCCCATAACGGAGTTTGTTTTCGGCCGGGATATTGGCTCCGCACCATTTCCGCTGACATGACGCGCCAAGGCCCTCCGCTGGTGGGCCGGCCGCGTTATCCGTTTTCCCGTCCCCGGAGATTTCATGACAATAAAAATGGTTCGCGCCGCCGTCCGCTCGCTGTCTTACCCCGCCACGCTGCTAGCCGTACTGGGCGCCTCTGCGGCGTTGAACACCGCCGTCATGGCCGCCCAGCCGATGGGTGTCGCGTTCGTCTATCTCGGCAACCCCGGCGATGCAGGCTGGACCTACGCGCACGAGCAAGGCGTCAAGGCGATCGAAGCGCAGTTCGGCGACAAGATCAAGGTCACTCGCGTCGAGAACGTGCCCGAATCGGCCGACTCGGAGCGCGTGTTCCGCGACCTGGCGAGCAAAGGCAACAAGATCATCGTTGGTTCGAGCTTTGGCTTCCAGGACTTCGAACTGAAGACGGCGAAGGATTATCCCGACGTTGTGTTCGAGCATGCGACCGGCTACAAGAAAGCCGCAAACTTCGCGACGTATGACGTGCGCACGTATCAGAGCGCGTATCTGGCGGGGCTCGTCGGCGGCTATACGACCAAGACGGGCACGCTGGGCTTCGTAGGATCCGTTCCTGTTCCTGAAGTGGTGCGCAACATCGACGCATTTACGATGGGTGCTCGCTCGGTCAATCCGAATGCGAAGGTGAAGGTGGTATGGATCAACAGCTGGTTCGATCCCGGCAAGGAGAAGCAGGCGGCTGAAACGTTGATCGGGCAGGGCGCCGACGTGCTGATTCAGAACACCGATTCGACGGCGACGATGCAGACGGCCGAGCAAAAGAAGGTGCATGCGTTCGGCTGGGACTCCGACATGAAGAAGTTCGGCCCGAATGCGCAACTCGGCGCATGTGTGAGCAACTGGGGCGTCTACTACTCGCATCTGATCGAACAGGTGCAGGCGGGCAGATGGACCAACGCGCCGACGTGGTGGGGCCTCAAGGAGAAAGCCATCGACCTTGCCAGCATCAACCGGGACGCCGTCTCGCCGGGCGCGCAAAAGGCGCTGGCGCAAAAACGCGACGACATCATAGCCGGCAGGTTCGATCCGTTCGCCGGGCCGATCAAGGATCAGAGCGGTGCAATCAAGGTCGCCCTGGGCAAGTCGCTCTCCGACGCCGAACTGCTGCGGCTCAACTGGTTCGTAGAGGGCGTCGATGGCTCGCTACCGAAGTAGCGCCTTCAACGTCCGATTAAAGCGTCGAGACGAGACGCCCTAGGACCAAAGTCTCATGTCGTTTGACGCTTGCACGCGCTAAGCTGGCAACCGGTACACCGCCTCGGGCGTCCATCCATGTCGCCGTCAACGGGGTCGACACCGTTCACTTGTGGTCGAGGCTACAAGGACAGGAGGCGCCAGCATGAACAACGATCGCGCATCGGATGCTTCGCATCACGCCACGCTTTCAGGCGAGGAACTCGGGCGCATCGACGCCTGGTGGCGCGCCTGCAATTATCTTTCGGTTGGAATGATTTATCTCAGAGACAATCCGCTTTTGCGTGAACCTCTGAACGTCGCACACGTTAAGCACCGTCTGCTCGGACATTGGGGCGCAAGCCCCGCGCTGTCGTTCGTCTGGGCTCACCTGAATCGCGTGATCAAGCGCGATGATCTCGACGTGATCTTCATGGCCGGCCCCGGACACGGTGCGTCGGGCGTACTGGGCCCCGCTTATCTGGAAGGCACCTACTCGGAGGTGTACCCGGACAAGAGCGAGGACGCCGAAGGCATGCAGAAGTTCTTCAAGCAGTTCTCGTTTCCGGGGCATATTGGCTCACATGTGACGCCCGAGACGCCCGGCTCGATTCACGAAGGTGGTGAACTCGGCTACAGCCTTTCACATGCTTACGGCGCGGCGCTCGATAACCCCGATCTGATCGTCGCCTGCGTGGTCGGCGATGGCGAGGCCGAGACCGGCCCACTCGCCACCGCGTGGCATTCGAACAAGTTCATCAATCCGGTGCGCGATGGCACCGTCCTGCCGATCCTGAACCTGAACGGCTACAAGATCGCCAATCCGACGATCCTCTCGCGCATCAGCCATCAGGAACTGAAGGCGCTATTCGAGGGCTATGGCTATACGCCGTATTTTGTCGAGGGATCGGAGCCGTCGGAGATGCATCAGAAGATGGCCGGCACGCTCGACACGGTCATCAGCGAAATCCGCGCGATTCACGAAAGGACGCGTGCCAACGGTAACCCCGAGCGTCCACGCTGGCCGATGATCGTGCTGCGTACGCCGAAGGGCTGGACCGGACCCAAGGAGATCAAAGGCCACAAGGTCGAGGGTTCGTGGCGTTCGCACCAGGTGCCGTTTTCCGATGTGCGCGGCAACCCCGCGAATCTCGAACTGCTGGAAAGCTGGCTGCGCAGCTACAAGGCCGACGAGTTGTTCGACGACAACGGCCAGTTGATCGCTGAGCTGCGCGAGCTTGCGCCGCAAGGGCCACGCCGCATGAGCGCCAATCCGCATGCGAACGGCGGCGTGCTGCGCCGCGAGTTGAAGCTGCCGGACTTCCGCGACTACGCGGTCGAGGTCGCCCATGCCGGCAAGGTGCTGCGCGAGAATACCCAGCCGCTCGGCCAGTTCCTGCGCGACACGATGCGTTGCAATATGAACACGTTTCGCGTCTTCGGCCCCGACGAGACCGCGTCCAATCGTTTGCAGGCCATCTACGAGGTGAGCAGGAAAGTATGGATGGCCGACATGCTGCCGGAGGACGACGACGGCGGCGAACTCGCACGCGACGGCCGCGTGATGGAGATGCTCTCCGAACACACGCTGATGGGTTGGCTCGAAGGCTATCTGCTGTCCGGCCGTCATGGCTTCTTTCACACTTACGAAGCGTTCGCCCACGTGGTGGACTCGATGTTCAACCAGCACGCGAAGTGGCTGGACGTGTGCAAGAACCATGTGCCGTGGCGCGCTTCGGTGGCCTCGGAGAACATCCTGCTTTCGTCGACGGTATGGCGTCAGGATCATAACGGCTTCTCGCATCAGGACCCCGGTTTCATCGACCTCGTGACCAACAAGAGCCCGTCGGTCACGCGCGTCTATTTACCGCCGGACGCCAACACGCTGCTCGTCGTCGCGGATCGATGCCTGCGCTCGACCGACTGCATCAATGTGATCGTCGCCGACAAGCAGAAGCATCTGCAATTCACCACCATCGACGAAGCGGTCGTGCATTGCGCAAAGGGCATGGGCGTATGGCGGCGTGCGAGCAATGACGAAGACATGGAAGCCGATGCGGTGATGGCTTCATGCGGCGACGTCGCCACGCAGGAAGCACTCGCGGCCACGGCTATCTTGCGCGAGCGTCTGCCCGAGCTGAAGCTGCGCTTCGTGAACGTGGTCGATCTGTTCAAGATGCAGCCGGTGACCGAGCATCCGCACGGCTCGACCGAGCGCGAGTTCGACAGTCTGTTTACCGTCGACAAGCCCGTGATCTTCAATTTCCACGGCTACCCGTGGCTGATCCACAAGCTGGCGTATCGCTTTCGCAATCACGAGAATCTGCACGTTCGCGGCTACACCGAGAAAGGCAACATCAATACACCGCTCGAACTGGCGATCCTCAACAAGGTGGACCGCTTCAATCTGGTGCTCGACGTGCTCGACCGCGTGCCGCGCTTGCAGGGCAGAACCGCGCATCTGCGCGAGGACATGAGGAACGCAATCATTCTCAACCTGAACTACGCGCACGAGCACGGCACCGATAGCCCGGAGATTTCCGAATGGGTGTGGCCGTACTGACCGGTTCGTAGTGGGCGCCGTGCATCGCTCGCTCGCACGGCTCGGATCGACTGCATTCAGGCGAGCGTCGAAAGCATGAGGGGTCGTCGCAATGAAAGCTCCTGAGCATCCTCTGCGTATCGCGCTGATCGCGCCACTTTCAGGCGTCATGGGGCCGCTCGATAGCGTGCCCGATCCGGTCTTCGCGCAGAAGATGGGCGACGGCGTGTCGATCGATCCGACTTCGGACGAGTTGCTCTCGCCGCTTGCCGGCAAGGTCACGCAGCTGCATCAGTCCAGCCACGCGGTGGCGATCATCGGCGAAAGCGGGCTAGAAGTCCTGCTCCACATCGGACTCGACGCCGTGCTACTGCGCGGCGAGGGCTTTATGCCGCTGGTCAACGAAGGCGACACGGTCGCGCTCGGCACACCGCTGATCCGTTTCGACCCGGTGGTGGTCGGCGCGGAGGATCTCGCGAATGCGCTGCGCTGGACACCGGCAATCCATCCAACCCCGGCATGACAGGCGAGGGCAGCGATCATGAACGATATTTCCACAGCAGAGGCCGCGTCGAACGCACAAGCCGCGTCGCAGGATGTGAGCGGCTACGCGTTTCAGCACGACGTGGTGAGGAATCTGATTTGCCGCGTGGGGCGCTATCCAGACATTGCGAGCCCGCAAAACTGGTACATGGCGCTTGCCTACAGCGTGCGCGATCGGATGCTCGCGCGCTGGTCCGCGTCGACGAAAGTCTATGCGGAGAAGGACGTCAAGGTCGCCTGCTACCTTTCCGCGGAGTTCCTGATCGGCCCGCAACTCGGCAATAACCTGCTCAATCTCGCCATGCAGGACGAAGCGCGTGAAGCGATGCACGCGCTCGGCCAGGATCTCGACGCGCTCCTTGCAATCGAGGAAGAACCCGGGCTTGGCAATGGCGGACTCGGACGCCTGGCCGCCTGCTATATGGACTCGCTGTCGACGCTCGAAATTCCGGCGATCGGGTACGGCATCCACTACGAGTTCGGCATCTTCGACCAGCAAATTCGCGACGGCTGGCAGGTCGAGGTGACCGACAAGTGGTTGCAGAACGGCAATCCTTGGGAAATCGTGCGGCCGGACGTGAGCCATTACGTCGGCTTTGGCGGACACACGCAACACCAGATCGACGACCAGGGACGCCTGCGCGTGAGCTGGATTCCGGCGCGGCAAGTGAAGGGCGTCGCGTGCGATCTGCCGGTGCAGGGCTATCGCGTCGATACCTGCAACATGCTGCGGCTCTGGAAGAGCGAAGCGGTCGAATCGTTCGACTTTCAGGACTTCAACGCCGGCCAATACTACGAGGCGGTGCAGGAAAAAGTCGTGTCGGAAACCTTGTCGAAGGTGCTCTATCCGAACGACGAACCCGAAGCGGGCAAGCGCCTGCGGCTCGCACAGCAGTACTTTTTCGTTTCGTGTTCGCTGCAGGACATGCTGCGGCTGATGGTACGAAAGGGCACGTCGCTCGAGCATTTCGAGGACCTGTTTGCCGTGCAACTCAACGATACGCATCCGTCGATCGCGGTGGCCGAGCTGATGCGTCTGCTGCTGGACGTGCACGGACTTGCGTGGGATACCGCATGGCAGATCACGCAGCGCACTTTCGCGTACACCAATCACACGCTGTTGCCCGAGGCGCTGGAAACGTGGAGCCTGCCGCTCTTCCAGAGCCTGCTGCCGCGCCCGCTGGAAATCATCTACGAAATCAACCGCCGTTTTCTCGACGACGTGCGGCGCGAGTTTCCGGGCGACGACGCGCTCGTCGCACGCATGTCGCTGATCGACGAACGCGGCGACAAGAAAGTGCGCATGGCGCATCTCGCGACGGTGGGCAGTCATGCGGTCAACGGTGTGGCCGCGTTGCATTCGGATCTGCTGCGCCAGACCGTGATGCACGATTTCGCCGAGATGTATCCGCAGCGCTTTCTCAACGTGACGAACGGCGTGACGCCTCGCCGCTTCCTGATGTTGAGCAACCCACGCCTCGCGGGCCTTATCGATCAAACGATCGGCGCCGACTGGCGCACCGATCTCACGCGGCTCGACAAGCTCGCCGCACACGCCGACGATGCCGGCTTTCACGAAGCGTGGCGCGCGAGCAGGCGCGACAACAAGGCCGCGCTCGCGGCACGGATCGCGAGCGCAACCGGCATCGACGTCGATCCGGACGCGCTGTTCGACATTCAGGTCAAGCGCATCCACGAGTACAAGCGGCAGCATCTGAACGCGCTCTACATCATTAGCCTCTATCACCGGCTATGCCGCAATCCCGCGCTCGACATTGCGCCGCGCTGTTTTATCTTCGGCGGCAAGGCCGCGCCTGGCTACGCGATGGCCAAGCTGATGATTCGACTGATCACCGGCATCGCTGAAGTCGTCAACCATGACCCGGTCATCGACGGCCGGCTGAAGGTGGTGTTCTATCCGGACTTCAACGTGAAGAGCGGGCACTGGGTCTATCCCGCCGCGGACCTGTCCGAGCAGATTTCGACTGCGGGCAAGGAAGCATCGGGCACGGGCAACATGAAGTTCATGATGAACGGCGCGCTGACGATCGGCACGCTCGACGGCGCCAATGTGGAGATCCGCGAAGAAGCGGGCGCCGACAACTTCTTCCTGTTCGGCTTGAGCGCGCAGCAGGTCGAAGAGTTGAAACGCAACGGCTATCGCCCGTCCGACTATGTGGACTCCAACGAGGACTTGCGCGAAGCACTCGCGCAGATTGCGCAAGGCCGTTTCTCGCGCGGCGATCCAGCTGTATTCAGGCCGCTCGTCGACAATCTGTTGCGCTCGGACCCGTTCCTCGTGCTGGCCGATTTCGCGGACTACGTCGCGTGTCAGGATCGCGTGAGCGACGCGTGGCGCGATGCGCGGCGGTGGACGCGCATGTCGATCATCAACACGGCGCGCTCCGGCAAGTTCTCGTCGGATCGTGCCATCGGCGAGTACTGCGAGCGCATCTGGAACGCGCGAGCAGTGAGGATAGGCCGTGCTCAGCCCTAACGTCGAAAGCACGCGCAGTTATCGGGCATGCCCCGGCTCGCGATTTCCGCCCGGTGCGTCGGTCGTGCCGGACGGCGTCAACTTCTGCATTTTTTGTCGGCATGCGACTCACCTCGATCTGCTGCTTTACGCTTCGACAGAGAGCATCGAGCCGTTTCAGATCATCGCACTCACGCCCGAAAGAAACCGCACCTTCTATTTCTGGCATGTGCTGGTCGAAGCCCTTCCGGTGCCGTGCTGGTATACGTGGCGCGCCTACGGCCATCATGGCGTGCCGCAGGTCGACGACGAAGCCGGCAGTCGTTATGAGTTGCTCGATCCCGCCGCGCGCGCGGTCAGCGACCGCCACTGGCATCGCCAGGCCGCTGCCGGTGGGCGCGAACCGGGGCATGCGTCCTTTCGAGCCATCGTCACCGAACCGCTGCCCGAACGCGAAGACGTGGCCGAGCGCACGCTCGACGACGCGATCATCTACGAACTGCATGTGGGCGGTTTCACGCGCGATCCATCGAGCGGCGTTCGGGATCCCGGCACGTTCGCGGCGCTGATCGAGAAGATTCCTTATCTGAAGGAGTTGGGCATCACGCACATCGAGCTGCTGCCGGTGATGGCCTTCGATGAGCAGGACGTGCCTGCATCGGCGGCCGCCAATGGGTTCGTCAATTACTGGGGCTACAGCACGCATAGCTTCTACAGTCCGCATCCGCGCTACTGCGTCGAGCCGGAACGCGCGCCGCAGGAATTTCGTGCGTTGATCGACGCGATGCACGTGGCCGGTATCCGCGTGCTGCTCGACGTGGTGTTCAATCACACCGCGGAAGCGGGCCTGAGCGGTCCGGTCATTAATTTCAAGGTGCTTGCCAACGAAGTCTTCTATCACGTCGATCCAGCCAATGGCGGACGCTATCTCGACTACACGGGCTGCGGCAACACGGTCAACTGCAATCATCCGCTGGTGTCGGCGTTCATCCTGCACTGCCTCGAGTACTGGGTGCGGGAACTCGGCGTGGACGGCTTTCGCTTCGATCTCGCGAGCGTCTTCACGCGCGGCGAAGGCGGCGCGTTGCTGGGCACGCCGCCGCTGCCTTGGGCGATGGAAGCGTCGCCGGTGCTGGCGCGGGTGCCGCTGATCGCGGAGGCGTGGGACGCGGCGGGCCTGTATCACGTCGGTGCGTTCCCGGGCATGGCGTGGGCCGAATGGAATGGCCGCTATCGGGATGTGATCCGGCGCTTCGTGCGCGGCGACCCCGGAATGATCGGCCAGATGTGCACGGGCCTCGCGGGTAGCGCGGACCTTTATGAGGCGGACGGCAGACTGCCCGTGAACAGCATCAACTTTGTGACCTGCCACGACGGCTTTACGTTGCGCGATCTCGTCAGCTACGACGCGAAACGCAACGACGCAAATGGCGACGACAACCGCGACGGCAGCAACGACAACCTGTCGTGGAACTGCGGCACCGAAGGCGACACGGACGATGCGTCGATCGCACGCCTGCGTGCGCGGCAGGCACGCAACTTCATCGCGATCCTGCTGCTGAGCCAGGGTGTGCCGATGCTGCTCGCCGGCGATGAAAGCCTGCGAAGTCAGCGCGGCAACAACAACGCGTACTGCCAGGACAACGCGCTGTCATGGATGGACTGGCGTTTTTCCGCTGACGCGCTCGACATGCTGCGTTTCGTGCGCGGGATGATTGCGCTTCGCAAGCGTCACCCCAGTCTGCGCCGCCGCCGGTTCCTGACGGGCGCTACGGCGCAGGGGCGGACGCATCCCGACGTCGCCTGGCATGGCGAGCGACTCGGATCTCCCGCATGGGACGACCCAAACGCTCGCCTGGTCGCGTTCACGCTTGCCGGGCTTGCGCCTGGCGAGCCCATGTTGCACGTGATTCTCAACATGAACCCGGAGGCGCGCGATGCAGAGCTTCCCACCCTCGACGACGCGAACTGGCGGCGCATCGTCGATACGGCTGGGCAACCGCCATCGGACATTGTCGTGGCTGTTGAGAACGCCCGCGGCGAATGCGATAACTGCCGTGTCGAAGCGCGCAGCGTCGTCGTGTTCGAATCGCGATGAACGGTCGCAATCGCGCTGGACGGTGCGCAGCAAAGCGACTTTAATATTGATGTACTGCTCTGTTGCTTTGTCGATCATTAGGGGGCGGCATGGATGCAGTCAGAACGTTTATTGAAAGTCAGCCGCTATTCGCGCTCTTCTTGACCATTGCGGTGGGCTACCTGATCGGCGAGATCAATGTGAAGGGCGTGGCTCTTGGCTCCGGGGCCGTGCTATTCGTGGGTCTGGCGCTCGGCGCGTTCGCTCCGAAATCGACGCCGCCGGCATTGCTGGGCACGCTCGGTCTGTTGATGTTTCTTTATGGCATCGGCATTCAGTATGGTGCGCAGTTCTTCCGTGGGCTCACGAGCCGCGAGGGCATGAAGGCCAATGCAGCCGCGAGCCTCGGTGTGATCGTTTCGGGTCTCGTCGCGTGCGGTTTTATCCGTTTCGGCGTATCGCTTGCCGATGCCTTGGGGATCTTCGCGGGCAGCGGCACGAGCACGGCGAGCCTGCAGGTTGCCATCGCGTCGATGAAGAGCAGCGATGCCGCCGTGGGCTATAGCGTTGCCTACCCATTCGGCGTGGCAGGGCCGATTCTCTTTATCTATGCGCTGAAGCTGGCCCTCAAGGTAAACATACGCAAGCCGCCTGCGAAGTTGCTGGAGACTGCGGAAATCGCGCTACGCAACGACAGCTTCGTCGGTCTCAGGGTGTCGGAGCTGTTGACACGCCTGCCTGCCGGCGTGGCGATCGCGGCGGTGCGACGCGCGCATCGCAACCAGCTCGTCACCGACGAATTCTTGCTGCGTAGTGACGACGTCCTGCTCGTCACCGCGACGGACCTGCGCCTGCTCGACGAAGCAACGGCGCTTTGCGGCGAGTTGCAGCCCGGGCGTATCTCCAGCCATCGGGAAGACCTCGACTACATGCGCGTGTTCGCATCGAATCCGTCGGTCGTCGGGATGTCGCTCGGCAGTTTGCGCTACCCGGAGGGCGTGAACTGCGCGATCGCGCACGTGCGGCGCGGCGACACCGATCTGCTGTCCACGCCTGAGCTCATTCTCGAAGCGGGCGACCGGGTCGGCCTGCTCGTCAATCGCGCGCATCAGGCGAGCGTACGCGCGTTCTTCGGCGATTCGATCAAAAGCACCGCCGACCTCAGCTTCATCTGTCTGGGCATTGGCGCGGCCGCAGGGCTGCTGGTCGGCGCGATCCCGCTGCGCTTTCCTGGTCTCGGCGCGTTCAGCCTGGGTCTCGCGGCGTTGCTGCTGGTCGCGCTGTGCCTCGGTAAGGCGCGCCGCAGCGGGCCGTTCGTCTGGGTGATGCCGCTTTCGGCGAATCTCGTGCTGCGCAATCTTGGGCTCACGATTTTCCTCGCGCAGGTGGGCATCGCTTGCGGACCCAAGTTCGTCGCGACCGTGGGCACCGCCGGGCCGCTGCTGCTGCTTTATGGCGCGATCACGCTGCTGGTGCTGGTCGGCGTGACGGCGATATGTTGCCTGTGGATCTTCAGGCTGTCGTTCGATGCGTCGGTCGGCGTGATCTGCGGCGCGACCGGCAACCCGGCGATTCTCGCCTTCGCCAACCGCGTCGCGCCGACGGACCAGCCCGACATCATGTACGCGATGATTTTTCCGTCGATGACGATCGTCAAGGTGCTGTTCGTGCAGATCGCGATAGCGATTGCGGCGGGCTGAACGTGCCGGCATGGACCGGCACGCACTTGCGCCGCAGGCGAACGGAAGTCCAATCCGGATACAGGAGCCCATCATGAAAGTGGCGATCTTCAGCTCGACGCGCTATGAACGCCGGTATCTCGACAAGGCCAATACAGGTGGCGAGCACGAGCTGCACTATTTCGATGTTTTGCTGGATATGGACACCGTCGGTCTGGCCGCCGGCTTCGACGCAGTCTGCATCTTCGTCAATGACAAGGCGGATGCGCCAGTACTGAGCGCGTTGCACGAGGGTGGCACGTGCCTGCTCGCGTTGCGCTGCACGGGCTTTAACAACGTGGATCTCGAAGCGGCGGCCAGGCTCGGCATGAAGGTCGTGCGCGTCGTGACGTATTCGCCGAACTCCGTGGCGGAGCACGCGGTAGCGCTATTGCTCGCGGTCAATCGCAAAGTGCACCGTGCCTACAATCGCACCCGCGACTCTAACTTTTCGCTCGACGGACTGACCGGCTTCGACCTTTTCGGCAAGACGGTCGCGGTGGTTGGAACGGGCAAGATCGGCTGCGTGTTCGCGAAGATCATGCTCGGCTTCGGCTGCAGGGTGATTGGTTTCGACCCGCAACCCTCGGCGGCATTCGAGGCGCTCGGTCTGAGCTATGCGAAGCCTGGCGAGATCGGGGAGAAAGCCGACATCATTTCGCTGCATTGTCCGCTCACGCCCGCGACACACCACGTCGTCAATGCACAAACGCTCAAACGCGCGAAACCAGGCGCGATACTGATCAACACGAGCCGCGGCGGGCTGATCGACACCGAAGCCGCCATCGACGCGTTGAAGACCGGGCAGCTTGGCGGACTCGGAATCGACGTGTACGAACAGGAGGGGAGTCTCTTCTTTCGCGATCTCTCCAGCGAGATCATCACCGATGACGTCTTTCAGCGCCTCGTCTCGTTTCCAAACGTCATCGTCACCGGGCATCAGGCCTATCTGACGCATGAGGCATTGACGACCATCTGCGAAACCACGCTCGAGAGCGTCTCGGCGTTCGAGAAGAATCTGCCTTTGCAGAACGAGGTGAAGGTCGGATAGTTGGCATACCCTACGAACCGGGCGAGAGGTCAATATGGGTATCGGTGCCACACGCGACGCCCTGCCGCATGTTTTTTTTCAGCGCTGCTTCTGGCTGTTTGCCGTGCTGCTCGTTCTCATCGGCGCGGTGTCGTTTGTCCCTGCGACCGACCACGGCCGCCTGGTTCTAAGCAGTGTCAACATGTTGCTCCTGATTGCGACGGTCGCAGCTGTCGGGCGCACGACACGGTCGTTCGTCATCGGTCTGGCACTCGCCATTTCCGCAGTGTGGTTCCAGTATCTCGGTCTCTGGCACGACAGCGATATCGATCTGACGTGGTCGTGGATCTTCAGCGCCGCACTTTATTTCATGACCACCGCGTTTCTGCTTCGCTACGTCTTCCAGCCGAAGATCATGACGCAGGACAAGCTCTTTGGCGCTGCGGCTGCATTTCTGCTGATCGGTGTGCTCTGGGCGTACCTTTACCCGATCGTTGGATTCTTCTACCCGCAGTCGTACATGATCGTCGGGCAACCGGGACGACTCGTCTATGCCGATGCCCTTTACCTGAGCATAACCGTACTCACCAGCACGGGCTTCGGTGACGTGACGCCGCTCACGCGCCAGGCGCGTGGCCTGTGCATGCTCGAGCAGATAACAGGGGTTTTATTCGTCGCGATACTCATCGCCCGCCTGGCTGGCGTCTATCCGCCGCGAGACAGCTACATCGATGACGGCGTACCGTAGGCGTCAATGATGTGCCTGCGCGCGTAAGCAGCCTGCGGAGGTCGGCTTAGCCGCAATTGGAATAGTCACGTGCCGCCGGTCGTAGCAAGGCGAAAGAGATACCGCACGGTCCGTCGAGGCATCTGCTTGCGCGGGACGGGACTCGCCTGTGTCCCGGCCGTATGAGAGCCGGGAGAACGTCGGGCATCGACAATACACGACTATTTCTTTCTGTTTCGGAGGTGCGCCATGCGCAAACTCATCATGGGCATTGTTGAATTCCGCGAGAAAATGCTGCCCCAATATGCAGAGCAGTTCAGTAAGATTGCGCTTGCCCAGACCGCTGACACACTCTTCGTCACCTGCTCGGACAGCCGGGTTGTGCCGGACCTGCTCGCATCGACTCATCCGGGCGATCTTTTCACGATGCGCAATGTCGGTAATCTGATACCGCCGGCGACGCCCGAAGGAGACTCGACCGGCGACCTCTCCGAAGCAAGCGCGATCGAGTACGCCGTGTTGTTCCTGAAAGTCGCCAATATTGTTGTGTGTGGGCATTCCGAATGCGGCGCGATGAAAGCCCTATATGCACGCAACCCAAAACTGAAAGCGCCGAACCTCGATAAATGGCTGTGCCATGCCAGTAGCGCTGCGTTTCGCCTCGAATATGAAGGTCCACTCAACGACAAGCTGAAGCCGCACGACCAATTGTCGCAACTCAATGTCCTTGTGCAGCTTGAGCATCTGATGACCTATCCGATCGTCCGCCAGCAAGTCACCGCGGGGGCGCTGGTATTGAGCGGCTGGTGGTTCGACATCGCGAGCGGCAACATGTACGCCTATGAGCGGGCGAGCCGCTCGTTCGAAGTGATCGACCGCGCGCTGGCTGAGCGGCTCGCTGCGCGCCTGGTTTCGCGCGCACGGTGAAAGTCGGCGCAGTTCCTGACGCGCAGACTCGAGCGTCTTGCGGGCTTTCACCCGTTGTCCGCATCCTGCCTGACCCAGCCGATCCAGTGGTTCCGCGCAGCGGGTGCGAGTGCTTGAGCCTGCGCGACATCAAGGAGTTGTTGCTCGAGCGCGGTGTCGTGGTCACGTACGAAACAATCCGTTGCTGGTGCGAAGGATCTCCTGAAAGAGTTCAACTGAACGCTTCAGGCGGACTCGTTCGCCGGGTACAACGCGATCTACGATGACTGCCGCATGAGAGAGGCTGGATGCATGGCGCACGCACGCCGCAAATTCCATGATCTGTTCGTCGCACGCGGAAACGAGGTCAATTCCGAAGCGCTACACCGGATCGGCGAGCTGTATGCAATTGAGTCCGCGATTCGCGGCAAGCCACGGAGGTGTGAAGACGTGTCTGGCAGGAATAGGCGCGTCCGCTACTCGACGCCCTCGAGACCTGGCTGCGCTCGACATTGAGTCATGTGTCGCAGAAAGGCGATACCGACAAAGCCATCAACTACGCGCTCAACCACTGGCCTGCGCTCACAACGCACGTCGACGACGGGACCGTCGAGATCGACAACCATGCTGCTGAACGCGTCCTGAGAGCGGTAGAGCAGGGAAGGAAAAACTTCCTGCCTTTCGGCTCGGACAATGGCGGCGAAACGGGTGCCGCAACCTACACGCTGGTCGCCACGGCAAAGCTGAACGGCCTCGATCCCGAAGCGTATCGGCGCTACGTCATTGCTTGTGTCGCCGATCATCCGGTCAATCGCGTCTGCTTCCGTGGGTCGCTGCCGATCACATCAAGAACGACCACCCCTGAGAATCCTCATGCACTCACCGGTGTCAAGAACGGCCTGCACCGGACGCTTACGTTGAGTTTGAGCTTTTCGTCGTGATTCGCCATCAAAAAGACCCACGGAGCCGATCGGGACCGACTCTGGGGTTTCAGTTCAATGACGGGGCTTTTTCTATCGCCGCGATACTTTAGGGTGTCGCGGAACGTACCGGTTGCTTGGAAACACTAATATTGCCGGTGCTGTCGCGGGATAGGCAGACGTGCTGGACCCACCGATCGTCTGTTTCGGGAAAGTCTGTGCGCCCGTGGCCACTGCGCGTTTCCTCCCGCGCGAGTTTGGCGCGAGCCACGAGTTCGGCGGCCAACGTCAGATTCGCCGCCTCCTCAGCGGCGAACAGGCTTTGTTTGCTGATCAGGTTTTCTGCTGAACTGCGTAGGGCACCGATCTTCGCGATAGCATCGGTGAGACGGTCATTGTTCGACACGACGCCCGCCTGTTCCCACATCACCGACTGCACGCGTGAGATGATTTCCGCCGGATCCTGCGTACCTTCACCTGACAGTCGTGCCTGTTCCGCCAGCACCTGCGTTTCGTCGATTTCCAGCGCCTCGTGATCGCTTGCGAATCTCGCAGCATTTTGACCGGCAACCAGGCCGAACGTTTGCGTTTCCAGGAAACCACAGCCTTGCATACGGTCGCCGCCCAAAACCCCGCCGGAAGACTCGCCGGCTGCGAAGAGAGCTTCAACGGTTGTAGCCGCGTTGGAATCGATCCAGGCACCGCCCGTGGATCGTTGGAACATTAGCGTAATGGGCACGGTCTGACCGCCTTGATACTGATGGCCGACAGGTGCACGGGAGCGAGCAACTTGCCCGTCCTCGACATGCCAGACGACGGGGCCGCGCCCTTCGAAATTTTCTTGATACACCGCACGCGCCATCATGTAGCGGGGTGCACATTCCAGATTGACCGGATCATAACGTTCCATGATGCGCTCGCCCAGCGCATTCACATACTTGGCACCAAAAATGGGACCGGCAGGCGGTGAATCACGGAACTGTGTGAATTCGACATCAACGATCGTAGCCCCGGCCTCGAATGCCAGTCGCCAACCATCGCCAGTAGTGCGGCTACGTTCGTCTTTAACCTCGTCGCAGAGCACAGAATAAAGGCGATTTGCACCACCAGCCGCGAGCACAACTGCCTTCGCCTTGATGATGATGGGTTCACCGTCAGCGGTGACGGCGTAAGCACCGTTGACGCGTCCCTGATTCGACAGTAGACGTGTGACCATCACACCTTCAAGCAAATCCACGTTGGACTTGATGACTGCCTCGCGTACGGGCAGCATAACGTTGGCATGTACGCCGGGGCCCAGGCCACGGGCTTGGAGCGTGCGACGTACCGAGTGACCAGCACGTTTCGATATGAACCAACTCCCGTCGGGGTTGGTGATGAACGGCACGCCCAACTTTTCCATGTCTTCCGCAATCTGTCGGCCATAACGGGCGCAGGCGGCCACCAGATCAAGATCGCAAATGCCGCCTGCGGCTTTGAGCCAGTCTCCGATAAAGAGGGCGTCGGTGTCCTCCGGGTCCAGGAGGGGAACGCTGAAGCCAACAAGAGCGCTCGGGCTTGAGCCGCTTTCACTGATTCTCCCCTTATCGACTAGCAGGACGCGGGCGCCTGCCTTCTTCGCTTCGATTGCTGCACGGCAAGCTGCGGAACCACCGCCGATAACAAGCACTTCACAACTTAGCGTTTCCATCTTCCAATCCTGTTGTTTTTGATGAGTCATCGAAAGTGAATCGATATTCAAACTCGCCCAACTGCTTGGTTGCACGCATCCGGCATTCGCAAAAATAGCAGGTTAGGGCTTGTCCGATCTCGAGATAATCGCCTAGGCGGCAACCCGAATATTTTTCGCAGCGAGGGCAAGTGAATCGGTACCCGGGAAGCGGACCGCAATGTCCACCCCCGCAGCAATAGTCTGGTTCAAGTTGCAGATCGAAGGTATCGGCAGGAGCATCTGATGCCATGAAATTGAAGTTCCGTAATTCTAAATAATATTCTAAACAGTATGCGGAGCGGCCGGAAACCGCTATCGGTGTTAACCATTAAGCGTGTTAGCCCTTACTCGTAAGCACTAATGCAATAAGTTATCCAAAAAAGAATACATTGCAACGGGATTAAAAGATCCGTGGCGACACTGGATCGTCGGACGGAATAACGAAAGGAGATCAGCGTTGGAAGATGCGAGCGCAACAAGGTCAGTTAATTTGACGCAGTACATAGACGAAACACCTTGGACTACGGCTCAGAAAATGATGATAGTCATGATGGCGCTCGCCTTCATTATCGATGGGTGCGCGAATCAGGTACTTGGTCTTGCTATCCCTTCAATCGTTGCTGAATGGCATGTTCAACGGGCGGCGACTGCGCCTATCGCTGCGATTGGCTTGTTGGGTATTGCATTCGGCGCCATGGGCGGCGGTATAGTTGCGGATCGTATCGGACGACGAAAAAGCCTTATCGCCGCGATTACCCTCTTTGGTATAGCAACGTTGCTATCTGCGTCAACGAATAGTGTTGCGTCCTTGGCGGCGGTGAGATTCTTTGATGGACTCGGATTGGGCGGTGCATTGCCTATCTGCACGGCGTTGCTTGCAGAGACCAGTCCCCGTAATCGGCGCGCTATCGCTATCGCAGCAGGGATGTTGTTTATTCCTGCGGGCGGCGTTATTTCGGGGCTATTGAGTACAGTCATCGTGCCGACATTTGGCTGGCGCGGCCTTTTCGTGGGTGCTGGTTTGCTGGCTCTTGCATCGGCGGTGTTCTTCGCAATCGCTATTCCGGAAAGCCCTTTTTATCTGGCGTTGCGCCCCGAGCGGAAAGACGAGTTGGGTCGCGTCATGCGTCGCCTGAAAACGAATGTTGATCCGAATATTGTTTTCTACGACGTCATTCCGCCGCGCGAGGAGCGAAAGATCTCGACACTCCTGAATAGCGAGTATCGAACGATAACCATCGGCGTATGGGTTGGCTTTTTCTGCTGCCTGCTGGCAAGTTATACCCTGTTCAGCTGGCTGCCGTCACTTCTGTCGGCTCGGGGCTTCACTCATGCACGCACTGGCTTCGTGATGAGCCTTTTCCATAGCGGATCGATCGTCGGCGGGCTGATCAGCGGCATTCTTTTCCAGCGATATGGCGTACGTAAGCCCCTATTGGGAATTGCTGCTGCCGCTTTGATTATCGCCATAGTGCTCTCAGTGTGTTCGATCGATCCCGATCACAGCGTCGTGCTGACTATTATTTTCATGGCCTTGGGATTGCTGCTGGCGGCGATGCATAACGGCTTCTATACGCTCACGGCTTTTGTTTATCCTTCGGCTATTCGGGGCAGCGGCATCGGTGCTGCGTCAGGACTCGGACGACTTGGTGCGATTACGAGTTCGTTCACGGGTGTCTTTTCCATGGGGCTCAGCGCAGAGTCGAACACCTACTTTTTGGTGATCGCGGCTTGGCTTTTTATCGGGCTCATAGGCGTATCCGTAATTCGTGCGCCGAAAACACTGGTGCCGGCCGCGAGCAGCGCATAAGCTCAGCTACAAAAGTCCCGAGGCGAACCCTCCTCGGGGCCTTGCGGCCGGCAGGGCGCGCGGCCGATCTTGTGCGCGGGCACTTCTTGCGATGGCGGAACAGATTCTTGACGACATGAAACGGATGCTCGACCCGTGCGCGAGTCTGCGCCTTGGTTCGCTAGACCTGGATCGGCAGATCCTTCAGCGCACCGTCACGCATTGCCTTGATTTTTCCGTGCTTGACAGCCACACGCCACTGCACCGGATTGCCGTGCATCTCGTCGCGGTTTTCAACGCCCGTGTAGCCGGCATCGCCGAACGCTTCCTGCTCATGCCCGTGCAACGAAGCATGGGCTTGCGATCCGTCCGATACGTTGGCCGGTGTACCCACAGGCTATGCACCAGACCCGAGTCGGCATCGACGCCGATATGCGCCTTCATGCCAAAATGCCATTCGTTGCCCTTCTTCGTTTGATGCATCTCGGGATCGCGGCTGTTCCCGGCGTTCCTGGTCGACGGCGGCGCCTCGATAATCGTCGAATCGACCAACGTGCCTTCCTTCATCAGCAAGCTGCGTTCGCACAGCGAAACGCCGATCTCGTCGAACAGCTTGCGCGTCAAGTCATGCTCGACCAGCAGGCGGCGGAACTTCTACAACGTGGTCGCGTCTGGCACGTCCTCGACCGCCAGATCGTCCTCGGTGGCCGGTGCGATGACCGCCGAGCCGAATAAATCAGTGTTGCCCAAGTCGTTCATGCAGGCGAGCGTTACCGGATGCCGGCTGATGTTGTCCACGTTACTACTGCCGGGCGCTGCAGGCGCGAAGGTAATTGCAACCTGGGCTTGGAAACCCGGAAAGCCGTTCAATGTCCGCGTGCCGAACTAGCTGGTGCTGATCGACACCAGCAACATGTCCAACGTTTCGGGGGTCGGTTCAAAAATGGTGACACATGCGGCGCTATTTTCTCTTCGCAGCACACGTGGGGTATGTCGCGCGTACGACTCGACAACATGCCCCTTGTGGCATGGCTCGAATGCATCACTAGCGGCAATCCAGGCATTTGAAGCGCGGACCGTCGGTGCGGCGGGCTCGCGGGTCTGATGTCAGTCTGCTGAGTGACCTGGACGGAACGCTGTGCCATGGGTCGCAGCAATAGCGCTGGTAAAATTTCGCGCTATTATTTCTGCATTGGGGCGCCAGTAGAGGACAAACATGGATGCGTCGTCAGACAGTACCGATCGCCCATGGAGCGTGTCGCTGATTCAGACCAAGATGCTCCCGCCCCGTCTTCCGTCTGGCTGCGTGCAACGATCCGTGTTGCTTAAGTGGTTGCATAAACAGCCGGCTCGTAGCATCACCGTCGTGACCGCCCCGGCGGGGTTCGGCAAGACGACATTGCTTGCTGGTTGGTGTGAAGCGCTGTCGCAGCGAAAGCATGTTGTTGCATGGCTCAGCCTCGACGCTGAAGACGATGATCCGCAGCAGTTCTGCGCTTACCTGGTGGCCGCATTCGCCAGGGCCTCGGCGGAAATTGCCTCGCAAGCGCAACACATCCTTAATAAAGATCCGCTGACTCCTAACAGAACGGTCATTTCACTACTCCTGAACGGGATCGCTGCATCCGGCAGGCGCGTTTTCCTCGTGCTGGATGACGCCGACCGTCTGACTGCGAAACCAGTTCTTGCGATTACTTCCCGTCTGCTTCGCTATGCCCCCGAGAACATGCATATCCTGCTCGGGGTGCGAGGTGAGCCGGCCTTGATGGTTGGCCAGTTTCGAGCGCCAGAGGAACTCGTACGTATTGACGTCGACGATCTCCGTTTTTCGATCGCCGATGCGCAAGCATTTTTTGACCGGACAGGCACCGTGCCGCTTGACCGGACCAGTGTTGAGTTGCTGAACGACGCAACGGAGGGATGGGTCGCTGGCTTGCAACTTGCCGCTCTTTCGCTACGCGATGTGGGCGATGCGGCCAAGGTCGCCGGTGCGCTGGTCGGAGTCAGCTCCGGAATCGATTCGTACCTGAACGATTCCGTGCTCGCACATCTGCCGCTCCCTGTGCTCAAGTTTCTGCTGCACACGTCGATTCTTGAACGACTCGCCCCTGAGTTGTGCGATGCCATCATGGGCAGGGGAAGTGGAAGCGGGGGCCAGCTCGACTGGCTGGAGCGACACAGCGTGTTCATCCGGCCGCTGGACGAAACACGGCACTGGTACCGCTATCATGCGCTCCTGTCCGACGCACTTCGTCGGCGCCTTCTTCGCCAGATGCCGCAACAGGTCCCGTTGCTGCACCGTCGTGCGTCCCAATGGTTTGCAGGAGCACGTCTTTGGCCCGAGGCAGTCAGACATGCCTTGGCTGCGGGCGAACTCGAGCAGGCGGCACAGTGGGTTGAAAACTGTGCGACGGAGATGCTCGAGCGCGGTGAGTTGAACACGTTGCTAGGATGGATCGGAAAACTGCCACCGGATGTCATCCAGAGACGGCTTCGTTTGCGCCTGACGAAAGCATGGGCGCTCGTGTTCTCGATTCAGCCGGACGCCGCCTCGAGGGAAGTTGCTGCTGTTACCAACGAATTCTTTCGGGGGCGTCGCAAGGATACCCGCATGGTAGAGGAAGCGGCATTGGCGGAGATCAACGCGGTCAGCGCACAGATCGCCATTATGGTAGAGGACAGCGAGCGGGCGCTCGAACTGGGCCTTGCTGCTCAAACCTCAATGGCGCCTACGGCGCCTTGGGTGCAGCGATGCGCGCAATTCGCGCAGCTCTTCGGCTTGATGCACAGGGGCGGGTTCGACCAGATACGTGAAATACGCGACGCCGTCGGCGAGCGAGTTGAACAGGGCCAGGAGCCCGACTATTCGGATATGTTTCGGCGCTCGTCGTTCGGTGTTGCTGCATTTGTGCATGGCGAGCTGTCTGAATCAAGGCGAATTTTTGAGGCGATGTTCCACGACATCGAAAAAGCATGGGGCCGCTCGTCGTCCTGCGCAACCTGGGCGGCCAGTTGCCTTGCTGCGATCTACTATGAGTGCAACGAACTGCCTGAAGCGCGGAGGATGATCGCGGGCCGCACGATCATCGCACTGGAAACCTCGCCGCTAACTGGTTTGATGCGCCATATACTGTCTGCAGCACGCTTGCTGTGGCGCGACGGGGAGGTGGGTTCGGCGTTGGCTATGCTCGAAGACGGTCGACAGGCCGCCGTAACCCGACACTGGCTGCGTCTGAAGTTGGCGCTGGATGCCGAAACGGTAAGATTGCTCCTTGTAGAAGGCAACGTTGCTCAAGCCAGGCAGATCGCCGACGAGCTGAGCAAGAGCGTGCCAATGATGTGCGAAGGGCGGACTGGATGCGCGGTAGACACGTGGACAAGCTATTGTCTCCTGCAGGCTCGCGTACTGATCGCCGGGGATCGTGCAGATGAAGCCGTCACGCTTCTCACACCTTTGCTTGATACCCTGGCTGCTACGGGCAGGCGCTGTTCGGAGGCTGTGGTTACCTTGCTGTTCTCATGCGCGCTCGCGCAATGTGGAGCGTCGGAAAAGGCGCTTGGTGCGCTCGAACGAGCGCTACGGCTCGGAATGCAGAGCGGCATGATTAACAGCTTCGTGGATGAGGGGCCACCCGTGCGCGCGTTGCTACAGCAATTTCGCTTGGCTTCAGCGAACGTTCCTACGGCAGAAACGGCGTATATCGACGGGCTGCTTGCAGCTTTTGATGCCTTCGGCAATTCACCGGCTGCGTCGCCCGCGCATGTTGAGGCCGCGCCGCTGTCACCGGATGTTCTTAGTGCAAGGGAGTTCGAGGTACTCGAGTGGGTTGCCCGCGGTCTTTCGAACAAGGAAATCGGCCGGTCGTTGAAACTGGCACCCGAGACGGTCAAGTGGCATTTGAAAAACGTCTTCGAAAAGCTCGACGTAAATTCGAGAATTGAAGCCGTACAGAGAGTTTTTGGACCTGGGGTAGGAAAGGGCCGCGCGGCCATGTAGTAACGAGCCATATGCAATAGCCCTCACCAGATTCGGCGCGGACATCCCCAGATCGCCTGGAGTTTTTTTCTTAGTATCACCAGCGCAGCCGCTTCCGCCAGCGCCCTTCTGCTGCTGCTGCAATTGCTCCTCAAGCTGCTGGATGCGCTTCTTGTCAACTTTCGACTGATGACGCTGCTCGCGCGCCTGCTTGGCAGCATTCGCGTTGGCCGCCTGGCAAGCAGCCCGCCACGCCGCAATCTGTTCGGGATAAAGACCTTTGCTGTCGGCGCCACGTGTACAACGTCTGTTCTGTAATCCCCGTTTTTATGGCCAGCGCCGAAACCAGCGCATTGTCCGGCGGCATCATGCGGCGCACTAATGCTTCTTTTCTCTCTGCTGAGTAGGCTTTTCAGTCACCCTGATTTTACCGCCCCCGGACCATGTCTATAAGAATCAGATAACACGACAACGATTCTGACGCCGGGGGAGGGTGACATGAGCAGCATTGCTGTCAAAACTTGCCGCGAACGAAGTCGCCTAAGAGGATGCTCCTAGAATCAACCCCAGTTTTCGGCCTGAAAACCTGGCTTGCGACAAGCTTAAGGCGGAGTACCCCATGATAAAGGCCGGCCCAAAAGACGCTCTGCGACAGAGCGATCCAAGCGATTGCAATGCAATTCCGACAGTTGCCGCTTGATTGACGATGTCTTGCTCGTCCGTCCCCGGCTTTAGCCAAAGAATGAAGTGAAACCCTGCATGGCCGCCAGTTACGTTGTATTTTCCGGAAGCGTGACGCTCAAGCTCACGAATCAGGACGTCACGGCGTTGCTGATAAGCCTGTCGACACCGCCGCAGATGACTCGAAAAATCGCCACTCGCCATGAAAGCAGCCAAGGCAAGCTGGGTCGTTCCACTGACGGGTGACCCGATCATCTCCGACAATGCAAGCATTCTATTCTGAAGGGCTGGTGGCACTACCATAAACCCGACGCGCAGATTTGCCGCGACAGTTTTGTTGAACGAGCTGCAATAGATGACCCGTTGGTGCTGATCCTGCGACTTGAGTGCGGGAAGCGGCGCAGACTGAAAACTAAACTCTCCATCGTAGTCGTCCTCGATAATCCACCCCTGATTTTGGTGAGACCACTTCAAGAGGCTCTCTCGACGGTCAACTGACATAGTCACGCCGAGCGGCGACTGATGTGCGGGCGTGGTGTAGACAAGCGAAATGTCGGGATGCTTTTCTAGATCGGCGACTTTCATCCCGTACTCGTCGACCGCGATATCGACCATGTCAGCGCCGGCTAGCTCAAATATCTGACTTGCTCCGGGGTAGCCAGGATCTTCGATCGCTACCTTACTGGACGGCTCCAACAGCACTCGCGCCACCGCGTCAATCGCGTGCCTGATTCCTGATGTAATGAAGATATCCTCTGGGCGGCATAACAGCCCGCGGAAAACACCAAGGTAAGCGGCAACCTGCTGACGCAACGGGTACAAGCCTCGGGTCGGCATGAAATCTGCATCTATCGTCCCGCTGTCTTTCGCTGCTTCCGCCGCGTGCTTATGCCAATGCGACGCCCGCAATAGGTCCGGCGCTGCGAGACGAGCGATGAACGGGATACCCGCCTGGACCGGAGCCTCCGCAGACGTTAACAACATGCCCCTGTCCAACACGTCGGCTGCAAGTCGATCGTTAGGCTTGTGCAGATCCGCCGTTAAGGATGGCAGAAAGCTGTCCGGGACGGCCGCGCTCACGCGGGTCCCCGATCCTGGTGTTCGAGTGATATATCCCTCCGAACACAGTCGATCAAACGCCGCCTCTACCGTTCCACGTGATACATGCCATCGGTCGGCTAACGTGCGCGACGAGGGAAGGCGGCCCTGCGCGGAAAGCAGCCCTGTCGAGATCGCGTTGCGGATCGTGTTCGCTATGCAGTCGCGCTTTGAGCGATTCCCAGCTTGGGGAAGCGTTGGCGGAAAGGGAAGATCGGGCGATAAAGCGGTCTTTCCTCGGGCCATAGTGGTCTAACTTCCGCTGCGTTATCTGGTCCTTTAGTTTACACCGAACGATTTGTATAGTCGTCACATGGGATCAGTCACGGCGTCTACTGCAACAACGTGCTGTCTGCATCAACCCATGACGACAGGTCGGAAGCCGGCATTATGCTGCGAGTCGGGCCGAACGCCGCGACACCGACTTTTCACGCGGGAGTCGTGTAGCCCGAAGCATTTTGACTCCACTGATTACTGAAGCGATTGTCCAACCGAAAGTTGCCGCTTGTTACGCGTTTCCAGTAGCCCTGGATCTGATGAGTTGTTATTTATGTGGTCGAGGCTGAAGGACGAGTGCTAGCGCCGGGTTTTATCGATGCTCATACGCACGACGATACCAACGTCATCCGCTTGCCACAGATGCTACCGAAGATCCCGCAAGGCGTGACGACGGTGAGTGTAGGCAATTGCGGAATCAGTGCGTCGCCGGTGATGCTCAACGGCGATCTGCCTGATCCGATGAACTTGTTAGGCGTTCAAGGTGATTTTCGGTATTCGTTGCGTACATCGATGCCGTGAACGAAGCCCGCCCGGCTGTGAACGTTACAACGGGTGGGACATTTCGTGCCGCGTGGCGTAGGTTAGAAACTCGACGCGCTTGGGCACTTTTGACTAGAAGGGTTAGAGCGTGCCAGGAATCTTGAAATAAAGGTACGGCGTGAACGAACATAAGCATGGCGAGGATCACAAAATGAAGACCGGTGCCGGTTTCGGGTAGTCGTTCATAATCGCGCGCAAGGCAACGCCGAGCAGAGGCTCGAGCGATAAAGCGGTCTTTCCTCGATGCATAGTGGTCTAACTTTCGCCGCGTTATCTGGTCCTTCAGTTTAGTCAGAACGATTTGTATAGTCGCTGCGTGGCGCCAGGCAAAGTGTTCAACGCAACGACGTGGTTGTCGGCCATATCCCTTTTCAAAGTTCCGAATACGGCAACATTCTGTGAATCGGGGCGAGCTCCGCTTCATTGGTCTGGCATGCAGAACATCGCATTGCCTGAAGCCGTTGACTCACTGACTACTGAAGCAATCCTCCAACTACAAAGTGCCCCACGTCACGAGCTTTTATTAGCCAGGATGTTGACGGTGGGCAGGGATTTGGGCTCCGGTTTTTTTCGAGCGGCGCATACCGGGTGACTTGAAGCGAAGTTCGACTGCGTCGCGTTGGCAGGCTGTTCCCTGGGAAGAAAAGCGACGGAAACGTAGCCTTAAATCGTCGAAATAGGCGTTGCAATACGAGGCGCTTCACGCAGTCAGAGCGTCAGTAGTTTATCTCTAGGGTAAGTGGGAACCTTTCAAACAAATCAGGAAAAACCATGAGTTCGTCAGTATCGGCAGGCGAAGTGCAGGCGCAGGTGGAGAGCCTCGAACGTCGTGGAGAGTCGGTTGTAATACTCCGATTGCGTCCCGTGGACGCACCATTCGCCTATACCGAGGGCCAGTACCTAAGTATCTCTGTTCCTGGCACGGCGGAGCGGCGCTCGTACTCAATGGCTTCGCGCTGTCATCCCGATGGCGCTATTGACCTGCATATCCGTTTGCATAAAGACGGCTTGTTCTCGCGTATGCTGCGCGAGCAAATTGGCGCCGGAAGCTCATTGACCTTTTCCGGACCCTACGGAAATTGCGTCTGGAGTGTCCCTGACACTGAGGCCGCTACAGTGATTCTTCTCGCGACCGGGACGGGAATCGCGCCTCTCAAAGCCATGGTCGAAAGGCACTTACCTGATGCCGCCCGAAATGATGTCTGGCTGTACTGGGGTGCGGAAACTCCTGACGACTTCTATGTGGCAGACGAACTGCAATCACTTGAGCAAGCTTTTCCATATTTTCACTTCATTCCCGTGGTGCGATCCGAAAACGAGCGTTGGACCGGATCGAAAGGGTTCGTTCAAGATGTCGCGGCTTCAGCTCACCCCGATTTGCGGAATGCCTACGTCTTTGCATGCGGTGCTCCAGCAATGATTCGTAGCGCCCGTGATCTTCTCGTGTCCCGTAATCATCTGCTTGCTGACAGATATTTTTTTGACGCTTTCGAACCCTCAATGTTCCCTCGTGCCGCTAGTCTGAACCCGTACTCAGTTTCAAGCGTCGCAGTCGTCGTCTCCATGCCAGATCAATCTGTCCGTTCTGTTCGTTGCCCAGTGGGAGCGTCGCTGATGCTATCCCTGGTGTCCAAAAACATCATCCATGCGATCTGCGGTGGCAATCAATCGTGCGGCACCTGTCGGGTAACGATCGAGGGTTCCGCGATATCAAGGTTGCCCGAAATAACGAAATCTGAGAGGCGTTTGCTTCGCGCATTACCTGACAGTGGTCCGTTCGACCGCTTGTCGTGCCAACTGAACGTGGCTCCTGAACACGAGGGCATGCACATCACGATTCCTTGCGGAATGTTCGATCAAATTGTTACTTCGGAGTAAAGCGCCGTGAATCACCACGAAAATCCGCTTGAAGCAGTTGGGAAAAATTATGATGCAGACCAGATGATGGTGGTGCGCGAAAAAACCCGTGAAGCTGTCAGAGCGATCGCCTCAGCGATAAAGCCTGGAATGATTGAGGAAGAGACGACCGAGATGGCGAAAGACATCTTGAGCGATCTAGGTTTGCTCCGAGGCTGGCACGACGTCTGTATTCGGTTCGGGGAAAATACCGTGACCATGACCACTGCTCCTCTCAACCCAAAGATGGTACTTGGTGAAGACGATATCTTCCTTGTTGATATCGGGCCCTGCTGGAAGCACTGGGAAGGCGATGGCGGGGACACATTCGTCACCGGTTTGAATGCCGACATGGCACGTTGTGCCGCAGACGTGAAAAACGTGTTCCATGATGTACGGCGCCACTGGTTAAGTACTCACGCGTCGGGTAAGGAACTTTATGACTTCGCAAAGAGTTGCGCGGCGCGACGAGGCTGGGAATTGAATATGGACTTGCCCGGTCACCGAATCGCCGATTTTCCACACAAGGTCATTTCGAACACCCCGTTATCAGCCATCGACTTCCACCCGTCGAAAGAACTCTGGGTTCTGGAGATCCATATCTGTGACAAAGATCGTCGCTTCGGTGCTTTCTTCGAAGACATGCTGCTCGACGATTCGCATTTCGAGTTGTAAGGCAGGCTCGCTAATTTAACCAGGTAGATCCAGGAGGAGAAGGCGATGAGTTTGTGTTCGCGCGCGTCCTTTACATTCAGGAAGATTGGCGTAGCTATCGTATTTGCTGGTGCAGCTCTGTCTGCGCGCGCCGACACGGTCCGAATCACCGTTTCACACTACAGCGATTCGACTGGCCCATATTTCCAAAAGATGGCGCAGGAGTTCGAAAAGGCTAATCCTGGAACAACGATTAAAGTCGAAAGTGTGAACTGGGATTCGCTGCAGCAAAAGTTACAAACGGACATCATGGGAAATGCCAACGCAGACCTCGCAATTATCGGTACTCGCTGGTTGCTGGACTTCGTGAAAGACGATGTGGCCGAGCCGCTTGACGGCTACATGGACGCAAGCTTTAAGGACCGATTTATTGGACAGATGTTGGTCCCAGGTCAAATCAACGGTAAGGTCTACGGACTGCCGAACGCAGCTGCGGCGCGTGCATTGTATTACAACAAGGATTTCATGACGAAAGTCGGATATCCCAACGGACCAAAGACCTGGAGCGACGTGATCAACGCATCGAAGAAGCTGAAAGCGCTGGGCGTGGCCGGCTTCGGTCTGCAAGGCAAGGAAATCGAAACAGACGTCTACTTTTACTACGCCCTCTGGAGTTTTGGAGGCGACGTTGTGGGCAAAGATGGTAAGGCTGCCTTTAATTCGGCTGCCGGTGTGCAAGCCGCGACGCTGTATAGGTCAATGATCGACGAAGGTTTAACAGAATCGGGCGTAACAGGTTACAACCGGGAAGACGTGCAGAACCTTTTCAAGCAGGGGCGGGTGGCGATGGTGATCTCGTTGCCCTTCCTCGCAAAGCAGATCGCAAAGGAAGCGCCCAATCTGAAGTTTGGTATCAATCCGATTCCGACGGGGACCACCCACGCTACCTATGCAACAACTGATTCGATCATGATGTTTAAGAACTCCAAGGTAAAAAAGACTGCTTGGAAATTTCTCGACTTTCTTTTTTCAAAGGACCCGCGCGTGGAGTTCACCAGGACAGAAGGTTTCCTGCCGACCACGAAGGCTGAAGCGGCGGATCCCGCGCTCAACGATCCCATTACGAAGTCGTTCAGCGCGTTGTTACCAAACGCACACTTCGCACCGACCGTAACCGGTTGGGAAGACACCGCGAAGGCGGTTTCAGATGCAATGCAGGCAATCTATCTAGGCCGGGCACAACCGGCTATGGCTTTGAACGTGGCAGCTGCAAAAGCAAACCAGGCATTGGGCAAATAGTTTGCACTGAGCGTCTGGTATCAAGAAGGCCACGCGTGCTGTCCGACGTCGGTCAGCACGCACGCACTGAACATAAGCCAAGGTTCGCGAGCCTGCCGCGAACTCGTCCCATGAAAGGAAGTTCGAATGTGTTCAGCTATATACAACCGATTCCGCGTGAGCCGTTTTGTCTTCCCGCGCTTTTCTGCGGCATGGTTACTAATAGCGCCGAGTCTGATTTTGACGGTAGCAATTATTGGTTATCCGGTCTTCAATCTCATGTATCAATCGTTGCACGATATCTCGCGATTTGGCGCGATACGGGGCTTCGTTGGGCTCGGCAACTTTTCACAAGTCCTGGCAGACCGGGAATTTGTTGACGCACTGGAACGTACCGTCTACTGGACCGCTGGCGTCGTGGGCGGAACAATCTTTATTTCAGTGCCGGTCGCGCTGATTCTTAATCAAGATTTCTACGGACGCGGCCTCGCTCGCACCATCGTTATGTTGCCTTGGTCCATATCTTTGACCATGACCGCCGTTGTTTGGCGTTGGGCGTTTAACGATGATTATGGCATGGTTAATGTCACGCTGCATCGACTTGGTTTAATTGCAGGGCCAATCCATTGGCTAGCATCCGCAGGGCTTGCTTTCCCGGTGGAGATCTGCATTGGAATCTGGGCGTCCATTCCATTTACCGTGACTATTCTGCTCGGAGGCTTGTCATCAGTTCCGGGCGACATCTATGAGGCTGCGCGGATTGACGGCGCGAGCATCTGGCAGCAATTCCGACGATTGACGCTGCCTCTGATGAAGCCTTTCATCAACATGGCGATTTTGCTGAATGTGATCTACGTGTTCAACTCATTTCCGATTATCTGGATCATGACGCAAGGAGGGCCGGACAAAGGCACGCACATTCTCGTTACATATTTATACGAACTTGGGTTCCGCCTGGGCCGTCCAGGTCAGGCGGCAGCGGTTTCTCTCATCATGCTGGTAATACTGTTTCTGTTTGCAATGCTGTATCTACGTCTGCAGTCGTCGAAGGAAGCGGAGTCAATATGAACAGTGTAATAAGGCGTTCGCTATGGTCCTGGATTGCGTTGTTCCCGTTGATCGCGGGAGTGCTATTCCCGTTTGCGATCATGCTGTTCACGGCGCTCAAGCCGGCGAATGAGGTGTTCGTCTATCCTGCCCATTGGTTGCCGGTTCAGTGGCAATGGAGCAACTTCGCCGATATGTGGAACCGGGCAAACTTCGGGGTGGCACTGCGCAATAGCATGATGATCAGTTTGCTGTCTATGGCCCTTTCGTTGTTCGTCGCTCTGCCCGCAGCATACGCTTTGGTCCACTTCCGGTTCGGGGGTAAGGACGTGTATCGGAAATTTCTGCTAGTTACACAGATGATCTCGCCCATCTTGTTGGTGGTTGGTTTGTTTCGACTTGCTGCAATGATTCCATATGGAAGCGGCAATCTTGTTGATTCGAAGTCCGCAGTCGTGATCTCCTATGCGGCATTCAATGTTGGGTTCGCTATCTGGATGCTTTCGTCATACTTTGAGACGATACCCCGCGATCTGGAAGAGTCGGCGTGGCTCGAAGGCTGTAGTCGAACCAAGGCGGTTTTTAAGGTCTTTTTGCCGCTGGCAGTGCCCGCCGTCGTTGTCACGGCCATCTTCACATTCATTAACGCCTGGAATGAGTTCGCGGTCGTCTATACGCTAATTAGGTCAGCCGAAAACAAGACACTGACCGTTCAAGTCACCGATATGGTTGCCGGTAAATACGTTGTGGAATGGCAGCTTGTCATGGCGGCGACATTGTGCGCCACGTTGCCAGTTTCTGTCATTTTCGCTTGGTTACAGCGCTATCTTGTCAGGGGTCTCGCATTGGGCGCTGTGAAGTAGCGTCAGACCTAAGGCCGACTGCGAATGCATGGAGAACCGCGACACGGCAGCTAGCTACCTTTGCCATGTTCCCCGCCAGCGTTTCCGGCGGCTCCGGTGATCGGAGCGAAGCAAGTTGTCGGCAGCGCGGCCCTGCTTACGCAACCGACCTGTGGAAGAGATGCAAACAAAACATGCTGTAATCGAAGAAAGGGAAATCATGGCAGCAGTGCAATTGCATGGTATTCAGAAGCGCTATGGCACCACGCAGGTAGTTCACGGGATCAATCTGAACATCGACGATGGAGAGTTCATTGTGCTTGTGGGCCCGTCTGGATGTGGAAAGTCCACTTTGATGCGAATGATCGCAGGATTGGAAGATATCAGCGATGGTGACCTGATGATTGGTGGCACCCGCGCCAATGACTTTTCTCCCCAGAAGCGAAACATCTCGATGGTGTTTCAAAGTTACGCGTTGTACCCAAATCTAAGCGTGTACGAAAACATTGCGTTCGGCCCGCGAGTTCGAAGGGAGCAACCAGGCAGCTTCAAACCTCGCATCGAAGCTGCGGCGAAAATGCTCAATCTAAGCGGTTATCTCGACCGGTTGCCGCGCGCGCTTTCCGGTGGCCAGCGCCAGCGCGTTGCAATGGGCCGTGCGGTTGTTCGAGATCCGTCGCTCTTCCTTTTTGACGAGCCCCTCTCGAACCTTGATGCAAAATTGCGGGTCCAGATGCGCGCAGAGATCAAGTCGCTGCATCATCGTCTCAAAAGTACGGTCGTGTATGTTACCCACGATCAGATTGAAGCGATGACAATGGCCGACCGGATTGTGGTAATGAACGCGGGTCGGGTCGAGCAATTCGGTCGTCCATTGGACCTCTACGACCAGCCTGCAAATCTGTTTGTTGCCAGCTTTCTTGGCTCGCCGGCAATGAACTTCGCAGAAGGAATTATGGTTGCGTCACCCGACGGTGTAGGAGTGAAGTTGGCTGATGACAACGTTATCGGAGTGCCGCAGGATGTAGCTTCTACGAGGATTGGCAGCAAGGTCACGCTCGGTGTTAGGCCAGAGCATGTCGACGCGAGGTTGGAAGATCAGAGATTGTCGATGAAAGTCGACATGATGGAGCCGACTGGTGCGGAGACTCATTTGTACGGCACGGTAGGTGGGAGCACGTGGTGTGTGACGACCCGTCACCGGGTCGACGTTGCTCCTGGTCGGACCGTTGCGCTGCGGATACCGGGGGCGCATGTTCATCTGTTCGATACGGTGACCGGTTTAAGGATCGGTTAATTGCGTTGGAAAGACGCTGAGACGTGAAACGCATCGGACGTTCTTGGATGAGCGCATTGGCTTATCCGGAAAGGTGCGGTTATTTTTTCTAAAACAGGAATGACGCGAGCTATTGGCCGTAACGATCGGATTTTGGTTCTATCCCCTCACCTGGACGACGCGATTCTTAGTCTTGGGGGCAGCATTGCATCCTGGACAGACGCTGGCGCCGTGGTTACAGCGTTGACCGTTTTCACGGCAGAAGGAGATGACAGTGCTCTGAGATCAAAGATAGTAAAGAAGATGCATAAGCTCTGGAACCTCGGCGAGCATCCGTATGCAACCCGCAGAATTGAAGATATTGCTGCGTTAGAAGTCGTCGGTGCCAATTATATTCACGGTAACCTGCTTGATTGCATCTACAGGCAGACCGAAAACGGTAAGAGCCTTTATCCTTCCGAGGCATCCGTTTATTCGGCGGCTCCTGCCTCCGCGGAAACGATATACGGACCTCTTAAAGAATTGATCATCGGATGCTTGGACACAATCAACCCAACGCTCGTGCTTTCTCCAATGGGAATCGGCCGGCATGTCGATCACTTCATTACGTCCGAAGTGTTCAGGGAAATTTCGCACGGCGCCGAATACGACGTCGCCCTGTATGAAGAAATTCCGTATGCGACGGGCAAGTATCCGATGATTAACCCCGACAATGTCCAGGCAGCCAAAGACAGGAGCGCATGGGGTATCCGGTCCTCCAGGCTCGTGGAGATTGATTTTGAGCGCAAAAGGCGCGCCATCGAATGCTATAGCTCTCAGCTTGTAGACATCTTCCCTGACGGGTTTGGGGTTCTCGAGGACTATATGTCGACATTGAACGGAGAGCACGCGGTCGAGCGCATTTGGCAGGCCGACACAAATTCTAATTGAGGTGCCCAGTTCGGAGCGTGCCTGGTTGCGGTGAGGAGAGCCGGTTTCCCAAGCGTTATAGAAAATACAACCAGGAGATAGGGTTTGCGGTGTTGGAGCCTGTCGAAGTTGCTGCTCGAAGCTCCTACAGTCGAAAGGACGACGCGCCGTACGTCCCGCATGGCTTCATCTATCCGGACGTTCATCGGGGCGTGATTAGCTCTACATCGCGCACATTGCCGGGTCTGCATATGGGACGGGCAATACGCGAGGCACCGGCATGTGTGGCAGCGAATACCGTCTCGGAAGCCAGCATGTCGGAAATGCCTGGCAGCAGGTGGGCCGTCGGCATCGAACACAGCAGGCGTGTCTCGCGCGCGGTGCGCGGCCCACCATCGTCGTTTTCGATTGTGAACCGCGTTGGCCGCGATTTACGCCGAAGGAGATGTAATTGTCGAATATGCTTAAAGAGGCGCTGGCGTCCGCTGAAATAGTCGCCGCGCAACACTCGGACACTTCCGGCGTCGAGGCACTCGCGGCGATGCTCGCGCAGCAGCCGCGCCTTGTCGCGCTGACCGTCGCTCGTGGAAGCTCGGACCGCCGCTCACGCGTCGCTCGATCCGATCGCCGCTCACGCGTCGCTCGATCCGATCGCCGCGCTCCTGTCCTTTTACGTGATGGCGGCTGCTCTTGCCGACGCGCGCGGACGCAATCCCGACGTGCCACGCCATCTTAAGAAAGTCACTGAAACTCACGGATGCGAAATCAGGTTCAGCTGCGCGCGAAGCCGCACTGAAGCATGGGCATCCGGTGCAATTGTGCGCGAGGTCCGATGCATGAAAGCTGAAGGCACGGATGCCATGAAAGTATGGCTGTTCATGCGCTCCAAGACTGCGGCGACATCGACGCTGACGACGGTTGGTCTCGTTGAGGCCCCGGCTAATGCTTAGCCTCGGGTGCGTGTTGCCGGATACGTCCAGGACCTTTAGCAGTAGCTCGATTCGTAGCGCGAGTCATCTATCGTTCGCTGCAATATGCCAGAAATGAACGATCACATCCGATACGTGAAATCTCATGAACCTTAAGACCGTGAAGAACCGTCCCATCGAAATTGAAGAAGGATTCATCCTCGCAATCGATTTCGGTGGAACGAAGATTGCGATGGCGACGACCACCTTATCAGGACAACGTCTCTACGAAGCCGAAATCCCGACGTTCGCCCAAGACGGCGCCCAGTCGGTTATGCGACGCATGTTTGAGGCTGCGCGGACACTGATCTTGCGGATCGACACAAATCTCGGCGTGCCGCTGCGCGCAGTGGCCGCGGTAACGCCAGGCATCGTCGAAGCGGACGGTATCTGCCTTGCTCCGAATAACCCCGGATGGGATACGCTTGCGCTTGCGGACATGCTGCGGGAAGGGTTTGAGGTCGAATGCATCGCGGTCGAAACCGATGTAAAGGCCGCAGCCTTAGCCGAGGCGCGGCTCGGTGCACTCGTCGGTGTTGACTGTGGGCTGTATTTGAATTTGGGAACCGGACTGGCCGCCGCCGTCGTTATTCACGGAAAGGTGCTGCGCGGCGCACATGGCGCGTCAGGAGAAATCGGTTATCAGCTATGCGGTGTACCCGGAGAAGCCGGTTTTGCGCACGGCCGCGCACCGCTCGAGGAATTTGTATCGGGGCGTGCGATCAGCGATCGGGCAAGTGCGTTACTTGGCCGCCCGATCACTGCGCGCGAAGCATTCGACCTCAGTTTGTCCGATCCGACAGTCGAGGCGCTCCTCGCCGACGCGCTTGAATGTCTGGGCACCCATGTCGCAAATATGGTGCTTCTGCTCGATCCGTCGCGGATCGTACTGGGCGGCGGAATGTCGCGTGTAGCAAGAGTCGCCGTGCACATCGGCACGCGATTGCGCACCGCCGTGCCATATTCGCCCGAGATTCAGACTTCAGCATTTGCGCATGGTGCGGCGTTGGCGGGGGCCATTGTATTGGCCAACGATGCATGGGCTTCGTCGCGACGGTGCGACAAATCGAATGATCGGCGCGGCGTCCTTTTATAGGTCGTGCACGGCACGTGTCGGATGTTGGGCCGCAAACATATGCATTGTCGGACCTGGCGTACGTGAGTAGGAGACGGTCGTCGTCGAACGTTGTTCTGTCGGAGGCCTTCTGTACGTCACCTCGTTTCGCGTGAGCGAGTTGCGCTTCGAGAACATCGATGTCGATGCCGAGCCGCTCCCTGCCAACCGTTCGTAGCATGCCGCGGGAATCCCATCTGCGGCATGCATTCCTTGAAATCTCATGTCGCGTAGAGCCTTGCTTAACGCGTCTTGGTGCAAATGCGGCGTCTTCTGACGGGCGGGCGACGCAAACACATCATGTCCGCGGCCCGTCAGCGGCCGCAAGTTCCTAAGTAACGCCACCGCTTGTCGAGGTAACGGCACGATATGGTCGTGGCGCATCGTCATTCGGCTGGCTGGGACATGCCACTCGCCCGCGTCAAGATCGATCTCGTCCCAAGGTGCAGTGGCCACTACCCCGGGGCGTAAGCCAGTGAACATGGTCAGCTTCAGACCGGCCCTCGTGATTGGCGACTGATATGCATTGATGGCTTGGACTAGCGGGACAATCTCGGCGGGCTTCGTGGTCGCCGGGGATGTGTCCTTTCTTGTGTCGCGGGATGACGCCGCGTAGCGACAAGGGAACGCCGTCTTCCCTCAGGTCATGGTAGATCGCGTAGGTGACGATACCGCCTACATATTGCCGTGCCTTGGTTGCCAGGTTGGGCGCATGAATCGCTATTCCTTCTAGCACCGGTTTGACCTCCGATGTCGCGAGCGTCGAAACTGGCTTGTCGCGAAGTGGCCGCAGAAAATACTGCCCGACCGCGAATTCGGCTTTACGGTAAATCTCGCCGGCTCACTCCTTCCGTTTGAAGGCGAGCTAATTGTCGGCGACGAGGTGGAATGCGCCTTCGGCAAGAAGGTAGGGCGTTGTCGTACCTTGGCTCCGCGAACGCCAACTCCGACTTCGGTTCGGCTCGTCTGGGCATGGCAATAGCCCAAGATCCGGTATGCGCAACAGTATGCGCAAAAAGGATCGACGTCAGTGGAATGTACGGAATCTGAAGGCAACAAAAACCCCGTAAGTCTTTGATCTTACGGGGTTTCTCGAACTACTTCGGCTTACGCCGGACCATCTGATGGTGCCCAGGAGAGGACTCGAACCTCCACGGTGTTGCCACCGCTAGGACCTGAACCTAGTGCGTCTACCAATTCCGCCACCTGGGCACGTCTTAAAGCTAGACAGCTATTTTAGCAAGATGATTAAGTTTGTCAATTTCTGCTTCGGACAAACCTGTCTCATCCGCCCGGTGAACGCGCAGCGAAGTGATCCAATCGCTACCGAGCCACCGTCCTGCTCACCGGGCAATTGAGACGCAAACAACGCTCTCGACTGCCAAGCTCTAACAAAAAGTAGAGCCGCCAGAAGGCGGCTCTACTTTTTCGAATCTGGTGCCCAAGAGAGGACTCGAACCTCCACAGTGTTGCCACCGCTAGGACCTGAACCTAGTGCGTCTACCAATTTCGCCACCTGGGCAGGTGATGAACAGCAAAGACCGCCATTATAGCGACCGGTTTTGACCTGTCAAGCGATTCGCCAATCGCGATCGAACCTTGCGGCGAGCCGGTCCGCCACGTGTCCGAACCACCGCCGCAAGCCCGCTTGGCGCATGGGGCGCGGGTGTTAGAATGCCTCGCAGTACTCCATCGGCACATTGCACATTCGGTGTCCCACGGACGCCGGCAATTTCCGGTGCAAATCGCGGTAGAGCAGAAAGCAGGCAGGTGCAATGACCGAGGCAGCGCAGCCGCCCTGCAGATGCAGCCAGGCGCGACTGTGCGCATTACGCAAACGCCTTCCAGGCCGGGCCCCATCGCCGACCGACGTCCATGCAACGAGAAAAAATCATCGACAAGCCCTTGAGCAAATTTCCGTATCCGATTCCAAGCCGCGAAGAAATCCTCGGCGTGCTGCGCACGAGTGAAACGCCGCTTGCCGCGAACGACATCGCCGAAGCGCTGTCGATCAAGCGCCAGGAGCGCGAAGGATTTTTCAAGCGTCTCGGCGCGATGGAGCGCGACGGCCAGATCCGGCTCGATCAGCGCAATCTCTATCAATTGACGCATCCGTCGAACTTCGTCGCCGGCCGCGTGCAGGGGCATCGCGACGGCTACGGCTTCCTGATTCGCGACGACGGCCAGGACGACCTGTTCCTGCCCAATGGCGAAATGCAGAAGGTCATGCACAACGACCGCGTGCTCGCGCGCATCGTCGGCTATGACCGGCGCGGGCGGCCGGAAGGGCACATCGTCGAGGTCACGGACCGCGCGAACAAGCGTGTGATCGGCCGTTTGCTCAATGAAAACGGCGCGCTGATCGTCGCGCCCGAAGACAAGCGCATCGGCCACGACATCCTGATCACGCAGAACACCCGCAAGGCGAAGGTCGGCCAGGTCGTGGTGGTCGAGCTGACCGATTTCCCGAGCCGGCATTCGCAGCCGCTTGGCCGCGTGGTCGAAGTGCTCGGCGATATCGATGACCCCGGCATGGAAATCGAAATTGCGGTGCGCAAGTACGGCGTGCCGCACGAATTCAGCGAGGCCGCGCTCGGCGAAGCGGCCAAGCTGCCCGACGAAGTGCGTCCGGCCGACATCCGCCATCGCGTCGATCTGCGCGACGTGCCGCTCGTCACGATCGACGGCGAGGACGCGCGCGACTTCGACGACGCGGTCTATTGCGAGCCCGTGAAGGTCGGCCGCGGCGACGGCTTTCGTCTGATCGTCGCGATCGCGGACGTGTCGCATTACGTGCATCCGCAAAGCGGGCTCGATACCGACGCCATCGAGCGCAGCACGTCGGTCTATTTCCCGCGCCGCGTGATCCCGATGCTGCCGGAGAAGCTGTCGAACGGACTGTGCTCGCTCAATCCGCAAGTCGACCGCTGCGTGCTCGTGTGCGACGTGATCGTCACCGCGCGCGGCGACGTGAAGGCGTATCAGTTCTATCCGGGCGTCATGCATTCGGCCGCGCGGCTCACCTACACCGAAGTCGCCGCGGTGCTGACGAACACCAAGGGCCCGGAAGCGATTCGCCGTGCCGCGTTGCTGCCGCAACTGCAGAATCTGTATGGCGTCTACAAGGCGCTATTCGCCGCGCGCCAGAAGCGCGGCGCGATCGACTTCGATACGACGGAGACGTACATCGTCTGCAACGCGCAGGGCAAGATCGAGCAGATCGTGCCGCGCACGCGCAACGACGCGCACAAGTTGATCGAGGAATGCATGCTGGCCGCGAACGTGTGCGCGGCGGATTTCCTCAAGCGCAACAAGCATCCAGGCCTGTTCCGCGTGCACGCGGGCCCAAGCGCGGAAAAGCTCGAGAACCTGCGCACCTTCCTTCGCGGCATGGGCCTGACGCTCGGCGGCGGCGACTCGCCGCACGCGAGCGACTACGCTGCGCTGATGGCACAGATCCGCGACCGGCCCGACGCCTCGATGCTGCAGACGATGCTGCTGCGCTCGATGCAGCAGGCGGTCTACAGCCCCGACAACATCGGCCACTTCGGTCTTGCCTACGAGGCCTACGCGCACTTCACGAGCCCGATTCGCCGTTATCCCGATCTGCTCACGCATCGTGCGATCTACGCGATTCTGCAGGGTCGCAAGTATCAGCCGCAGCCGTCGCATGGCGTCGAGCTCAATACCGCGCTGTCGCCGCGCGCCCGCGCGATGCAGCAGGCCGACGAGGAAAAGCGTGGCGCCCGCGCGCGCGCCAACAACGTGGCGATCTGGGAAGAGCTCGGGCTGCACTGCTCGGCGAACGAGCGCCGCGCGGACGAAGCGTCGCGCGACGTCGAAGCATGGCTCAAGTGTTATTTCATGCGCGACAAGCTTGGCGAAGAGTACGGCGGCAGGGTCAACGGCGTCACGTCGTTCGGCATCTTCGTGCAGCTCGATTCGCTGTTCATCGAAGGTCTCGTGCATGTGACCGAGCTCGGCTCCGACTACTTCCAGTACGACGAAATCAAGAACGAGCTGCGCGGCGAGCGCACCGGCATTCGCTATCGGCTGTCGGATCGCGTGCGGGTGCAGGTGAGCCGCGTCGATCTCGACGCGCGCAAGATCGACTTCCGACTCGTGCGCGATACCCCGATCAAGCCGCCTGCGGCACGCGGCATCGCGGCGGACAAGGGCGAAGGCGCGGGCCCGCGGCTGCGCGCGTTGCCGTCGGCGGAAAGCGGCGCGTCGGTGCCGGGTCCGCGGCGCAACAAGGCCGCGCCCGCGCAGAGCGTGGCCGTCAAGGAGGCGCGCGCGGCGCGTGGCGCGGGCAACAAGCACGGTGTCGCGACCAGGCCGGCGTCGAAGCAGCCACGCAAGAAGCGCTGAGATTTCACGGTGTCAGGACCGCGCGCAGCGGGCACGCGAACGCGTGCCGGCTGCGCGCGGTCTGCCTTTTGGTTTCATATTCATCACAGTGGCGCGCGTTGAATGCGCGCCCAATCACAGGTTGTTCAGTCATGGCACGTCATAAGGTTTTATACGGTTTCCACGCAGTGACCGCGCGTATTCGACACGATGCGTCGACGGTCGAGGAGGTCTATTACGACGCGACACGCAAGGACCGTCGTATGACCGAATTCCTGCATGCCGCGAAGGACGCCGGCGTACGGCTGATCGCTGCCGACGAAACGCGTCTGTGGGGCCTCGCGCGCACCGAACGCCATCAGGGCGTGGTCGCGCGCGCGGGCGATCTGCCGCTCGCGCAGAATCTGGCCGAACTGCTCGACGGCATCAGCGGCTCGCCGCTGATCCTCGTGCTCGATGGTGTGACGGATCCGCACAATCTCGGCGCCTGCCTGCGCGTCGCCGACGCGGCCGGCGCGCACGCTGTGATCGCGCCGCGCGATCGCGCGGTGGGGCTGAACGCGACCGCCGCGAAGGTCGCGAGCGGCGCGGCCGACACGGTGCCGTACATCACGGTCACGAATCTGGCGCGCGCGCTGCGCGAGCTCAAGGATGCGGGCGTGTGGGTGGTCGGCACGGCCGGCGACGCGGACAAGAGCGTCTACGAAACGGAGCTCGACGGGCCGGTGGCGCTCGTGATGGGCGCCGAAGGCGAGGGCATGCGGCGTCTGACGCGTGAAACGTGCGACGTCGTGATGACCATTCCGATGGCGGGGACGGTGGAGAGTTTGAATGTGTCCGTGGCGAGCGGGGTGTGTTTGTTCGAGGCTGTGCGGCAAAGGGCGGTGAAGAAGTAGTTCTTTGTCGCTTTTGTCGTTGGTCGATGGTGGGCGCCCGGAACGCGGTGATGGTTCCGGGCGCTTTTTGATTCCTGCGACTCAATGTGTGCACAGGTGCCCGGCAAACGCCGCGCCAACCGAGCCTTCCCAGCGCCGCTCCGGTAAACTATCGGTTTTTCACGCTTCCGCCGCCTCTCCCATGACTCAAGACGAAC
The DNA here is from genome assembly GCF_001865575.2 of Paraburkholderia sprentiae WSM5005. NCBI lineage: Bacteria > Pseudomonadati > Pseudomonadota > Betaproteobacteria > Burkholderiales > Burkholderiaceae > Paraburkholderia > Paraburkholderia sprentiae. Next base: position 1,390,337 of record NZ_CP017561.2, read on the forward strand.
TCAAGCAACTGGTCGGCCAGGCCGCCGCCGATTACGTCAACGCCAACGTACCGCAAGGCTCGGTGATCGGCGTCGGCACGGGCTCCACCGCGAACTGCTTCATCGACGCGCTGGCGGCCACCCGAGCCCGCTATCGCGGCGCCGTGTCGAGTTCGCTCGCCACCACCGCGCGTCTGCAATCGCACGGCTTCAAGGTGCTCGACCTGAACGAGATCGACGCGCTGCCCGTGTACGTCGATGGCGCCGACGAAATCGATTGCAGTGGCGCGATGATCAAGGGCGGCGGCGGCGCGCTCACGCGCGAGAAGATCGTCGCGTCGGTGTCGGACGTATTCGTCTGCATCGCGGACGCGAGCAAGGTCGTCGACACGCTCGGCAAGTTCCCGCTGCCGATCGAAATCGTGCCGATGGCGCGCACCGCGATCGGCCGCCGCGTGACGGCGCTCGGCGGCGTGCCCGTCGTGCGCGTGACCAAAGAGGGCGTGCCGTTCATCACCGACAACGGCAACGAGATCATCGACGTAAAGGGCTTGAGCATCGGCGACCCGCGCACGCTCGAGGCGCATCTCAACGCATGGCCCGGCGTCGTCACGGTGGGCCTGTTCGCGGGCCGCGGCGCGAATCTGTGTCTGCTCGGCACGGACTCCGGCGTGCAAACCATCACGTACGGCCAGAATTAAGCGGATTGCGTTTCCGTTCGCTCTGACGCGTGTGAGCTGTTCCAACGGCTCACACGCGTTTTTTATTGCGCTCGCGCAAAGCGATCTCCGACGCCCGCGCTACCCGCATCCAGGCGCACCCGTGAAGTGATGCCTCCGGCGTACTACGCATACGAAAGCGCACGAATGAAGCCGTCATTTCGCGGGCGCAAACGAACTGTCTGAACGACGACTCCGGTACTGTCGCATGTCGAATGTGGGCACGCGCACGCACAGCCGGGAGCGCGGCACATACACTCTTCCCTGAGGCCAAATGGCGTTTTGCGACAGATAGGACAGAACATGAAAGTGGCGATCGTGCACGATTGGCTGGTCGCTCCCGGCGGCGCCGAGAAAGTGCTCGAGCAGATCATCGAGTGCTTTCCCGACGCCGACGTTTTCAGCGTCGTCGATTTCCTCGAAGATCGCGCGCCGCTTGCCGGCAAGCCGGTCACCACCTCGTTCATTCAACGTCTGCCGTTTGCGCGCACTCGTTATCGCGCCTATTTGCCCTTGATGCCGCTCGCCGTCGAACGGTTCGATCTGTCGAGCTACCACCTGGTCATAACGAGTTCTTGCGCGGTCGCGAAGGGCGTGCTGGTCGGTCCCGACCAGACGCACATCAGTTACGTGCATTCGCTGATGCGGTATGCGTGGGATCTGCAGCATCAATATCTGCGCGACGCGAATCTGTTGCGCGGGCCGAAGTCGTGGGCGGCGCGCGTGTTGCTGCATTATCTGCGCGGCTGGGATGCGCAGTCCACGAACAGTGTGGATCGTCTGATCGCGAATTCGCAATCGGTCGCGCGGCGCATGATGAAAACCTATCGGCGCGATGCCGCGGTGATTCCGCCGCCGGTCGATGTGGACGAATTCGAACTGCGCACCGAGAAAGACGATTTCTATCTGACGGTGTCGCGCATGGTGCCGCGCAAACGCATCGATCTGATCATCGAGACGTTCAACGCGACGCCGCAGCGCAAGCTGATCGTGATCGGCGACGGGCCGCAGATGGCGTCGCTTCGCGCGAGCGCCGGACCGAACGTGACGATTCTCGGCAATCAGCCGTTCGGCGTACTTAAGGATTATCTGGCGCGCGCGCGAGCTTTCGTGTGCGCCGCCGACGAAGATTTCGGCATCGTGCCGCTCCAGGCGCAGGCCTGCGGCACGCCGGTCATTGCGTTCGGTAAGGGCGGGGCGCTCGAAGCGGTGGTGCCGGTCGGCGACCCGCATCCGACCGGGGTTTTTTTCGCGCGCCAGACGGCGGTGTCGATACTCGACGCGATCGACCGCTTCGAGCGGCTGAGCGCGTACATCACGCCAGCGGCCTGTCGCGCGAACGCCGAGCGGTTTTCGGCTCCGGTGTTCCGGCGCGCGTTCATGGCCGAGGTCACGCGCACGATCGCGGCGGGCGCACAGGGTCTGCCGGCGCTGGAGCCCGGCGAGCAGGTGGCGTGGGCGGAGCCCGATCTCGCGACGCGGGAACTCCGCATCGCCAGCGACACCGCGCCCAACAGCAGGAAGAGGGCATTGAGGTGAGCGTCTTTCGCTGTTCTCGCCTCGTGGGGTTTTCGATAGGAGAGCAACAGGTTTTCGTCGTCATGCAGTGACTTCGCAACGGGCAGTAACGAGCCGTTCTGACCAACATGTGTCCGGGCGGCTATTGGTGTGGGCGCGTCCGCTTCGCGCTTTGTATCGGCAGCGCGTATCGCGTACCGCGCGAGATGCGCCGCGCGTGCAAGGCCCGCTGTGGCGGGCCAGTGTCAAGCAAGCAGGATTGGACTTCAAAAAACGAGATCGGGGTGCGCGCCACGCGCTACGGGCGAGATATTCGCTGGCGCGGCATGCCTCGCGTGGCCATAACGACCTGAAGCAGACGTTCGCTATCGTGACCGCCGAATGACCTCACTGCGCAGTTCGCCGTGAAGGTAGCCCGGCGTGCCACGGCGATTCACTACAACAGGCAGTCGTCATTCGCGCGTCATCGATTAACGCGCGGACGGCTTTTGGACGAGGACGAATTTAAACACATGAATGCCGATCGCCTTCCGGGACCCTTTCCCGACATCTCCGCAACGTGGGCTGCGCTGAAGAGCCAGTTGCCGATCACACCGATTCGCACCGAGGAGGACTATCACCAGATGGTGCGCGTCGCGAACTCGCTGTCCGATCATCTAAGTGGCAACGACAGCGATCCGCTCGCCGATCTGCACGCGATCGTGACGGAACTCGTCGGTCACTGGCAAGCGCGCCATCTGACGATTCCAAAAGCGGAGCCCCGCGAGGTGCTGCGCCATCTGCTGATCACCCATGGGCTCAAGCAGAAGGATCTGGCCGGCATCGCGTCGCCGACCGTGGTCAGCGATATTCTCGCGGGGCGCCGCGCGATCAGCAAGAAGGTCGCCAAGGCGCTCGCGGTGCGGTTTCAGACCGACGTCAGCGCGTTTCTGTAAAGGCGGGTGTCGCGCGGCGGATCCATGCACGACGTGCTCCGCAGCGGCTGCTCATGGTGCGTCAACGACGGCTGCTGTCGATCGGGCCGCCGCGGTTGGCGTTTCTATTCGCAGCGACGTAGCAAGCGAGATCGGCGGTGCGCCGCAGAGCCGGCGCGATCACCGGCACGCGCCGATGCGATTGCCCGCGCATAGTCAGAACGCGTTGCGGCCGACAAAGCCCTTGAAAATGGTGATGAAGACAATCTTCATGTCGAACCAGAACGACCAGTTCTGGATATAGAAGAGATCGAACTTCACGCGCGCTTCCATCTTTTCGACCTTGGTGGTGGCGCCGCGATAGCCATTGACCTGCGCCCAGCCGGTGATGCCGGGCTTGATGCGATAACGGTGCATGTAGCCGCGCACCTGGTCCTTGTACAGATCGTCGTGTTCGACCGCATGCGGACGCGGACCCACCACCGACATCTGACCGAGCAGCACGTTCAGAAACTGCGGCAGTTCGTCGAGACTCGTGCGGCGCATGAAGCTGCCGAGCTTCGTCACGCGCGAGTCGTTGCGGGTCGCCTGCGTGATCTGGCCGTGCTCTTCCTGGTGCACGGTCATCGAGCGGAATTTGTAGATGCCGAACGGCCGGCCGTCGACGCCCTTGCGGATTTGCCGGAAAAACACCGGTCCCGGCGAGGTGAGCTTGATGCCGATCGCGAGCGCGACGAAAACCGGCGCGAGCGCGAACAGCGCGAGCGCGGCGAACACGCGGTCGAACATCAGCTTGGGCCACATCTGCGGCGGCGAGAACGGCGTCGCGCTCAAATTCAGCGTCGGCAAACCGACAACATCGGCGATCGCATGATTGAACAGCGACAGACTGCGTACATCGGGAATGAAGCGCAGATTGACGAAGTCGTGTCTGAAGGTGCGCGTGAAGCGGTAGATCGTGCGTTCCTCGGAGAGCGGCAACGCGAGCCACACTTCGTTCACGCGTTCATCGCGCACCTTCGTCGCGAACGCCTTCAGATCGGTCAGCACGGGTAGCCGGGTCAGACGCGCGCCATATGCGTCGTGGCCTTCCACGCTGGTATCGAACACGCACACCGGTTTGAAGCCCGCTTGCGGCGCATGCTCGAGGTGTGCGAGCAGCGTGCGCGCAAAGCCCGGTGCGCCGACGATCGCGACGGTGCGCGCGTTCATGCCGCGGCGGCGCATGAAGCGTAGCACCACGTGCATGATGCAGCGGGTCGCGATGATGAGCGCGCCGGAGATCAGTGTCGAGTAACCGAACCACAGGCGCGACACCGCATCCGTCCGATGCAGCGTGAACGCGAGCACGAGCGCGGTGGCGACCACCATGAGCCACGCGGCGGCGATTCTCGCGAGCACCGGCGCGAGCGCCTTGCCGCGCCAGGTCTCATAGACGCCAAAGCCCGGAAACAGCAACAGAACCAGCACACAGTTGAACGCGATCAAAAGGCGCTCGGTATCGGCTAACGCGATTGGCGTGGAGAAGCGCATCCAGTGGGCGAGCATGCCGCCCACAATCACGAAGAGCGCGTCGAGGCATCGAGCGGTCATCCTGAACATAGGCAAATCGATCCCGGTCATCGAGCGGCGTGCCGCTTATTCAACGGTCTCGGCCTGGCGCAGCCGCGGCAGCAGACGATCGAATTCGCGCTTCACGAGGCCGTAGCATTCGCACGCGCGGGCTTCGAGGCCCTTGCGGTCGAGCACCTTGATATGACCGCGGCTATGATGAATCAGACCTTCGTCGTGCAGCTTGCCGGCCGCTTCGGTGATGCCTTCGCGGCGCACACCGAGCATGTCGGCGATCAGTTGCTGCGTGACGGTCAGGTCGTTCGATGCCACGCGGTCCACTTCGATCAGCAGCCAGCGGCACAGTTGCTTGTTCAGTGCGTGATGGCGATTGCACGCGGCGGTCTGCGCGACCTGGGTCAGAAGAGCGTGCATGTACAGCAGCATCAGGCGGCGCAGAAAGTCGGAACGCGCGAACTGTTGCTTGAGCGCCTGCGCGCTCATCCGGTAGGCGAAGCCCGCGCATTGCACTTGCACGCGGTTAGGCATGGTCTCGCCGCCCGTGAGGACCGGCACGCCGGTCATGCCTTCGCGGCCGACCGCGGCGATCTCGACCGAACTGCCGTCTTCCATCGTCGAGAGCATCGAGATGATCGCGGTGGTGGGGAAGTACACGTGATGGATCCGTTGACCCGAATCGCACAACAGCTGCTCGGTGCGCAGATGAACCAGTTCGAGGTGCGGAGCTAGCGCTTGCCATTCGTGCGACGGCAATGCGCCCAGCAGATGGTTACCGTGCAGATCGGATTGAAGTGTCAACATGATCGGTCCTCGATGAGAGAGTCGCGCGTCGCGTGACGCTCTCCGTTTCTTTGATCCGATGTCCGCATCCTCGGGGCTGGCTAGCAGCTAGGATGAACAGCATCGGCCCCGTTTAGGCCTGTCTGCCGCCGCCTCTGTCGTTGCTCGTGTGCGGTGGCGCTCTGTTGCGCAAAGGTAATAGCGAGGACCATGCCAACGATACTGAGAACGTGCGCTGATGCGGCGCAGCGAAGAACCCCTCGACGCATCGCGAGGAGAAAAGCGGTTTTTTGTTTCAGTTCTGCACACTGCCGCCAGATCGGGAGTGCATCCAATGAAAGCTTCGGGTTTCGGCGCATCCCTTGATATCACAGGCCTCACGGCCCAAAACAGGGTGGCTGTCGAAGCTGTCGCAGATTTGAACCTGGCGCCGCATGCACGTTTTGAAGCGCTCCGCGCGCAGTGCCCGAAATGATTCAGAAGTGTTAAATGCAATGCGTATGCTGCCGCACGCAAGGCCCCGCAGACGTGGCAACAGTCGCGCTCCAGCCAACAGTGAGCGCGCACAGCAGACAGTTCGAAACGTGCGAAGCGAGCTTTGGCGCGCTTCGCGGGCATGTGACTAGTTCGGAATGACCACTAGCCGTAGAAGATGGCGGATAGCGCATTGATCGCGCGGACTTCCCCCCGGGGTGCCGCGCATGTTTCATCAACTTTAAAGACTGCGTTCGATGCAGTTGCAACGACTTCCTGCGGCGACGCGGCGAACGCGGTCGGCAGCAATGGGTCGAGCGCAAGCAACGGCACGATGGTGCGCCGGTTCGGCGCGAGATGGAACCAGTCGCGCGCCGCGCGGTAGTACGGATCGATAATATGAACGAAGCGCGCAAAGCGCTTCGTTTCGATCGCGAGATGCCAGCCGTTGCCGTCGCCGCTACGTTCGAGCTCGACGGTCATACCGATGTCATCACGCGCGTGCACGCTACGCTCGGGCAGATGAAACGCTTCAGACACGATCTCGCCGCTCGCGGCATCGTAGAGCGTTGCAATCGTGACATCGTGCGCGCGCGGGCCGAAGCGGTACGCATGCGTGAAATCGAAGAACTGGCCGAGATACGCGGCCGCGCTGATGCGTCGCAGGCTGCGCGGGGCAAGCGTCAGCGCGTGGCGCGCTGAGGCGACCTTTATGCTGCCGTCGCGCAGACAGACCAGTTCGAGTTCGCCGCTAAACGTTTGCGCATGCTCGTTGATCAGGTGAATGTCGAGGCCGTTCAGGCCTTCGTCGGTGAGCGTGACCTGCAGGGACTGCAGCGTCTGCGCGAAGCCGTGTAGCGCGCTTTTGGGCCGTCCTGTCGCATCGATTACGCCCCAGCCCGCGCCCGCTCGCAGATCCTGCAACTGCCAGACGAGACCGCCACGGCACGGAGAACCCGCGCGCCGCCATTCGGCGAACACGTCGCCGATCAGCTCGGCGACCACCGCGCGCGACAGATCCAGATAACGCGCCGCGTCTTCATAGCGCAAGCGCGCCGGCTCGACGCCGTAGAGCGACTGCAGATAGAAATCGCGCACGTCGTCGAAATCCCAGCCCGCGCCGGCATCACGCGGCACGGCGGCTTTCCAGCGCGGATCGTGCCGATGAATCGTGCCGAGCGCCTCATGCAGCGTCGCCTCGTCGGGAACGTTGGCAAACGCCAGACATTCGGCGGCGAAGCGGACCTGGGCACCGCGCACGTCGGCGAGCGGGCGCTGATACGCGCCCACTCCGTAGTAATGCGTGATGCCCTCGTTAGTCGAAAACGGCCATGGTCCGCCAGACGGCGAGTTGCTGACATAGGGGACGTCAGCGCGTTCGCGCGCGACGAGCGCAGGCAACAGCTCGGTAAACAACGGATGCGCGCGCCGCGCCACGGGCAGTCCGAACATGGCCGCCTGCTGATCGACCTCGCTGCCGCCGCACAGCACCGCGAGCGACGCGAAGCGACGTGTGCGAGTCAGGAACTGGCTCGCTTCTCGTTCGATCAGTGCGCTGAACGCGGCATCGTTCGGGTAGTCGAAGTTCGCCAACGCGAAGTCCTGCCAGATCAGCAGGCCGTACTCGTCGGCGAGTGCATAAAACAGATCGGACTCATAGAGCGTCGTGCCGCCCACGCGCAGCATGTTCATGCCAGCGGCGCGCGCGAGCTCGAACGTATGGCGCAATTGCGCCTCGGTGCCGGCGAGCGTGACGAGATCGGCGCTCGTCCAGCACGCGCCGCGGCAGAACACGGGCACTTCATTCACGCGCAACGCGAAGTCCCCGCCGTCGGCGCCGCGGTCCACTTCGATCCGACGAAAGCCGATCGAGCCAAGAGAATGAGACATCACCTTGCTGTCGGCGAGCTGCAACGTCACAGGATATAAAGTGGGCTCTCCGTGCGTATGCGGCCACCAGCGTTTCGCGTCGCGCACGCGAACGTTGCCCGTGAGTGTGTATGCATCGCGCCATTGCAAAGACGAAACATGATCGCCGCAAGAAAGTGTCGCGCGGCAGATGGTGGGGTCATGGGGGTGGACGAAACGTAACGTCAACGAAACAACCCCGTCGTCGCGCTCGAGCCGGCTGGTCAGATCAATCGTGTCGAAGGCGTGCGGCGCGTCGCCAAGCATCTCGATCGGACGCCATGGACCGACCGCCTGAATCGTCGGACACCAGCCGGGCATATGACCGAGCAGCGTGGTGCGCACATTGCGAAGCGTCGGCGGCGACACGAGCCGCGGTCGCCAGCGTGCGCGCGGGCGTTTAGCGGTCAACGCTGGGGTAAGGGAGCGAAAGCACAGCACGAGCGTTGCGCGTCCATTCAGTTCGATATCCAGATCGTGTGCGATGAACATCGATTCGGAATCGAGCCGCTTCACATCGTCGAGCCACACTTGCGCGAGCGTCGCGAGTCCATGAAAACGCAAACGGCGCGACCCCTCGCCGATCAGTGTGACGCGATACCAGTGATCGTCGAACGCGAGTTGTGGCGGGTGATCGACATCGAGCAGACCCGCTGCGCGCCGCGCACTCGCGACGGTGCCGGGTACGGGTGCGGCGAGCCAGCCTTGGGCGGGCAGATCGGCCGGCGACTCGTACGCGTGCGGTGGCGTGCTCAGACATGCCCAGCCGGTGTCGAGCCGTTGTGGCCATAGCGCGGGCGCGGTGGGCGCAGTAGGCGCAGTGCTAGCCTCGTGCGCCGGCGCGAGCGCTCCGGCCGCGCGCGGCCGGCCGGCGCCGCCCTCGTCAGCCGCCGGATCGAGTGTCGATACATCCACGGTCAATTCCCCGGAAAAGCTGCGCGGCACCAGGCGCGCGCATCAACGCATCAACGCTTAGCGCACCAGAGCGGCCAGCGGCGGCAGCGTTTTTTCATAAGCGCTTTCGAGCACGTCGAAGCAGTCTTCGCAGCTATCGCGACGGCCGCGCGCGAGCGCGCGAATCAGCCGGAATTGCATCACCATCGACTCCGACGCGATGCGTTGCGCGGCGGCCGGTATCGTCGGCGGAATCTCGAAGCCTTGTGCGAACAGCCACTGCAGATACTTCGACAGAAACTCGAAGTTCGCGCCGAGCTGCCGCATCAGATTGAACGAGTACAGGTGGAAGTACGCCTCGTCGCGATCGAACAGCATGTCGAGATGCGTGGGAAACGCGGCACGCCATTGCGATATCGGATTGGTCAACGGGCGCCGTTCCAGATGCGCGCACAGCAAGTCCGCCGACGCCTGCGCGAGCGCGCTGCCTTCAAGCGCGGGGCGCGCCTGCTTGGCGAACTCGACGTAGGGAAACAGCAGATCGGCTTGCGCGGTGAAATGCGGCAGCTTGCGAAACACGCCGTCGTAGTCGTCGCCCTCGAGCCGGTGATAGCTGGTGTTGTGGAAATAGCCGAGGCGACGCGCGGCGGTGTCGACGAAGTCGATGCCGATCGTGGTCTTCGGATGCTCACTGCGATACGAGGTCGCGCGCGTATCGGGCAGGTAGTAGCCGTCCACCTCGACGAGCACGGTATGTCCGCGCAGTGTCTGCGCGAGCACGCGTTGTTCGAGCGAGTCGTAGATCGCGAGCTCCTGCACCTGGATGCCGTACAGGCGTCCGAGATCGTCGAGTGGAAACTTGAAGAACGTGAACTGATCGCCTTCGAAATCCTGTGTGACCGTAAACGCGAGCGCCGCGCGCGGATCGAGCCCGAAGCCGTGCAGCAGCTCGATCCATAGATCGACATAGCAGTTGGTCTCCTGCCACACGCGCTCGCCCTGATGCAGCGCGTGCGCGACGTGTTCGCGCCACGGCGTGTCGCCACGGGGCGCCGCGCCGTCAAGCGCCGGACTCGGCGATGGCTTCATGCGCGCTCCGTGGCGACGCTTGACGTTGGCGTCGACGGCGCCGCCTGCAGCGCATGCGCGACGCGGGTTTCGGTATCGCCCCACAGCAGCGCGCGCACTTCGTCGGGCCACGTGTTGACGTCGAGCCCATGATGACGGAACAGCGCGAGGGTGATGCGTTCCATGCCGAAGCCCACACAGCCCGTATGCGCAGTCGCACCGTCGTGGCAGGCGATCTTCCAGATCGCGCCGAAGTGGTCCATGTGATAGTTGAACGACAGGCAGGCCGTCTTGCCGCGCGGGTCGGCGACCGGGATCAGCAACTCGAACTTGAGCGCCTGCGAGCGCTGGCTATCGGCGACGATCTTGCCGCCGCGGCCGAAGAACGGATCATTCGCGAGATCGACTTCGACCGGCAAGCGCAGCAGCTTCACGAGCAGCGAGCCGCGCTCGATCCACATCTGGCGGAACGCCATCACCTGCTCGGGACTGCCGAGGCGCACGTATTCGCGTTGGCGGAACATCTGCATGCGGCCCGGATCGAGCGATGGCTCATGGCGAAAGCAGTACGACAGCACGTCGACCGTGCGGCCGCCGGCGGGCAGGGGGCCGCGCCGCGCCATCACCGGATAGATCGGATAGCAGGCGGCCGGCGTCAGCACGACGCGCGTCGGTTTCTGTTGCGCGAGCCATGCGTCGCCGCGATCGTCTTCGCTGTCGGCCATCGCATCGTCGAGCGCGCGCAGCAGACGGTGGTGGCCCATGTCGTTGCCGCAGAACGAATGAATGGTGCCCGCGAGATTCGGAAAACTCTTCAGGTACTCGCTATCCTCGAAGTCGGTGCGGCGCATCGCGGGCGGAAAACGCAGTACTTCGGGCTGCTGATCTTTACCCAGCTGCGTAATCGCCACGTTCAGACGGTCGATCACGTCCTCGAAAATCTGGCTGCGGCCATACAGCCCGTTTTCCCCGGTATCGATCAGCAGGCCGGCGGCCAGCATCTCGTCGCGCAGCGTGAGGGAAGGCCCCAGATCGGCGGCGGCCGCGGCGACAGCGGCGGTATGGGTCATCAGCTTCATTCAGGCTCTCCCCGGCGCGGCAGGACGTTGCGCGAGCAGCAGACTCGCGGTGTTCTGCGCGATGCGGTCGTTATTGATCATCAAGGGCGCCGAGTGCAGGTCGCGCAGATGGCGGCCGACGCTATAGGGCGTGCCGTTCTTGTAGCCCGCCATGCCGCAGATCATCAGCACCTGCTGGACGACCTGCAGCGCGGTGGTCGAGATGCTGGTCTTCAGCGTGTTCATGTCCGACGCGAAACCCAGCATGGCCGCGAGCGGGGCGTCCGCTTGTGCTGCGCCGTCGCGTGCCCGATGCGCGGCGCGCGCGGCTTCCAGCGCGACCGACAGACGCGCCTGCATCATCTGCAGCAGGCCGACCGCTTCAGCCAGCCGCAGGCCCGCGGGCGGCATCGTGCCGGGCTTGGCGCGCGCCTGCGCACGGAAGAACGCCTTCGCGCGATTGACCGCGTCGAGCGCGATGCCGGTCCACACCGACGCCCACAGTATGTGCGACACGGGCAGCATGGTCTGATCGGCGATGTCGGCGAACGGTGTCGCGAGAATCTGTTCGGCCAGTCCCGTCGCGACGAGCCGGAAGCCCTCGCTGCAGGTGCCGCGCATGCCCATCGCGTCCCAGCCGCCGCGCCGCTCGAGCTGCGTATCGGCGCGCAGCGCCACGATCAGCAGCTGGTCGGACGCGGCCGCGTCGGCGGTGCGGCGCGCGGTCACCAGGATGCCGTCGGCGTGCGCGCCGTAGGAGATCGTCGGGGCGAGCTTGTCGATCCGAAACCGCGCGCCATCGAGTTCGACCGAGCACGCGCTGGTGCGCATGTTGCCGCCGATCGTCTCTTCCGACGTCGCCGACGCGAGCAGCCATTGCTGCTCGGCCAGCTGCGCGAGCAGGCTCGCGTGCCAGGCCGAGGCGCCGCGATGCGAGTCGATGCACGCGACCTGGATCTGATGCATCGCATAGATCATCGCCGTCGACGCGCAGCCCTGCGCGAGCGTCTCGCAGATCGCGCCGATATCGGCAAGCGACAGCCCTGCGCCACCGTAAGCGCTCGGCACCATCGCCGAGAGCAAACGCTCGCCCTTGAGCGCGTCGAACGCCTCGGCCGGAAAGCGCGCCTCGCGGTCCACGGCGTCCGCGTGCTGCGCGGCGATGGCCGCGCAACGATGCGCTGCGGCACGCCATTCGGGACCGGACGCGAGCGCGGTCAGCGCCACGTTGGCAGCGGCGTGGCCATCGTGGGTCTGTGTGTCGGTAGTCGAGTTCGCGGCCGCCCCGGAGGCCGCCGCGGCGGCCTGATCCAGCAGCGGTGCACTCATGCCGCCGCCTTAGCCCGCTGCAGCTCCGTGATCGCGGCGGCCATCGAGTCGAGGCTCGAGAATAGTCGGCGCGTCAGCATACGGTCAGGAATCTCGACGTTGAATTCGTCTTCCATGGCAAGCATCAGATGCACGGTCGCGAGCGATGAGAGTCCGGCAGCATAGAGGTCGGCGTCGTCGGCAAGACTATCCACCGGGACATCCAGGCGTGCGGATTCGGAAAGGATGCGTCTCAATGCAGTCTTCATGCAGTGTTCCCCTTATGTTCGAAGGTCTGTCGGTTGGTGCCCAGCTCGAACGATCGGCGGCACCTGATTTTCGTGTGTAGAGTCCGGGCGGTGCGATGACCGCGGCGCGCGTGCGCGATGTCGCAGTGCCGTGATGCAGATGGATCTCGGTTGAGCCATCTGCGATAAGCGGCCTGCGCTTCATTGACTCGTATTTAAGAATTGTCAAGCCCGAGCGTCAGTGCGATGGCGCACGGAAGCGCATCTTTCGCGCACGTACCGTGTAGCCCATGATGAGGGACCGTCATGGATCGGGCTGCCGTCGCGCACGCCAGGCGTTGCCGGTCCGCCGAGATTGTTGACCACCCGGGGACGTGATGAACTGGAAAACGCTGGAGTTCGATCAGCTATCTGCACGTGAGCTATACGTCGTGCTGCGTGCGCGCAGCGCGGTATTCGTCGTCGAGCAGTCGCATGTATGCCTCGACCCGGACGGTCGCGACGAGCAGGCCTTGCATGTGTTCGCGGTCGAGGACATGGCGCGGCCGATGCCGGTGCTCGCCTATGCGCGGGTGCAGCCCGGCGATTCCGAAGATCCGGAAGTGACGATCGACAAGGTGCTGACGAGCCCGCTGCGGCGCGGCGACGGTACCGCGGAGATGCTCATCGAGCGCGTGCTCGAAGCGGTCGCCGAACGCTGGCCGGGACGCGCCACGCGCGTGAGCGCACCGCTCGGCTTGCGCGGGTTCTACGAGCAGTTCGGTTTCCGTAAGACGGAGGGGCCGTACCTCGAACACGGCGCGCCGTTCATCGGTCTCACGCGTCAGGTGCGCGGCGCGCCGGCGCGCTTCGGTTCGCGGCGCCGCGAGCGCGGCGCCGCATCGTTCGTCAACACGTTCGAGCTGTTGTAGTGCGCGTGGGCCGGTTACGCCTGGTCAACCCTGCATCCAGGTCTGCCGCCGCTTAGCGGTGAACCTGCGTCATTGAGTCGTGCGCCGCGCGCTTAGCCTTGCGCCGGTCCGGACCACGGCACGAAACGCAGCCACAGCCTGTAAAGCGCAGCGCGCAACTCGCTCGATCCAAGCAGCGACATGCCGAAGTTCGCTGCGCTCAAACCGAGCGCGACGGCGATCGCCAGCAGCAACGCGTCGATCGAATCCGCGAGCGCGAGCGCGACAAGTAAAAACGCCAGATGCGCGAGCATATTGCGCACGATCGTCCACGCATGCAGTCGTGAGAATGCAAGCAATACGGAATAATCGAATAGCGCTTTCAGCACGACGACGAGCGCCGCGCCCATGATCCCGAACCAGTGGATGCCGCACCACAATGCGCCGGTGAAGAACGGCAACTGCAGCCAACTGACGCTAGCCACCGCCGCGGGATGGGTCTGCGCCTGCAACAAACTGCTGAGGATGCTCGACTGCCCGCTCAGCCACACGCCGAGGATCAGCACGCTCGCGACCGGCGCCGAGGCGGCGAGCTGCGGTCCGAGCCACAGCAGCAGGAACGGCTTCAGCGCGAACAGCGCGACGATCATGCACGGCGTAAAAGCCCCGTTGAGAAACGCGAGCGCGTGGTGCGCGAGCACATCCGCATCCTCGCGCGACGCCGCCGACAGACGCGGAAACAGGGTTCGCACGATCGCGAGCGGCAGCAGGTTCAATCGATTGATCAGGTTTTGCGGCGTCGCATAGTAGGTGACGAAGCGCGCGCCGAGCAGCCCGCCGACGAGCACCCGGTCGAGCGTCGACGCAATCATGTTGGCGCCGGAAAACATCAGCAGCCAGCGGCCGTAGCGAAACAGGCCGATCATCAAACGCCAATGCGGCATGCGCATGCGGCGAATGTGGAGCGCGCGAATCGCGGCCACGCCGAGCAACAGGCCGGCGACCAGACGCGCGATCACGGCGGCGGGAATCGCGATCGCGAGCGACGGCGAAAAGCAGACGATCGCCGCGATCGGCAGCAACTGGAACAGCGCGGTGCCGAACATCTGGTTGATGTTGTAGCTCGCGAAGCGCTCGACGCCGGTGATCGCGCCCGCGAACACCCAGGTGACGTTCGCGATCGGCACGGCGACCGCGATCCACGGCAGGCTCGCCATCACTTCATGCTGGAACGTCGGCTCGATTTTTACGCCGTAGGTGATGTAGACGATGGTGGCCGCATAAATCAGCGCACCGCCGATGATGCCGGTGCCGAGATTCATGAAACACGCGCTCCAGAAAATCGGTTCGATCGAATCGTCGTTGGCCGCGCGGGCCTTGGCGATCTGATTTTCCGTCGCGAGACTGGTGCCCAGATCGAGGACGCTGAAGTAGCCGATCAGCGTCCACAGCAGATTGATCACCCCATAGCGCTCGACGCCCAGCAGATGAATGTAGGCGGGCACGGTCACGAGGGAAACGAAGGTCGGCGCAACGGCGCCGGCAAAGTTGACGAAGATGTTCCTGACGATGCTTCTTTCCATGTTCCATTGTCCGGCCGTTGAGGCGTGAGCCTATCGTGTGATTTTTCTCGTCGGCGTTGCCGCTGGATAGAGACATTTTCGCGCGCACATGGGCGGCGGCGGGAACGCGTCGCAGTGTTGCATCTTGCCCCCAGGTGCCGCGTGGCTGTGTGGGTGGCCGTACAGATAGCCGCGATTGGGCGGGGGTTAAATGTCAGAGGTGTCGATGCGCGGGCATGCTGCACTGCACCACCTGGCCATCGAAGCGCAAGCGCAGCTCGAATCGGAGTCCAAACGAATGCGGTGGGACGCACATAACGGGAACAGCACCTTTGTTGTAATGACTTGAAAGAAAGAAACCGTAAGGAGCGGACTGTGAGACCCATCGTCTTCGACGGCAACTTCGGCTGGTTGCATTCAGCCCACGGCCCGGATGGCGTTGTGATGTGTTCCCCGTTTGGCTACGACGCGCTGTGCACCTATCGCGGCATGCGCCGGCTCGCCGAGCGACTCGCCGCGCGCGGCATGCCGGTGCTGCGCTTCGACTACCCGGCGACCGGCGATTCAGCCGGCGATCCGAGCGACGCCGGCCTGTGGCGCGCGTGGATCGACAGCGTCAAACAGGCGGTCGCGCAGCTGCGCGCGGCGACCGGCGTCGAGCGTGTGACCGTGTGCGGTTTGCGTCTTGGCGGCATGCTGGCCGCGCTCGCCGCGCAGGAACTCGGCGACGTCCACGGTCTGGTGCTGATGTCGCCGGTGCTCTCGGGCAAGACCTACCAGCGCGAATTGCGCGCGCATTACCGGCAGTGGCTGAAGTTGCCGGCCGCGATGGATTGCGTGGTCGAGCCCGATACCGACGAGTTCGTCGAAGCCTATGGATTCCGCATGTATCGCGACACGCTCCAAAGCCTGCACGCGGCGGAGCTGTTTCGCGCGACGAGCCGGCCGGCCGCGCGCGTGTTGCTGCTCGATTCGCTCAACCCTGTGCGTACCGATGCGCTCGCCGCCTATTACACGAAACATGGCGTGGAAGTCGAGCGTCGCCCGTTCGACGAATATAGCCGCTTCATGATGGAGCCGCTCGACAGCGAGATACCGCACGCCGCGTTCGAATCCATCGAGAACTGGCTGGCGGCGGGTGGTGCGCGAGCTCACGGCATGGCGAGCGTGCCCCGGCGAGGCGAAGAGCCGGCGAGCGGTCACCATGTCGCGCCGGGGTTGCGCGAAACACCGGTGTGGCTGAACGACGGCAAGGTGTTCGGCATCTACTGCCTGCCCGACGGCGCCGCGGCGGCGAGCGCGCCCGCGGTGCTGCTGCTCAATACGGGCGCGGTGTCGCGGATCGGCAATGGGCGTTTCGGCGTGCATTTCGCGCGGCGCCTCGCGCGCCAGGGGATCGCGTCGCTGCGCATCGACGTCGGCGGTGTCGGCGACAGCATGCCGTCGTGCGACACGCTGAGCCTCGACGCGCTGTACTCGCAGTCGAGCGCCGACGATGCGGCGTGCGCATCGCGCTGGCTCGCCGCGCGCGGCCATGCCGGCGCGGTGCTGCTTGGCATCTGCTCCGGCGCCTACACCGGCCTGCATGCGGCGACGCGCGAACCGGCGGTGGTGGGCGCGGTGATCGTCAACGTGCAGAAGTTCAGATGGCATAACGTCTGCGACGAACACGGCAAGCCGATGATCCCGGTGTCCGAGTTCGGTTCGACGCGCAACTACATGCGCTCGATGAAGCAGCCCGGCAAGTGGCTGCGCATGCTCAAGGGGGAGACCGGCGGCTGGCGCATCCTGCGCGAGGTGGTGGTGCGCCACCTCGCACGGACCGGCGAAACGCTGGCGGACCGCATCGAGCAGCTGTGCGGCCTCCAGCTCGGCGCGCGCGAGGAGCGGCATATGTTCGCCAGCCTCGATGCGCGGGGCGTCGACACGCATCTGGTGTTCGGTGTGCTGGACGAAGGCGTCGAGGAACTCGAGCGCTACTTCGGCGTGCGCGGTGCGCGGCTCGCGCGCTTCGCCCGCATTCACGTGGCCTTCTGCAAGCACACCGATCACGCGATCCTGTCGTCGGTGGCGCAGCAAAACATCATGTCCTACGTCGAGAACGTCTATCGCGACGGCTTTGCGAAGCTGCGTCAACCCCGCGGCGCGGCCCTCGACGGCGAGCTGCGCAGGCAGCAACCGGAGCATGACGAAGATCGCGGCGCGGACGCGTTGCGTCCGTTCGAAGAAGCATAGGGAGTGTGTGCGAAATGAATCGGATAGTTGAACCAGGCAATCCGCTCGCGACACAGGGCGGGACTGCCGCCGCGCTTCGCGAACTGACCGTGCAGCCGGTGATTCTCGCGGGCGGCTCCGCTACGAGGCCGTGGCCGCTGTCGCGCGAACGCGATCGAAAGCAGCTGATCGGGCTGATGGACGAGCAATCGCTGCTCGAAGCGACGCTGCGCCGGCTCGACGACGCGTTCGACGCGTTCGACCCGGCCGCTCACGACGCGGCGCGCACCGCGCCGCTGGCCGTACCGCTGGTGGTCTGCGCCGAGGAACCGCGGCTGCCGACGCTCGAGCGCGTCGGGCAGTACCGCAAGCCGGTGCGCATGCTGCTCGAACCGGTGGCGCGCAACACCGCGCCGGCGCTCAGCGTCGCGGCGCTCGCCGCGCGTGCGTCGAGCGTGGCCGGCGACGATCCGATCCTCGTCGCGCTGTCCGCCGATCATCCGATCGCCGATCGCGCGGCGTTC
The DNA here is from genome assembly GCF_001865575.2 of Paraburkholderia sprentiae WSM5005. Lineage (NCBI taxonomy): Bacteria > Pseudomonadati > Pseudomonadota > Betaproteobacteria > Burkholderiales > Burkholderiaceae > Paraburkholderia > Paraburkholderia sprentiae. The sequence goes on from NZ_CP017561.2 coordinate 1,407,967, forward strand.
GGCGCGGCGCTCAACGAGGCGCTCGGGTATGCGTCGCGCGGCGCGATCGTCACGCTCGGGGTGCCGCCGCAGCGCGCGGCGACCGGCTACGGCTATATCCGCACGGCCGCGGCATTGGGCGACCGGGGGGCGCGGGGGATCGCGCGCTTCGTCGAAAAGCCCGATGCCGAACGGGCCGAGCGCTATTTGGCGTCCGGCGAGTACTGGTGGAACAGCGGCATATTCGTGGTGCGCGCGTCAGTGTGGCTAGACGCGATCGGCCTGTGCCGTCCGCTGATCGCGGCGGCCTGCAAGGACGCATTCGCGGGCGCGAGCGTCGACGACACCGGCGCGTGGCATCTCGCGCGCGACGCGTTCGCCGCATGTCCTGCCGACTCGGTCGACCATGCGGTGATGGCACGCATCGGCAGCGACGCGCGCCTCGTCGGCGTGACGGTGCGGCTCGACGCGGGCGGCTCGCACGTCGGCGCAGCGGACTCGGTGCGGGATGCGTCGAGCAAGGTCGCGCGGCCGTGGGGCTTTGATGATCCGCTCGGACGTGGCGCGCGCTTTCAGGTGGCGTCGGGCGGCTATCCCGGCGAAGACGACCTGGTGCGCTTCGACGATCGGTACGGCCGCGGGCAGGGGAGCGCCCATGCGCGCCACGGCACTTCAGGCCGATAAGCCAGCCGATGAAGCGCCGCCGCCGTCATTCGACGAGCGGCGCTTTCGGCATGCGCTCGGGCGCTTCGCGACCGGCGTGGTGGTGATCTCGACCGGCAGCGGCGAGAGCCTTCACGCGATGACCGCCAACGCGTTCATGTCGGGGTCGTTGAAGCCGCCGCTGATCGTCGTCTCGGTCGGGCATCGGGCGCGCATGCATGCGCGGCTGATGGATGCCGAGCTATTCGGCGTCAGCGTGCTATCGGCAGCGCAGGAGCCGTACAGCCGCCATTTCGCGGGCGAGGCGCAAAGCCGCTTCGCGCCGCCTTGCGCGCCGCGCTTCGCGGCGGTCGACGGCCTCGTCGGCGTCGTGCTGCTCGAGCACGCGGCTGCGCGCTTCGCCGCGCGCGTGGTGGACCGCCATGCGTGCGGCGACCATACGCTGTTCGTCGGCGAGGTGCTGGTGTTCTCGCTCGACGAGCACGCGCCGCTGCTGTTCTTCGGCGGCCGCTATACGTCGGTCGCGGCGAGCGCGTCGAACGAAGATTCGGTGTGATGCCGAATGCTGACCAGACCCGCGTAAATCAGACGATTTCATCTCGCAACGTGCGAATGCGCACTAATCAAAGCCCGCAACGCAGGCACGCTTTGACGAGCGAGCTGTGTGCCTGGCGAAACAGATGGCGTTACATGAAAGAAACAAATCTTCAGAGGGATAACCCTGTCAGGAAGTGTCCCAACTGGCGCATCTGTTTTGAAGCTAGCAACGTATCGAAAAACGATCCTATTTGCATAGCAACGATACGTACGGGCCCTTCATTCACAGGCCACGCGGGGTCAACACCGCTTCGGGGATATGTCATGGAACACGCAAACAAGGATCGCTCGTTGGTGAGCAAAGTCATGGACGGCCTCGTCAGCGGCATCGTCGAGGAGAAATACGGCGCGATACTGCCGCCGCAGGATGTGCTGTCGAAGGAATTCGACGTGAGCCGCACCGTGATGCGCGAGGCGCTGTCGATGCTGCTCGCGCGCGACATGCTCGACGTGCGGCCGAAGATCGGCACGCGCATCCGGCCGATGAGCGACTGGCGCATGATCGACGAGGACGTGGTCAACTGGCGTTTTCGCGCGAAGCCCGATCCGATGTTTCTGCGTGACGTCATCGAGTTTCGCATCCTGATCGAACCGCGCGCGTCGGCGCAGGCGGCCGCGCGCGGCAATGCGGCGGACGTCACGGCGATTCGCGAGGCGTTCGAGGCGTTTCGCGTGATCCGTCCGGCCGAGGCCGGTTATCAGGAAGCCGACGAGCTGTTCCACACGCGTATCGTGATCGCGAGCGGCAATCAGTTCTTCAAGCAGATGGCGGCGATCATTCGCGGCGCGCTGTCGACCGTCAATCCGATCGTGCACGACCGGGAAGGGCTGTGGGAGAACGCGGTCGCATCGCATCAGCGCGTCGTCGAGGCGATCGAGCGGCGCGATCCGAAAGAGGCGGAACTCGCTTCGCTCGCGATGATCGATGACTCCACCGAGGACGTCGGCGGCCGGTTTTCCGTGGAGCCGCCGGCGCGGAGGTGAGCGAAGGTTCGAGTGCGGATTCGAGTGCGGGTTGAGCGTATCGGGGAGCGCTTGGCCGCGGGAGCGGCGCGCGGGTGTCGAAGGTCGGTGCGCGGCGCGCGCAAGCGGCATCGGTGACAATAGCGGCTGTTTCGAACCGCACGGACCTTTGCACACACGATGACAGACACGACAGCGGCACCGCACGCACCCACCGCCCAACCGACCCAGCGGGCAGCGCAGGACAACACTTCATCGCGCGAGATCCGTTGGGGGATCGTCGGTGCCGGCCGGATTGCGCACCGCTTCGCGCAAGGGCTCGCCTACGTGCCGCGGACGTGTCTCGCCGCGCTGTGGTCGCGTCGCGTGGAACCGGCGCGGGCGTTCGCCGACGAATTCGGCGGGACCGTGTGCGGCAGCTTCGACGCGTTGCTCGCGAGCGGCATCGACGCGCTCTATATCGCGACGCTGCAGGACAGCCACGCCGACTACGCGATCGCCGCCTTGCAAGCCGGGCTGCACGTGCTGTGCGAGAAACCCGCGTGCATCAATCGTGCGCAGCTCGAGCGCGTACTCACGGCCGCGCGCGCTTCGCAACGGCTCTTCATGGAAGCGATGAAGCCGCCGTTCTATCCGCTCTACACCCGCTTGCGCGAGCACCTGGCGGCCGAGCCGATCGGCGAGGTCGGCCTCGTGCGCGCGGGCTGCTCGGTGCCGGGCGTGCCGGACGATCATCCGTCGCTGTCGTTCGAGCATGCGGGCGGCGCGTTGCTCGATATCGGCATCTACGAGATGTTTCTCGCGGTCGACTGGCTCGGCGCGCCGCGCGACGTACAGACCTTCGGCCGGCTTGGCGCGACCGGCGTCGATACGTTCGCGAGTCTGAACAGTCAGCACGAGCGCGGCGGTATCGCGCAGCTGTTCTGTGGGCTCGACCTGCATGGCAGGGGCGATGCGCTGTTGATGGCCAAAGGCGGCCACGTGACGCTGCACGAGCCGTGGTGGAACCCGTCGCGCGCGACGATCCGTTACGCGGACGGTCGCGTCGTCGAACTCGACGAGCCGTTCGAAGGCGGAGGCTTGAACTACGAGACCGCGCACTTTTGCGAGCTGATTCGCGCCGGTCGGCTGGAGAGTCCGCTGATGCGGCACGACACGTCGCGCCAGATGATCGCGATGGCCGACGCGGCGCGCGCGGCGCTGGGACTCAGGTTCGCCGGAGAATGAGCCGCTCGCGTGAACCAAAGGGCGCGGGCGGCGCTCAGTGCCGCGTCGGCAGCGACAGACGCCGCTCGTACCAGCGCTGCGCCCACTCGAGCACCTGGCACAGCACCCAGTACACGGCCGCGGCCGCAAGATAAAGCGGCAGCGGCTGATAGGTCGACGCGATGATTTCCTGCGCGCTGCGCAGCAGCTCAGTCACCGTAATCACCGACACGAGCGAGGTGTCCTTGATCAGGCTGATCAGGCTGTTCGACAGACTCGGCACCGCGATACGCAGCGCCTGCGGCGCGATCACGTAGCGCAGCGTCTGGCGCCGCGACAGCCCGAGGCTGTACGAGGCGAGCCACTGGCCCTGGTGGATGCCCAGAATCGCGCCGCGCATGCTCTCGGACAGATACGCGGCGACGTTCGCCGACAGCGCGATCACGCCGGCCGGCGTCGGATCGAGTGAAATGCCGAAGCTCGGCAGACCGTAATAGATCACAAAGATCTGCACGAGCAGCGGCGTGCCGCGCATCACGCTCACGTAGACGCGCGCGATCCAGTTCAGCGGACGGCTGTGGCTGATGCCCATCAGCGCGAGCACGGCGCCGCCGATCAGGCCGAAGATCATCGACAGGATCGCGAACTTGATCGTCAGCAATGCGCCTTGTGCGAGCACCGGCAGCGATTGGAGCAGCAGGGAGGTGATGGACATGGGCAGTGTTCTTATTGACGCACAAAGCGCACATCATAAACTTTGGCGCGCCTTAAGACGCGGGGCGCTCGATGGCGCTTGGGGTATACGCGACGCGCGGTTCGGACCCGGGGCCTCGCGCGTGCCCCGCAAACGCGAAGGGCGGCACCGTGGTCGATGCCGCCCTTCGTTGGACTCCACGCGCGTTACTTGATCGGCTTGCTGACGTCGATGCCGAACCACTTGTCCGAGATCTTCGTGAAGGTACCGTCCGCTTCGAGCTGGGTCATCGCGTTGTCGATCGCCTGCGCGAACTTCGGGTTGCCCTTCCTGAACGGAATGCCCGACGGATTGCCCGGGCCGACGTTCGCGCCGGTGCGCAGCGGCAGGTTCGAGTTCTTCAGCAGGTACGCGAGCATCAAACGGTCGTTCAACGCCGCGTCGAGCCGGCCGGCGGCCAGATCACGCAAGTATTCGGGCGCGCCCGGGTAGGTCTTCACGTCGATGCCCGGCACCGCTTTCGCCATGTCCATGTAGTTCGTGCCGAGACCGACGCCGAGCTTCTTGCCCTTCAGGTCTTCGAGCGAATTGAACTGGCGCGTGTCGTCCTTGCGCTGGATCAGCTGCGCGGCCGAGTAGGTGTAAGGCGGCGAGAAGTCGAGCGTCTGCTTGCGCGCATCGGTGATGCCAACCTGGTTGACGATCACGTCGAACTTGCCCGCCTGCAGACCGGCGATGATGCCGCTCCACTCGGTCGTGACGAACTGCGGTTTCACGCCGAGCTTGGCCGCAACCGCCTTGGCGATGTCGACGTCATAGCCGACCAGCTCGCCCGACGGCGCTTTCGAGTTGAACGGCGGGAAGGTTCCTTCGAGACCGATGCGCAGTGTGCCGCGCTGCTTGACCTGGTCGAGCAGGTCTTCCGCGTGCGCGGCAACGGCGGTCAACGACGCGCCGACGAGCGCGGTGGCGAGGAGCTTTTTCAGCAGGCCAAATTTCATCGTGTTCCTTTTGTACGTCTGACGTTTTGACGGTCGAGAGCATAGCAAACGGCACTATCACAACCTAAATACCGTTTGTTTATGTCTATATGCGCCGGCGGCGCGAATGCCTAGCGCAGCGCCTGCGCGCATTCGGCGACGAGCGCCGGACCGCGGTAGATGAAACCAGTATAAAGCTGCACCAGCGACGCGCCGGCCGCGAGCTTCGCGCGCGCATCGTCGCCCGAGAAAATGCCGCCGACGCCGATGATCGGCACCGCCTCGCCGAGTTCGGCGCGCAGCTTGCGGACCACCGCGTTCGACGCGTCGAACACCGGCTTGCCCGACAGGCCGCCGGCTTCGTCGCCGTGCTGCATGCCGGTGACGGCAGTGCGCGAGAGCGTCGTGTTGGTGGCGATCACGCCTTCGAATTGGTGGCGCAGCACGGTGTCAGCGATCGACTTGATCTGCTCGTCGTCGACGTCCGGGGCGATCTTCAGCGCAAGGGGCACGAGCTTGCCGTGCAGGTCGGCGAGCCGTTGCTGTTTGTCCTTCAGCGCGGCGAGCAGCGCGTCGAGTTCGTCGGCGCCTTGCAACTGGCGCAGATTTTTCGTATTCGGCGACGAGATGTTGACCGTCACGTAGCTCGCGAACGGGTAGACGCGCTCGAGGCAGTACAGGTAGTCTTCAGCGGCGCGCTCGATCGGCGTATCGGCGTTCTTGCCGATGTTCAGGCCCAGAATGCCGCGATAGCGCGCGGCCTGGACGTTCTTTACGAACTGGTCGACGCCAGCGTTGTTGAAGCCCATCCGGTTGATCACCGCGTTGGCCTGCGGCAACCGGAACATGCGCGGGCGCGGATTGCCCGGCTGCGCGCGCGGCGTCACGGTGCCCACTTCGATGAAGCCGAAGCCGAGCGCCGCCAGACCGTCGATGCACGCGCCGTCCTTGTCGAGGCCCGCCGCCAGTCCGACGGGGTTGCGGAACGTCAGGCCCATCACGGTGCGCGGCGAATCGGGCACGCGCGCCGCGAGCGCGCCGGCCAGACCGGTGCGGCCGGCGGCCCCGAGCATGCGCAAGGTCAGATGGTGAGCGTCTTCCGCGTCCATGCGAAAGAGTTGGGCGCGAACGAGCGGATAAAGGGAACTGAGCACGGGAAGAAGCCGGACGGCCGGAAAATGGGAACCCGCTATTTTACCGGCTTTAGGCTCTATAACACTGGCAGCGCGTGGCCGGCGACGACCCGGACCTGGACGATGCCTCGACTACGGCCTGAGCGGCCCGCGCCGACCATGCAGCGCAAAATCGACCGGCGGCAGGTCGATAGCGGACGGATCGAGCACGCGCCACGCGCCGTCGATCAAGCCTTCGAGCGGCCGGAAATTCGCCTTGTAGGCCATTTTCGGGCTTTCGCGAATCCAGTAGCCGAGATACACGTAAGGCAGGTTCAGGCTGCGCGCCTGCTCGATCTGCCAGAAGATGTTGTAGGTGCCGAAGCTCGCGTGCGGCAGGTCCGGCTCGAAGAACGTGTACACCGACGACAAGCCGTCGCCGAGGATATCGATCATGCTGATCATGCGTAGCGCGCCCTGCGCGTCGGGGCGCCCATCGGACCGCGGCGACGCCGGCTCGCGAAACTCGACGAGCCGCGAGTTGATCCGGCTTTGCAGCAGGAATTGCTCGTACTGGTCGCGGCTGTCGCGATCCATCCCGCCGCCCGCGTGGCGCGCCGACTGGTAGCGCATATACAGCGCGTAATGCTCCTCGTCGTAGTGCAGTGGCGCGACGGTTGCCATCAGGTCGCCGTGCTTTCTCCATACGCGCCGTTGCGTGCGGTTCGGCTGAAAACGCTCGACCGGCACGCGCACCGGCACGCACGCGCGGCAGCCGTCGCAGTACGGGCGGTACGTAAACACGCCCGAGCGCCGGAAGCCCGCCTTGACGAGGTCCGTGTAGACGTCCGAATTGATCAGGTGACTGGGTGTGGCGACCTGCGAGCGCGCGATGCGGCCGTCCAGGTAACTGCAGGGATAGGGCGCCGTTGCATAAAATTGCAGCGCGGAAAGCGGAGATAGAGGCAGCTCGTTGGGATGAGTCACGTTGGCAGCTCTCGAAGCGTCTCTGGTAATGCAAACCCGGCGCGCCCGGCGGTTGATGCCGCTATTCGATGGGCGGCGGACCCGGGTACGGGCTGACTTTTCCTACGCCGCCCGCGCGAGGATTTCGAGCAGGGCGCTCTTGTCGAACCGCCACGGGATGGCCGGTGCGCCGACAGACGCGCGAACGTGCGCGACGAACGCCTTGCGCGCTATCTCGCGGCCGCCGAGCGACGCCAGATGCGACGTATTCTGCTGGCAGTCTATCATTTCTATTTCGTGACGTCGCAGGTGGCCGACCAGTGCGGCCAGCGCGATTTTCGAGCCGTCGGTGACGTCGGTGTACATCGATTCGCCGAAGAACATCCGGCCGAGCGACACGCCATACAACCCCGCTACACGCTTGCCCTCGAACCAGGTTTCGATGCTATGCGCATCGCCCAGGCGGTGCAGCGACGCATAGGCTTCGACGACGTCGGCGGTGATCCACGTACCGCGCTGGCCGCGGCGCGGCGCCTGCGCGCACGCGCGCATCACGGCCGCGAAGTCGTGATCGACGCGGATTTCCCACGCGTCGTCGCGCAGCACGTGCTTGAGCGTCTTGCGCAGCGATGGCGATACCTTGAACTCGGCGGGGCGCAGGATCATGCGCGGATCGGGACTCCACCACAACACCGGCTGGCCGTCTGAATACCAGGGGAAAATGCCGCGCTGGTAAGCGTCGATGAGGCGCGACGGCAGCAGATCGCCGCTTGCCGCGAGCAGACCGGGCGCGCCGCTCGCGGCGCCGAGCGCGCGCTCGACGGGGGGGAACGGATCGTCAGCGCCGAGCCAGGGAACCATGCGCGGCGCTCAACCTTCGCGCAGGGAGCGGAAGATGTCGCCGGTATGCAGGCCGAAACTGCCGGCCGCGCGATCGGCGAAAAAAAAGCGCAGCGTCTGGCCGACGGTCGGAAACGCGATCTCGTCCCACGGAATCTCTTGTTCTTCGAAGAGCTTGACTTCGAGGCTTTCCTCGCCAGCAGCAACGTCGAGATCGAGCAGCCGCGCCATGTAGAACAGATGGACCTGATGCACGTGTGGCACGTTCAGCAACGAAAACAGATTCTGCACCTCGACGCGCGCGCCGGCTTCCTCGAGCGTTTCGCGCGAAGCGGCTTCGGCCGTCGTTTCTCCCATTTCCATGAAGCCGGCGGGCAGCGTCCAGTAACCGTAACGCGGCTCGATCGCGCGACGGCATAGGAGCACTTTGTCGTCCCACACCGGTACCGTGCCGACTACGTTGCGCGGGTTCTGATAATGTACGGTGCCGCAACTGCCGCATACGAAGCGCTCGCGATTGTCGCCCGGCGGAATGCTCAGGCTGACGTCATGGCCGCAGACAGAACAGAATTTCATGGGAAAGGGAACGAGAAGGGGTGATAGGAGTTTATCACCGGGGCGGGGCGTGACTGAGGCCCGGGCAGAGGCGGCGCGACATGACGTCACCAATGCGCAGGTGGTCTCGGTGATGGACGGTTCAACGCCCACCGTGGGGTTCCTGTCAATTCTGCAGATGACAGCACCGCTGGCAGACACTGTCAGCGCACGGATTTTAGTCAATCCCGATTGCGGCGCGAGCTTCAGACAGACTGAAATATTCAACCGGCATCAGTCGATCAAATACGGATAAGTGACAATAAATACGATTTATACTCATCATCAATTCGCGGCACCGGTATTTAGTGATATTCGAGGAGCGACGTCTAGTCGGCAATCGGGACTTGGCGCCGTTGTGTAAGGATTCGAAAACGCCGCTCCGTTGCGCATGGCTTCGTCCGGCATTACAGGTAAAAGAACAATGAATATCCGTTGTTTCCGACGTGGGTTTAGCAGGCATCGGGGTATGCTCACTGCCGCTAAAGAAACGGCAACCGAACGTGGAAACTTGAGCCACGGTGAGGCGGGGTCATCGCTCGCGACTCAGCCCTTCATGCTGGTAGCTACCGGATTCGCTGCCGATCTCCCGGACACGCGGATCCGATCCACCCGTCGGTTCTTCCTTATGTTGCTCACATTCCTCATTTCGATGCAGTGCAATCGCTTCAGAGGAATCCCGACGTAGCACAAGCCGTTGCGCAAGAGCACGTCAGCCCTGCGCAAAACACCTCACCCGCGATGGCCGTGCGGGAGGGCGCTCGTTCAGACGATCGACACGGCACAGCCAGCGTTACCTTAAAGCCAGTTACCTCGAAACGCGAACCGTCAAAAAATGAATACTCTCGAGAATCAGCGCTTTTTCGATAAGCCCGTCGTCGCGGACGTTCCGATCGACAGTCAGACACAGATCTTCAAATTCGAAAACTTTCCCGCGGCTGGCCCGACGCCTTGGCTCGATCGTCCCGATGCGCTGGAGCGCGTCGCGCAATTGTTGTCCGACCGAGTGATCAACGAAGAGCAAGCCGAGTGGTGCCGAAAATGGGTGAGCGACGGCTACCTGATCGTTGAAGGTTTCTTCACGGACGAACAGCTCGATGCGACGTGGCAAGCGTACGAAAACGCGATTGCCGACGGCACGCTGCGCCCGCCGCACGAGCCGCTCTTCGAAGGCGATACACTGCCTGGGCGCACGCTGAATCCGCATTTCAACGTACCGGCTATTCGCGACATGTTGTTCGACGCGCGCATGAACGAGATCGTGAGTCTGCTGCTGGGCGCGAAATCGGCGCCGTTCCAGACGATCGGCGGTCACAAGAGCAGCGAGCAACTCGAGCATTCCGATTCGATTCATATGTCGACCTATCCGAACGGGTATCTGGTCGCGAACTGGATCGCCTTCGAGGATATTCATCCGGACTCGGGGCCGCTCGTGTATCACCCCGGCACGCACAAGCTGCCGTATCTGATGTCGACGGAACTGGGCATGCCGTTCGGTTGCGGTTACTCCGCTTACCACGATATCTATGAGCCCGCGATCCAGAAGCTCATCGCCGAACGTTCAGCGGGCCCGAAATATTTCTACCCGAAGAAGGGGGATGTGCTGTTGTGGCATGCGAATCTGCTGCACGGCGGCAGCAAGATGAGCCATCCCGAGCACGTGAGTCGCAAGGCACTGGTTTGCCATTTCTTCGCGCATGGCTGTCTGTGCTATCACGACCTGACCGGCATGCCGTCGAGCCTGACGCCGATCGTCGACTTCGACGGCGAGGCGTACTTCGACGCGAATCCGGACGTGGCGGCGAGCGGCGGCAATGCGTTGCAGCACTACATCTACTACGGTCGATTCGAGGGGCGCCCCTTGAGCAGCGCCGAATCGTTACAACGCAAAGCGCGGCTGGCCGCACTGCCTAACGGGTTCGATCCGACGCTCTACCTCGAGGCGAATCCCGACGTCGCCGCCGCGGGTGTCGACGCGGTCGATCACTTCATCGAATTCGGCCGCGTGGAAGGCCGGCCGCTGCGGCCCCAAGACACGCTGGCGCCGAGGCAGATGCAACCTGGTGCGACAACCGTTTCATGACAGCAGTCGGACGATTGGCGATCTTGTGAACTCGGACGGTTTGCTTTCGTCGGCACCAGGCTGTGAGCTGACGTTTCTGACGAGGCAATGGCTTGGCGCGAAATCGACCTATGGATTTCACTGCCCTGCCGGGCACGAATTCACGCGCGTAGGAACGGTCGCGATGCGCGGCACCATGACCTGTCTGGAGCGCGTGGAGGAAAGCACGCAACGCGGCTTTCTGGAAATCCTGAGTGAACGCGACACTGTTTGCCACGAGGTGCGCTAGCGTCTCTCCGACCTCCACGCGAAGGCGGTCTCATACGGTGGCCAGTGCTTGGACGACACCCGTGGTGGGACGAATGCCATTTACCGGTTCGGCTGCGCCGGGGCGTGAACGCTCGGCCCGCGCGCATTTTGTGCTGGCCGGGACGTGGTGCGGAAAGTGTGCGAATGCGGACCAGCGTCTGGCGATCGAACGGATGCAGCAGGTCGCGCAGGAGCGTGGCGGGCGTTGCCTGAGCGAGACGTATGTCAACGGGCGGCCGGGCTCACCTGGGAATGCAGCGTTGACCCTGTCCGGGAGTTCACGCCGGGCACCGTCATCTATGTGGCGCGTGGTGCCCGAACTGCTTCCGGCTGCGGGGCACGAAGCACGCGGGGAGACGCCAGATAGTACGCCCGGTTACACGGACGCCAGAAACAAAAAAGGGTTACACGCCAATGCGTTGTAACCCTTCGATGATTTCGTTTGGTTGCGGGGGTAGGATTTGAACCTACGACCTTCGGGTTATGAGCCCGACGAGCTGCCAGACTGCTCCACCCCGCGTCCGTCGAAGAAAAGATTATAGACCACCCAGACAGACAGCGCAATAGCCATGTAAGGATTGGCTTCATTGAGTTTGCCCGGCCGCGCGATGTCACATATCGGTGAGGCTGCGGAAAGCCGCACGCGGACGCTGCGCTAGAATTCAGATCTCCATGCGGCTCGCCCGATCTTCGAGACGGCGGGCCGTTCGACTCTGATCCTCCGACCCGTTCTGAACCTCATGGATATCGCTCACGATCTGCAGGTCATCGCCATTCAGGAAAAGACCCTCGTGTTTCCGCGCTTCGATGCCGACCGCGCGTGGCAAGTCGGCGCGTATCTACACGAGGTCGCGAAAGCGCGCGGCATTGCCGCCGCGATCGACGTGCGCACGTTCGGCCAGCCGCTGTTCTTCAGCCTTCTCGATGGCGCCACGCCCGACAACGTCGACTGGGCGCGTCGCAAGGGCAACACCGTCGCGCATTTTCGCCGCAGCTCGTACGCGATCGGTCTGAAAATGCAACTCGCGGGCGCGACGCTCGCCGACAAGCACGGTCTGCCGGCCACCGAGTACGCATCGCACGGCGGCGCGTTCCCGCTGACGGTGGAAGGCGCGGGCGTAATCGGTTCGATCACGGTGTCCGGCCTGCCGCAGCGCTTCGATCACGAACTCGTGGTCGAAGCGCTGTGCGCGCATCTGGGCCACGACTACGGCAAGCTCGCGCTCGCGAAGGGCTGACCGATGCGCGTGCGCCCGCATGCGCGGCTCGCGAAGAGGGGGCCATCGAGTGCCCGCGCAGGCCGCCACGATGGCCGTCAGCAACGTAAATAGGCTTACTTGCAGCGCACGATCATCGAGCGGTTCTTCACGTTCGCCGACACCACATTCGTGACGCTGCCGCCGGCGGTGCCACCTTCGTCGTTATCCTTCGACACGATGTCGTAGCCGGTCGCGCCGCAGGCCTTACCCGCTTGCACGTAGCACGAGGCCCAACTCGAGCCGGCGTCGGCGCCGCTGCAATTGACCGCGAAGCCGGTCTGGCCGTTCGGCAGATTGATCAGCGTGGTCGTGTTCGACGACGCGCAGCCGCCCAGTCCCGCGGCGAGCAGCAGCGCGGCGGGCAATACGGCCGACAGCGACGCGCGACGCACGAGGGCAAGCGCGGCGCTGGGTCGAAGGCGGTGGAATCGGCCGGCGCGCCGCGGTTGCGTCGTGAATTGCATCGTAGTGTGTCCTTTCATTCGGATAGAGGGTCTGCCGGATCGGCGCGGCCGTGGTTGGCTGCTGCGCAACGCCTTGGCGCGCCGCGCGTCAAATCGCTTCGACCTTGATGCCCGCTGCGCTGACGAGCCGCCGGGCTTGCGCGCCGTCTTCAGTGGCCGCGTCTTCCCAGATGCTGATCGCTTTCGGGATGTCGATGCCGTGACTTTCGGCGTATTCAAACCAGTGGTTCGCCGCATCCGGCTCGGGTAGTTCGTGATTCTGCAGAAAATATTTTCCCATATTGCGCTCGGTGGGCTCGAAATGGCGTCCTAACCGGTACCGATGCGACAGCATGGAGTATGCCGGTCCGGACAGTTGGACCGGCGCGCGCGGCCGAGGTGCGAGGCGCCTTGGGTGCGATGCGAGGGCGGGTTTCGCGGCAGAACTTATCGCGCTGCAACGCGCCTTATCGTTATGGGGCGGGCCGCCCGCACACGGTAGCGCGGCCCGCGGCATGCTGAAGACGGAGGCGGCGCCGCGATTGGCGCCACCTCTCAAATCGCAACAGGAGGACGAAGATGGCTGAACGGGTCAGTGGCCCTTATCGCGGCTATTACATCAGCGCCGCCGCGCGCCTCGTGCCAGGGGGCAGCGCGTCGGTCGACGCGCACGCCAAAGCCGGTGGCACTTACGTTGGCTCGGTCAGCCTCGCCGAACTCGGTCCGGACGATCCGCATCGCATGGAAACGCTGCTCGAACTTGGCGATCGGCAACGGTTCGGCAGCGAAGAAGAGGCACTCGCGTTCGTCGAACGGGCGGCGCGCGAGTATGTCGACCGATTGCTGGATGGGCAGTGAGCGTGGCGCCGAATCCCGCGCAATGGGCCGGCCCCAGCGCTCGCCAAGACAACGCGCGATGCCCGCAACCAGGCGCCCGCGTGCGCTGGACCGTGATCCGGCGGCGCGAGTACGATAGCGGGACTCGCGAGCACCGGCGGCAAGCAGCCGCATTGCGCGCGTGCTCCGTTCCCGCCGCCACCTTCTGACGAGGCGACCATGGACATCCGTTTTCTCGCAGACGCGCCTGCTTACCGCGACGCCAACCTGACCGTCGTCTTTTCGGCGCTGGTGGACGGTGAGCCGGTGCCGTGCGCGATCTCGGTGGAAGCGCTCGAGGATCATTTCGGCGCTCACAGCGAGGACCTCGAAGGCTGGCTGCGCGCGTTCGATGCGGGGCGCCCGCGCATCGAGGCTGTGGCACGCGAGCATTTGCAGATCAGCAACGGCGCGCCCGTGCTGCTCAAGAGCGGCCATTTTCCGCCGGGGCAGATGGCAGGCTAGCGACCTCCCGCTAACGCATCGTCAATGGCTTGCCGCTAATTTGCCTCGCGCGCCCGCTCTGCCTCGCGCGCCGCTTCGAAGCACCGCCTGATTCCTTCCCGATATGACGTTTTGCTGAGCGGGCCGATCAACGTCGCCAGCGCCGAATCGTCGAGCACGACCGGCTCCGTCATCAGGCGGCGCGACATCGCCGCGTGAGCTTGCGACTACGGAATCTTCACAGATCAAAATTTTTCCTGAACAACGTTCAGTAAACGATGTTCAGTTTAATTTGACATTTCAGTTTGTGAATCCGAGAATTGCGCATCATGGGAATCGCCGAACGAAAACACCGGCAGAAACAGGCGCTGCGCGAACGCATCCTTGATGCCGCGCGGCGCATCGTCGTGCGCGAGGGCTTTGCCGCACTGTCGATGCGCAAGATCGCCGACGCGATCGAATATTCGCCCGCCACGTTATATCTGCATTTCGAGAGTCGCGATCACATTGCGCACGCCTTGTGCGCGGAGGGTTACGCTCAACTGCTCGCGAGCTTCGCGCCGCTCGCGCAAATCGCCGATCCCGCCGAGCGGCTGAGGGCGCTTGGGCGCGCGTACGTCGCGTTTGGTGTCGCACATCCGGAAACGTATCGGCTGATTTTCATGGAAGATCCGAGCTATACCGGCGCGGCGCTGGCCGGCGCGGCGGGCGTTAGCGAAGACGACACCGCCGGTGACGCCGCACTGCAGATCATGATCGATGCGCTCGACGAGTTGCGCGGAGCGGGGCGTCTATCCGGGTCGGTCGCATCGACGGAGCCCGCGGTCTGGGCGGAGGCGCTGTGGGCGAGTCTGCATGGCATCGTCGCGCTGAATCTCACCTGCTCGGTATTTCCGAGCGCGCCGCTCGAGACGCTTGTCGGCGTGACGCTCGACGCGTGGCTCGGCGAGCCGCAGGCCGCAGGGGCCGGTGCTTCGACCAGCGCCGCCGGCCGCGGCAAAAAAACCGCCGCGCGGCGTCGCCCGTCGACCGCCAGCTCCAAGCACACGGCCCCCGAGCCTGCCACCAAACGCAAAGCCGCAGGCCCGTGATAACGTTCAGTTCCACTTCATCACGTGCCGCCGCGCCCAAGTCCCCATGTCCACGTCCGCCTCACCCGCCGTCAGCGACGAAATCGCCACCCACGTAGCCAACCGTATCGGTTTCATCGAACTGGAGCGCCCCAAAGCGCTGAACGCGCTATCGACCGGCATGATCCGCGCGATCCACGGGGCGCTCGACCAGTGGCGCGAAGACCCCGAGGTGCTCGCCGTCGTCGTGCGCAGCCAGCACGCGCGCGCGTTCTGCGCGGGCGGCGACATCCGCATCATGTACGAGGCGGCGCAACGCGGCGACCAGCAGGCGCGCGACACGTTTTTCAGCGAGGAATATCGCCTCAATCACGCGATCTTCGTGTACCCGAAACCGTATATCGCTTTGATGAACGGCATTGTGATGGGCGGCGGCATGGGCATCTCGCAGGGCGCGCATCGCACCGGCGGCCTGCGCGTCGTCACGGAATCGACGAAGATGGCGATGCCCGAAACGCGCATCGGCCTGTTTCCCGACGTCGGCGCAAGCTGGTTTCTCGCGCGCACGCCCGGCGCGATCGGCCGCTATCTGGCGGTGACGGGCGAGACGATCGGCGCGGCCGACGCACTGTACGCGGGCCTCGCCGATGCCTACATCGACGACGCGGCGTTGCCCGCGCTCATCGATACGTTGCGCTGCGAACGGTTCGAGCGCAGCGCGGATGTGGTTGCGTGCGTCGAGCGCGAGACGCGCGCGCATCAGGTCGCGCCGCAGCCCGGGCAGAGCGCGCTTGCGAAGGCGCGGATCTTGATCGACCGGCATTTCGCGCTGCCCGACGTCGCTCGAATACTCGCGTCGCTCGAACAGGAACGCGAGCGCGGCGGCGACGCGGCGGAGTGGGCCGAGCAGACGATCGCGGTGCTGCGCGAGCGCTCGCCGCTGTCGATGGCGATCTCGCTCGAAGTGGTCACGCGCGCGGAAGGGTCGATGGCCGAGGTGCTGCGCGTCGATCTCGATCTGACGCGCTCGAGCTTCCTGCTCGGCGATACGGTGGAAGGCATACGCGCGCGCATCATCGACAAGGACAATGCGCCGCGCTGGCGCTTCGCGCGCATCGAGGACATCGATCGCGCGTACGTGGAGAAGATGTTCGAGAGCCCGTGGCCGGCAAGTGAGCATCCGCTGGGCGCTCTACGGGGGTGAACGCGCGCTGAACGCGCGGCCTCGCGATCCCGCCGGCGCGAATCAACCCGTTGCGCGAATTCACGCGCGATACGCTTACTCCTCTGCCTCGCTCGCCATGAACGCGCGCATGAACACGAGTGCGCCCCAGCCCCACATCGCATTCGCCGCGAAGCCGACCGCGAGGCGCGGCAGCATGTTGCCGCTCGGCCAGATGCCGCGCAGCGGGTCGACGACGAACACGCTCGCCGCCGTCAGCACGATGCCGCCGAACACGAACGCCGGTACCCACGGCGCGTGCCGTTGCGGCGCGACGCGCAAGAGCCAGGCCATCAGCACCGCCCAGCACGCGCTCCAGATTGCGTTCGCGATGAATTCAGGCAGGCCGAGCGGCAAAAACGGCGCGGTCGAAAAACCGCTGGGATCGATCATGCCGGCGGCATGCATCAGCGCCAGCGTCGATTCGCGAAAGAACAGGGAAGCCAGAAAACCGGCGATGAACGGCAGAATAATTTTTTGCATGCATGGCACCGGCAACGTACAGGCGTCGCGAATCGTAAGACCTGTACCGGGTGATTGGAAACGAGCGCCATTATATCGACCGGGGTAGGACCGGCCGGGGCCGCGTGTATAAAGCGCAACAACCGTACGCGGTAGCGCCGGGCTAATCACGAAAGCGGAAATCCTAAGCTCGAAAAAATCGTTCAAAAGCCGTGGACCGCTCCATAGACTGTTCCCTCATGCAAACGGCGCGGGTGTCGCCGTCAGCCGTTAAATCGAGCGCATCATGCGCACGTTGGTGGTCTGAGTCCATCGTCCGTTTTTCAATCCGTTGACACGTCGCAGCGCCTTGTCTTTGCCGGCTCGATGCCGCGCGGCCGGCGCTCGCGCTCACCGTTTTCATTCCGTCAAGAACGGGCAGGAGCAACCGCATGAATGTGTTCTGGTTCATTCCGACTCACGGCGACAGCCGCTATCTCGGTACGTCCCAAGGCGCACGCGCAGCCGACTACGACTACTTCCGGCAGATCGCCGTCGCCGCCGATACGCTCGGCTACGAGGGCGTGCTGCTGCCGACCGGCCGCTCGTGCGAGGACGCCTGGGTGGTCGCGTCGAGCCTGATTGCCGCGACGCAGCGGCTGAAGTTCCTCGTCGCGATTCGCCCCGGGCTGTCGTCGCCGGGGCTCGCCGCGCGCATGGCGGCGACGTTCGACCGGCTGTCGAACGGGCGTCTGTTGATCAACGTGGTGACCGGCGGCGACGCGGCCGAGCTGGCCGGCGACGGCGTGTTCGTCGATCACGACACGCGCTACGAAATCACCGACGAATTCCTGCATATCTGGCGCAAGCTGCTCGCGGCGTCGCACCGCAAACAAGCGATCGATTTCCACGGTGAGCATCTGCAATCGAAGGGCGGCAAGGCGCTGTATCCGCCGGTGCAGAAACCGCATCCGCCGCTGTGGTTCGGCGGCTCGTCGGCGGCCGCGCACCATATCGCAGCCGAGCACATCGACACCTATCTGACGTGGGGCGAGCCGCCTGAAGCAGTCGCTCAGAAAATCGCCGACATTCGCGCACGCGCCGCGGCGCGCGGCCGGCAGATCCGCTTCGGCATCCGTCTGCACGTGATCGTGCGTGAGACCGAGGAAGAGGCGTGGGCCGCGGCCGACAAGCTGATCAGCAAGCTCGACGACGAGACCGTTGCGCGCGCGCAGGCCTCGTTCGCGAAGATGGATTCGCAAGGGCAGCGCCGCATGGCCGCGCTGCACGGCGGCAAGCGCGGTGGGCGCGAGCAGCTCGAGGTCTATCCGAACCTGTGGGCGGGCGTAGGGCTCGTGCGCGGCGGCGCGGGCACCGCGCTGGTCGGCAGTCCGCAGCAGGTAGCCGCGCGCATGAAAGAGTATGCGGCGCTCGGCGTCGAGACCTTCATTCTGTCGGGCTATCCCCACTTGGAGGAATCCTACCGTTTCGCCGAACTCGTTTTCCCGCTGCTGCCGCAACGATCGACCAAGCTCGCCAATGGGCCGCTGTCGGGGCCGTTCGGCGAAATCGTCGGAACCAGCTATCTGCCGAAGGCGGCGAGCGCAAGCTGAGCGGACACGAAGCGTGGGTTGCGCGACACACGCGCGACGATCGACAGGCATGGGATGGAGAAAAGCCAACATGAGTGACACTACTTTTCGCACGGGAACGGGGGCAGCCCCACAGCCCGTGCCCGCGGCGCGCGCTGCCGCGCTGCGCCGCTTCGGCGCGCACCTTCTGCCGTGGCTGGCGCCGATCGCCATCCTGCTCGCGTGGGAAATCGCCGCGCGCAGCGGCGCGCTGTCGACGCGCGTGCTGCCCGAACCGCTCGCGGTCGTGAAGGCCGCATGGTCGCTCATTCAGTCCGGCGAAATGTGGGCCGACGTGAAGGTCAGCACATGGCGCGCGGTGTCGGGCTTTGCGATCGGCGGGGGCATCGGTCTCGTGCTCGGACTCGCGACGGGTCTCTTCAAACCCGCGGAAATCGTGCTCGATTCGACGGTGCAGATGATTCGCAACATCCCGGCGCTCGCGATGATTCCGCTCGTGATCCTATGGTTCGGCATCGAGGAAGAAGCGAAGATGTTCCTCGTCGCGCTGGGCGTGTTTTTCCCGATCTATGTGAACACGTTCCACGGCATCCGTTCGATCGATGCGAACCTGGTCGAGATGGCGCGCAGCTATGGCGTCAAAGGCTTCGCACTGTACCGACATGTGATTCTGCCGGGCGCGCTGCCGTCGATTCTGGTCGGCGTGCGCTTCGCGTTCGGTCTGATGTGGGTCACGCTGATCGTCGCCGAGACTATTTCCGCGCAATCGGGCATCGGCTACATGACGATGAACGCGCGCGAATTCCTGCAAACCGATGTGGTGGTGGTCGGCATTCTGCTGTACGCGGTGCTCGGCAAACTCGCGGACATGCTCGCGAAGAGCCTCGAACGTGTGTCGCTGCGCTGGCATCCGGCCTATCAGCGAGGAGCGAAAGCATGAGCGCAACGACGCTGTCGACGACATTCCGCGTCATCGCGGGCAGCGATCGCGAGGCCGAACTCGACGCACGCCCCGCCACCGACTACGCCGTGCGGTTGCGCGGCATCGGCAAACGCTATGGCGAGCGCGAGGTGCTCTCGGGCTTCGATCTGTCGATCGAGCGGGGCAGCTTCGTCGCGATCGTCGGCCGCAGCGGCTGCGGCAAGTCGACCTTGCTGCGGCTCGTAGCGGGTCTCGAAGAAGCCAGCTCGGGCCTGCTCGAAAAACGCGCCACCAACGGCGGTCCGCTCGACACCCGCATCATGTTTCAGGACGCGCGTCTGCTGCCGTGGAAAAACGTGCTGCAAAACGTGATGCTCGGCCTCGGGCGCGGCGCCCGCGACGATGCCCGCGCGGTGCTCGCCGAAGTCGGCCTGCTCGAACGCGCGAACGACTGGCCCGCGCAACTATCGGGTGGACAGCGGCAGCGCGTCGCGCTCGCGCGGGCGCTCGTGCATCGTCCGCAATTGCTGTTGCTCGACGAACCGCTCGGCGCGCTCGATGCGTTGACGTGCATCGAAATGCATGCGCTGATCGAGAGGCTGTGGCGCGAGCATCGCTTCACCGCGCTGCTCGTCACGCACGACGTGCACGAAGCCGTCGCGCTGGGTGACCGGATCCTGCTGATCGAGGAGGGCCGCATCGCGCTCGATCAGCCGGTCGCGCTCGCGCGTCCGCGCGCGCGGGCGTCGGCGGGATTCGCCGCGCTTGAAGATCATGTGCTGCAACGCGTGCTGAGAAACGCGCCGAACGACGACACGCGGGCGCATCGCGCGTATGAGCCTTATGACCCGGACGGCCTGCCCGGAGCTGGCCGACTTACGCGGCCGACCGACGTGCGCTGGGCCGTCTGAGTCTTCAACCGATTCGATCCATCCGTTCCGCTATCAACCGTTTCTATGGAGTTATCGACATGAGCATTTCCGCCATCAACGTGCGCAATCAATTCAAGGGAAAGGTCAAGGAGATCATCCGCGGCTCGGTGGTGTCCGAAGTCGACGTGGAGACGCCGTTCGGCATCGTCACGTCGGTGATCACGACGCGCTCGGTCGACGAACTCGAGCTGAAAGTCGGCTCGGAGGTGGTCGCGCTCGTGAAGTCGACGGAGGTGTCGATCGCGCGGCTTTGACGACGCTTAACTGATGTGAGCGGCGCGCACGCGAGTTACTTCGCGTTCGCGCCGCTCGCGGGCGGCTCGTGCGACATGCGGTCGTTGGTCGGCTTGGCCGGCCGCTTGATTGGCATATTGTCCGGATTGCTGGAACCGCCGGCGCTTGACGCCGCCTCGGGCTGTTTGGCCATCGGCGCATGGCTGTCCGGTGGCGCGCTGGCCGCCGTTTGCGCGACGGCGCTCGCTATCAGCGCCGCCAGCGCGGTGCCAGCGGCCGTTTGCATGGCCCATTTCCGTCGCTTCATGTCGTTCTCCGTCAATCGCGCGTGCCGTCGGTCGGCTCGCGGCTGTGTGCACAATTTGCTCGTAGCAGATCGTGTTCCGGGGCCGCTGCCGGCGCGCTGAATCGTGCTTCTGCCCGTGCTCTCACTTCTCCGCGCCGCCTTCAGACGCCAATTGCCAGATTCGGCGCTACAGGCAGTGGGCTTGTGAGGCGCGCCCGCCTGCATCCGCCGATGAAACTTGCTACGATAAATTGAGCAATCCGACGGAGACGGCCATGTCGAAGTCCTTGAGTCCCGAAGCGGTCGAAGCGTTGCGGCGTCTGAACGAAGTCGGCGTCGGACAGACGGCGCCCGAAGTCGCGCAGTCCGTCGCGGCCGAGTTGCTGGCATGCGACCTCGTTGCCGAAGCGGGCAGCGGTGGGGTCGAAATCAACTGCAACGGCCGGCAGTACCTTTCCGGCGACTGCAACTGATGCGCCGATCGGCGGTCGGCCAGCAGGCTGGTGTGAAGAGTGAGACGGCGCGTCGCGGGTGAGTCGTGAGCAGGTGGTTGGCAATCGCGACGCCCGTGATGCCTGTGTTCGCTTACCCGCGATCAGCGTCACCACGGAGGCGAGCATGGAGCCGAAGGGCATCGACATGGGCGACTACCAGGCGCGCTATGGCGACTACGACATCGAGGTGGCGGTCGAACAGGTGTTGACCGGCGTCAAGGCGCACTTCCGGGTGCTGCGCGACGATTCGACGGTGGTCGACTGGCAGCTAGTGCATATCGATAGCCTGTGGTCCACCGAGCATGCGGCCGCGGAGGCGGGTTTTCGCGCGGCGCGCGAGTTGATCGATGCGGGGCTGGCGGGTTAGAGGCGGGTAGGCGCGGCACGACGGGAGGGATGCCGCGAGGCTTGTGCAAGACGCGGCATGTGCGTGGCAGAAGGGTTGCAAACCATTGGCCGCGCACGGCGTGCCAGACGCAATAGTCGACGTAAACGCAACTGGGCGCCGGCATCGATACTGCATGCGCGGCGCCCAGTTTGATCGCTGCCTTCGGAGGCAGCGGATCTAGCGGTACGGCTGGCGGCTTAGTGGCCGAAATACACCGATTGCGGGCCCGAAGCCGATTCGCTGCGAGTGCCCGATTGCGTCGACACGCTATTCACACCACCGTATGCATTCGATTGCACGTTGGCGCGTTCAGCAGCGACGGTCTGCGCATTCTGGCCTTGTTGCGATGCCGGCGCGCCAACCGACGGACGGTAGTACGGTGCGGGACCGTAGCCGCTTGCAAAGGCGGGAGCGGCGATCGAGGCAGAAGCGGCAACCAGCAGGGCGGCGATGAACTTGGTCTTCATGGTAGGACTCCGATAACGGTTGGACTGCGTTTCAGGAAGATGTTGCAGGAGCCAGTGGACCAGGTGTCTGCAACGTCGATGGAATGCAGTGTATACCCCTACTATCGAAAATTTGTGCCGATAATCTGAAATTACTATTCCCGATCGGGAAACAATTGTTGCGACGTATGCGCGACAGGGCACAGCGGGGATCGTGCCCTGTTGGCCAAGCGGTTTTTTGAATGAAGTTGGGAGAGTGCGCCGCGTCGCGGTATCCGGCCTGACGTGCTGGTGGCCCGACTATTTCGTTTGTCGCGCGCGCACTGCGTTCGAGCGTGGGGCTGCGTCCCCCGGCCGTGGGCGGCTGCATGGTGGGGTGGGGTGAGGTGAATCGCCGTGTGTCGGCGTCTGGATTCGAAGTGGCGAACGTCGAAATGTTTCGCCAGTTTCCATCACTCTTGTGAGAGCGGCGGCGCTTGCGCCGGCACTGACATAAATCCCAGAAAGCAAAAAGCCCAGCGGCTATGGCTGGGCTACGTACTTGAATTCTCTGGGGTGGCTGATGGGACTCGAACCCACGACGACAGGAATCACAATCCTGGACTCTACCAACTGAGCTACAGCCACCACTAACATCTGCTTGACACACTGTAAAAAGCTGTCTCGCCGACGAAGAAACGAGATTATAGAGACCGGATCCGCGTTTGCCTAGTCCTTTATTCAGAAATTCCGACGGGCTCGCGCAGATGTTGTCTGGCTTCGTCGAAGATGCTCAGATCTCGGGCCGCGAGCCGCTTGCTGTCGGACAAAACTCGACGCCAACCACGCGCACCCGCTTCGCTGCGATACAGGCCGAGCGCGTGACGCGTGATCGCGCCGAGATAGGTGCCGAGCGCCATTTCGGTCGCGCAATACTCGATCAGTTTCGCTTCGACCTGATCGCGTGTCAGCGGCGTCTGCGCAGACCCATAGAAACGCGCGTCGACATCGGCGAGTACGTAGGGGTTGTGATAGGCCTCGCGCCCGAGCATCACCCCGTCGACGTGCTGAAGATGTGTGTCGACTTCGTCGAGCGTCTTGATGCCGCCATTGACGATGATCTCCAGCTGCGGAAAATCGCGCTTCAACTGATATGCGAAGTCGTATTTGAGCGGCGGGATCTCCCGGTTCTCCTTCGGACTCAGGCCCTTCAGGATCGCGTTGCGCGCATGAACGATAAAGACCTCGCAGCCCGCCTGCGCAACCGTGCCGACGAAATCGCGGACGAAGCCGTATTCCTCGACCGTATCGACGCCGATCCGGTGCTTGACCGTAACCGGTACCGATACGACGTCGCGCATCGCCTTCACGCAATCGGCGACGAGTTGCGGCTCGTTCATCAGGCACGCGCCGAACGCACCGCGTTGGACGCGCTCGGACGGGCAGCCGCAATTCAGGTTGATTTCGTCATAGCCCCATTGTTCGCCGAGCTTTGCCGCACGCGCGAGATCGTCGGGCTCGCTGCCGCCGAGTTGCAGCGCGACCGGTGCTTCATGGGGCGTGAACGCCAGGTGACGCGGCACGTCGCCATGCAGCAGCGCACCGGTCGTCACCATCTCCGTATAAAGCCAGGTATGGCGCGAAATCATCCGATGCAACGAGCGGCAATGCCGATCGGTCCAGTCCATCATCGGTGCCACGCAGACGCGGCGAGGGCTCAGAGTGTGAGGTAAAGACATGGGACTGCCAGACGGCGCGGATCAAAACAGCAATTTTACCGCAAGGCCAAGAAGCGCCGAGCGCGCGGAAACCGTGCCACTCTCGCGACGGAGGCGGGCACCGGTTCGTCAATCCTCAATGTCCATGCCCGCCCGTCCCGCCGCCACTGCTCCACGAACTGCCGCCGCCGTGCATGCCGCCATAGCCGCCGCCATGCCATCCGCCTTCCCCGCCGTGCCACCCACCGTTCCCGCCGTGCCCGCCATGCCAGCCACCGCCATGCCATCCGCCGCGCCCGTGCCAGTATCCATGTCCGTAATAGCAGCATGGGCCGCCGAACCCCCCGTAGATGCCAACCGAGCCGTACGCCGGTCCGTAGTAAGGCGGTCCATACGCGTAGGGATAGTAGGGCTGCGCATACGAATAGCCGTATCCCGCCGGCGGCGCCTCGACGCATCCAGTGATGCTCGCTGCGGCAGCCGCTAGCAGCGTCATCGATGCAATGAGCCTGATCACGATTTTCTCCTCGCATAAAGCTCAGAGAAACCGGGCGCAACGGAGTTCAGCCGCATTTGTGTCCGAGCGTTACCGGCATCGGCGCGGCCGTGCTTGCTCGGGGCCTGGACTGCGCGAGCTATTGCCGCGATGCTCGAGCCTTCCATTAATCCTTACGCGCATTACCGGGCGGCGCTGCGGTAACAGTTCGTTAACGGTCCGAAAACGCTACGGAAGGGCACGGCTGCCGGGTTCCGTCGGACGTTCGACTACGACCTGGGCGAACTGGGCCGCTATGACCGCGCGTACTAGGAGTTGGTCGACGATCTCGACGCGAGCGGGCGTCACATGCTCGCGCATTGCGGGCGCGTGTGGGACCAACGTTGCTCGCGTTTCACGAGCCGACGCGGCGTGTGAGCACCGCGAGTTCAGCGCAGGTGCGCCGAGCGCTGTTTGGAACGCCGATGTGGCGCTGGCAGCCGCGACGGGAATCGCTCGAATCGCTACGGGACGGTCACGGACCGGAGCTCGCAGCGGCCGACGCTCAACGCGCGACCACCGACACGTGATGTAGCCATGGGTACACCCCGGCGATGAACGCCGCATAGAGCGCGGCCATCGTCACGCCGGCGGCCGTGCCCCAGATGTCGCGCGAGGCCGCACCCTGGCGAAAGTGCACCGGCAGTCCGACCACGACGTAGCCGATCACGAAGAACAGGATCACCGCACGCACCGGCGACAGATCGTGGCCGATAAATTCGAGCAACGCGAACAGGTTGAAATGGGACATGATGGACATGCAGGCGATCACGAAGGCGGGGGATCGCACGGCGCAAGAACAGCTTGAAACGGTTCGAACCAACGACGATTGCTCCGCTCACCATCGACGTTTCATAGCGCGACGACCTATGCCGATTAAAGGCCACGCGAACGCGATGCGCAAGAAAAATCCTGCGCGAATTTGTGCGCGCGTACATTGCTTGCAGCTTGCCTGCGGCGCGACTTTCGGCCGGCTTCGCAACGCTTTCACGACGACGGTCTCAATGCTGCCGAGGCTGCGATTTGCGCAGCGGGTCGAGCAGTGGTTTCAAACCGTTGTGATCGATCTCGTGCATCAACGCGAGCAGACGGCCGATCTCACCGGGAGGAAAGCCCTGGCTCGCGAACCAGTTCAGATAGTGGCCGGGCAGATCGGCAATCACGCGGCCTTTATATTTTCCGTAGGGCATCACGCGCGTGACCAGCAATTCGAGGTGTTCGTGGTTCATGGCAATGAAGTCGTGATGAAGCGCGCATCAGTACGGAAAGCACGTACCGCGCGAATCGCCAGGCAGCGCGATAGAGCGCATGGGCCCCGCATTCTAGCGTTGCTGCAGGTATGGCGCCGGCGTGGTAACGTCTGCGGTTTCCGTTCACCTCTTCAACAGGACAAGTTAGATGGAATACCGCAGACTCGGCGACTCCGACGTGCACGTTAGCCTGATTGGTCTCGGCACGATGACGTGGGGCGAGCAGAACACCGAGCAGCAAGCGCACGCGCAGATCGACTATGCACTCGATCACGGCGTGAACCTGATCGACACCGCCGAAATGTATCCGGTGCCGCCGCGCGCCGAAACGCAAGGCTCGACGGAGCGCTACATCGGCACGTGGCTCGCGCAGCACAAGAGCGCGCGCGAGAAGATCGTGCTCGCCACCAAGATCGCGGGCCCGGCGCGTCAGCCGCACAATCCGCGTCATATCCGCGGCGAAGGCAACCAGTTCGACCGCAAGAATCTGACCGAGGCGCTCAACGACAGCCTCAAGCGCCTGCAAACAGACTACATCGATCTGTATCAGCTGCACTGGCCGGATCGCAGCACGATGACGTTCGGCCGCCCGTCGTATCCGTGGGTCGACGACGCGTACACGGTGCCGATCGAGGAAACGATGACGGTGCTCGCCGAATTCGTCAAGGCTGGCAAGGTGCGCCATATCGGCGTGTCGAACGAAACGCCGTGGGGCGTCGCGCAGTTTCTGCGCGCGGCCGAAAAGCTCGGCTTGCCGCGCATCGTCAGCATTCAGAATCCGTACAGCCTGCTGAACCGCACGTACGAAGTGGGTCTGTCCGAATACGCGCATCGCGACAACATCGGTTTGCTCGCCTATTCGCCGCTCGCGTTCGGCTGGCTGTCGGGCAAGTACGAAGGCGGCGCGCGTCCGGCCGGCGCGCGCATCACGCTGTTCGAGCGCTTCCAGCGCTACAGCAAGCCGCAAGCCGTGCAGGCGACCACGCGGTACGTCGAGCTCGCGAAGCGCCACGGCCTGTCGCCCGCGCAATTCGCGCTCGCGTTCGTCAATAGCCGGCCGTTCGTGACCAGCAATCTGATCGGCGCGACGTCGCTCGAGCAGTTGAAGGAAAATATCGCCAGCGCGGACGTGAAGCTGTCGGTGGAAGTGCTCGCGGAAATCGACAGGCTGCACGAGCTGCAGCCGAATCCGGCACCGTGACGTCGACGTAATCGCGGTGTGCTTGCCGCGGTGGCACCGGTCGATTGCCGGTGCGGCTGCGGCAAGCGCGTCGAATCAATCGGCGCCAGCCGAACTCAACCCGCGGCCTTTGCCGTATCCACCTCGCGCTTCGCCGCAAGCGGCGAATTCTCGCCGAGATCCCAGAACAGTCCCGCCATCATCTGCAGGCCCTCGCGCACCACCGGGCTCAGAAGATGCTCGTTCGGCGCATGCTGCGAGCAGGCCGGATACGAATGCGGCACCCAGATCGTCGGCAGACCGAGCGTGTCGGCGAATACTTCGTTCGGCAGCGTGCCGCCGAGATTCGGCAGCAGCGCGGTCTTTTTGCCGGTGGTTGCTTCGAGCGACGCGGTCGCCCACAAGACCCACGGATCGTCGGGATTGAGCCGCGTGGCTGGCGCGCCACGTTCGACGTCGATCTCGACCAGCTGAAAACCGTGCGCGTCGAGATGGGCCCGCAGATGCTCGCCAAGGTTTTCCCAATCGGTGCCGATCACGAAGCGCAACTGGCAGACTGCGAACGCCGACGGCGGAATCGCGTTGACCGGGTTCTCCGGATTGCCCGCCTTGAAAGCCAGCACTTCGAAGCTGTTCCAGCCGAATACGCGCTCGGGCGCGGAAAGACCGGGCTCGCCCCAGTTGTCGTCGACGGTGGGGTCGCCCGGACCGCCGCCCACCGCGATGTCGGCAAGCGCATCGCGCACGGCCTCCGGGATCGGCGGCGGACGCAGACCCTCGACCCCGATGACCCCGCGCGCATCGACGAGACTCGCGAGCGCATTGGCGAGCACCGTCGCCGGATTGCGCAGCAGGCCGCCCCAGTTGCCCGAGTGATGCGCGCCGTCGCGCAAGTTCAGCGACAGTCTGAAATTGACCGCGCCGCGCGAGCCGAGAAACACGGTCGGACGACGCGCGGCGAGACGCGGACCGTCGGAGGCAATCAGCACGTCGGCACGGAGTTCGTCGCGATGTGCATGGCAGATCGCGTCGAGTCCCGGCGAGCCGGTTTCCTCGCCCATTTCGATCAGCAGCTTCGTGTTGAAGCCGAGCTTGCCGTCGCGCGCGGCGAGCGTGCTGGCGAGCGCGGCGAGGTTGATCGAGTGCTGGCCTTTATTGTCGGCGGTGCCGCGGCCGAACCAGCGCTCGCCTTCGACGGTCACGGCCCACGGCGTCAGCGGCGCGCGCCACTGGCTGTCGTAGCCGCGCACGACGTCGCCGTGGCCGTAGATCAGGACGGTCGGTAGATTGTCACCTTCGTGACGGTTGGCGAACAGGAATGGGCCGAAGCCTTCGACCGGGTTATCGACGATGCGCGTGCCGAAGCCGAGGCGCTCTGCTTCGGGCGCGATTTCGTCGGTCAGATAGGACAGCAGCAGCGCGCCGCGATCGGGTTCCTGACTTTCGGTGCGAAAGCCGACGCGGCGGTTCAGATCGGCGAGAAAAGCGCCGGATTCGAAGTGCCGGGTGGCAAGCTCGATGGCCCGGTTGCGGCTCATGTTGATGTCTCCAATACGGGTGGGTGAGTCGGGCACATGACCGCGAGACTCGCCTGCTCGACGCGCGGCGTGGCGTTCGGGGGAATCGTCTGCGATGTCATTGCGACCGATTCTAGAAGTGCGCCCTTTTTGTCACAATGATCATGTTTCGAAGCGTGCATTGCCGGAAAAGCAAAGCGTCGTGCGGCAAGCGTGCGCCGTCGGCGCCCGTGAGCCGATGCACGAAATGCGCCATATGCAACGCACCGAGCGGCAAATGTTCTCCCGGAATCCGAATCACGACCTAAACTGTGGTGGACGGCAAGGACGGCCATAAGAAAACGACCCTGATGGTGCGCGCAGCGATCAGGCAAAACCGCAGAACAATGACTGTCGAACCGCTGACATGCCGCCCGGCCGGGATGCTGCAATGCACACGAGCGGCAACCGGTGGACCCAAAAAGAAGCGCGGCGCGTCGACCCAATGGCGCGTCGCCCACAACAGAGCGATAGGACCAACACATCCATGGCGCAACAGAAAACCAATCCGAAACTCGAGCAGGCGCTCACGCGTGGCGATCTCGCGATCCGTCAGGCAAACTCGGCGAGAGCGACCGCGCTGTTGCGTGCACTCGCCAAGATGATCGTCGATGCGTCGGCGACCATCGGCGTGGAAGCCTTCACGCTGATTCACGACGGCGACAAGATCTACGATCCCGCCGATGGTCTATGGCCGCAGGCGCTGCTGATCTCGCTCGATGGCCCAGTCGAGGATGCCGATCCCGACGAATTGCGCACGGTGCGGCTGATCGCGGATGATCCGGCCACTGTGTTCCGGGTCGAATGGCAGCGCGCCGACGGCAAGATCGGGCGTCACGAGGGCGGGCCGTTCGCGACGGTCGCGTTCATCTCCGACGTCGAGATTCCGTGGACCGATGACGAGGACTGACCGGCGCGTGGGGGCTATTACTTCATCATCCGGCGCCGAAACAGAATCGCCGACGCGATAAAGCCGCCGATCGCATAAGCAGCCAGCACGCTCACATGCAGCGTGGCGTGCTCGATCGGCCGGCCGAGCATCGCCGGGCGCATCAGGTCGACCGCATTGGCGAGCGGCAGCGCTGCGGTCACGGCTTGTGCGGCGGCGGGCAGTTGCGAGATCGGAAAGAACACCCCGGAGAGCAGCAGCATCGGTGTGAGCACGAGCGTCTGATAGAACATGAAAAAGTCGTAGGACGGCGCGAGCGCCGTCACGATCATCGCGAGGCTCGCGAACGCGAGTCCGGCCAGCACGATGATCGGCAACGCGAGCAGCATCGACGGAAAGTTCGCATAGCCGAGCGCGCCTGCCACCAGCATGATCGCCGCACCCGACAACACTGATTTGCTCGCGGCCCACACCACTTCGCCGAGCACGATATCGCCGAGCGTGAGCGGCGTATGCATGATCGCTTCCCATGTGCGTTGCACGTGCATGCGCGAAAAGCCCGAATACATCGACTCGAAGCTCGCCGACATCATCACGCTGGACGCCACCGTGCCCGCCGCGAGGAACGAGATATACGACACGCCGTCGACGTGGCCGACCATCAGCCCGAGCCCGAGGCCGAGACCGAACAGATAGATCATCGGATCGGCGAGGTTGCCGAACATCGACGCGATCGCGAGCTTCTTCCACACCAGATAGTTGCGGCGCCAGACCGCGATCCAGTTCGTGGCGTTGGCGGGGAAGGCGCCGAAGGGCTCCTGTGCCGATGGCGTGCCGTCGTGGGTTTCGTAAGTGCGTGCGTCCATGAGTTGTCTCGTTGCGTAATCAGTCCTGCATCTCGCGTCCTGTGAGCCGCAAAAATACGTCCTCGAGATTCGCCGGACGATGCAGATAACGCAAGTCAGCCCGCTGCTTGAGCCGCATATGCATGGGCTGCGCGTCGTTCACATAACAGAACAGTGTCTCGCCGCTGATCTCGGTGCGCTCGGCGAGCGGCGCCAGTTCGTCGCGCAGCGCAAGCGGATCGGCACCGTAGATCTCGATCACGTCGCAGCCGATCTCCGACTCGATCAGCTCGCGCGGCGCGCCCTCGGCGATCTTGCGTCCTTCCTCGATCACGCATAGTCGATGACAAAGCCGTTCGGCTTCTTCCATGAAGTGGGTGGTCAGCAGGATGGTCTTGCCGCGCGCGAGCAGCGAGCGTAGCCGCTCCCAGATCAGATGGCGCGCTTGCGGATCGAGACCGGTGGTCGGCTCGTCCATGATCAGCACGTCGGGATCGTTGACCATCGCACGCGCGAGCGTGAGGCGCCGTTTCATGCCGCCCGATAGTTCGCTCACGCGCGCGTCGGCCTTGTTCTC
This sequence comes from Paraburkholderia sprentiae WSM5005, assembly GCF_001865575.2. Taxonomy (NCBI): domain Bacteria; kingdom Pseudomonadati; phylum Pseudomonadota; class Betaproteobacteria; order Burkholderiales; family Burkholderiaceae; genus Paraburkholderia; species Paraburkholderia sprentiae. The sequence goes on from NZ_CP017561.2 coordinate 1,438,510, forward strand.
GAGGCGTGCGAATTCGAGCAGACCGGGCACTGCCGCGCGACATTGCGCGGCAGTGAGACCGAAGTAGCGGCCGAACACGAGCAGATTTTCGCGCACCGTGAAGTCGGGATCGAGGTTGTCGAACTGCGGCACCACGCCGACGCGCGAGCGCGCGAGGCGTGCGCGGCCCGGGATCGGCTCGCCGCAGAGGCGGATCGCGCCGACGTCGGGCGCCGCGATGCCGAGCAGCATGCGCAGTGTCGTGGTCTTGCCGGCGCCGTTGGGGCCGAGCAACCCGAAGCATTCGCCGGTGTTGACATGAAACGACAATCCGTCGACGACTGTTTTTTCGCCGTAGCTTTTCCTGACCTGATGGAATTCGATGGGGGCGGCAGCCATGAGGCGAGCGAAGCTCCTGAAGAAGACGCAGCGTACGCGCGAGACACACAACATACCTGCGATGCACCGACTGCGCACGCGAAGCCGTTTATTCTAGGGTATGGGCATCGCCGATGCGAGCGAGCCTCCGGGAACGCGTAATGCGCGCGTTGCGTGGTGGTGTACCGTTTTGCATTGCGGCATCCGCGCGTAAACGCCGCTTCGGATCGCCCGACGCTTGTGCGGACGGGACCTGCGTGCACCGACTATGCACTTAGCGTTTTCCATCCCTTGCAAGCCGAATTGCGGCGCACCATGATTGATTCAGACCGCGCCTTCCGCGCGAATGGAGAAAACTGATGGCGAGCTACCGGAAAATCCTGTTGTGCTATGACGGCTCGCGCGAAGGCCGCAAAGCCCTGCGTTGCGGTGCCGATCTGGCGTTGGACCTGAAGGCGGAAACGCATCTGTTATCGGTCGTCGACATGCGTTCGAGCATTGCGCAAAGCGCGGGCTTGTTGACGGACGTAGCGTGCGGCAGTTTCGAAAAAACGGCCCGGGAGATTCTGCAGGAAGGCGTGAACTGGCTGACCGAGCGCGGCGTGAGCGCGCAAGGGCATTTCGCGTTCGGTCATCCGATCGACGAGATCGCCAATCTTGCCAACGAGTTGCAGGTCGATCTCGTGGTGGTCGGCCATCGCTGCCGCACCGGTTTGTCGCGTTGGTGGATGGGAGCGGGCAACACGCCGCTGCTCGACAGGGTGTCGTGCAGCATTCTGGTGGCGTGCTCGTCCGTGCAGGAGCAGCAGCAGGCGGCTGCGGCGTAACACGCTAGCCGAGGGCGCGAAGCGGTGTGCCCTCTCATGTAGCCAAGATGTGAACAAAGCTGTCATGTGGCTGGCCTCGGATGGCCAGCCACGCATTCCTTCCGGCCAGGCTTCGATCTCACTCGTTCAGATTGATCGCGGCGAGCTTCCACGTGACGAGACCTTCGCGACGGAAGATTGCCGAATAGTTCGCATTGCCTTCGCCACGTCGGTACGTGACGACGAATTCGTTGAGACTGCGATAGCCGGCCGTGCTTTGACGCCCGGGTGGCGGCGAGCTTGCCTGATTGGCGGTGTCGCCCGCGGCTGGTGCGGCCGGCGCTTCGCCGCCCGCCGCTGGTGGCGCGGACGGTTGTTCACCCGGCATACCGCGTGGGGGCATGCCGTTCAGCAGCGCCGCGACGCCGTCGGGTGTCGCATAGGCATCGACGAGCGGGCCGATCAACGTCACGCCGATCACCGCGCCGATCGTGGCCATCTTGTTGCCGGCGTCCGCTTCGAGCCGTCGTGTCAGCATGGCGCCGACCTGTTGTTTCAGGCTATCGCGCAGCGCGGGAAAGTCCACGTACTGATTGACGGTTTGCGCGTCTCGCGCGTCTGCTGCGCGTTTGAGATTGTTCACCGCGATATACGGTGACGCATAAATAAACCCCAGCGCGGCAACCACGATCACCACGATCAGCGTGATCAGCAGCGGCCGGGTGGCGCTGCCTTGTATACGTTTCGGAATTCGCATCGAATGGGACTCCACGTCAGTGATGATCTAACGTCGACCACGGCGAGGTCGAAACGATCCCATCCCACGCGAAACGCTGAACATCCGAAGTGCGTATTGCATGCGTGCTCAGGATTCGCTCAGGCTTCGAACACCGCGCCGTGCACGTTGGCTTCGTCGGCTATGCAACGATCGATCATACGGCATACGGCGTCGACCGTGCCGACCATGATCAGTCGCGACGGTCCATGGTAGACCCGCACCGGTGCGCGACGCGCAGGCTCGGCGATGTTCAGCGCTGAATTCAGCGACACGCGAGCGAACGCCGGCAACGACGACGGCAGAGCGGAAGCTGCGGCAGGCACGTCGAACAGCGACGGCGTGCGCGTTGCGGGCGCCTCGATCAGCGCGCAGGGCGTGAGCTTGCGCAGATGGCGCAAACGGCCGAACTGGCGAAAAGGCAGCAGGCGGGCAAGGCGTTCCATGAGTCTCTCCAGGCGATACGGCGTAAATGCGGCTTGAGTTGGACAAACCGGCGCAAGCGTTCCGGCGACAGTGAAAGATCAGAATTCGCCGGGGCGGATGAGCCCGACCGCAATCCCTTCCAGCGCAAAATCGGCGCTGCCGGTTGCCACGAAGATGTTGTCGTAATCGGGGTTTTCGGCGATCAGCTCGATGCCGTTCGGCCGGCGCTTCAGACGCTTGACCGTCACGTCGTCGCCAAGCCGCGCAATGATGATCTGGCCGTCCTTCGCTTCGCTGCGCTTTTGCACCGCGAGCAGGTCGCCGTCGAGAATGCCGGCGTCGCGCATCGACAGGCCGCGCACTTTGAGCAGGTAGTCGGGCTTGCTCGAGAAGAGCGCCGGGTCGCACGCGTAGTGCTGCGCGATATGTTCCTGCGCGAGGATCGGACTACCCGCCGCGACCCGACCGATCAGCGGCAGTGACAACTGCATCAGGCCCGCATGCGGGAGCGTGAACTGATGTGGGGCGTCCTCTTGCCCGGACAGCAGACGGATGCCGCGCGACGCGCCGGCTGCGAGTTCGATCACGCCCTTGCGCGCCAGCGCGCGCAGATGCTCTTCCGCGGAATTGGCCGAACTGAAACCGAGTTCGGCGGCGATTTCCGCGCGAGTGGGCGGAAAGCCGGTGCGTTCGATCGCGCGGCGGATCAGATCGAAAACCTGCTGCTGTCGTGCGGTGAGTTTTGTCATGGCCACTGTATGTATGAACAGGTGACTGTATTTTTATACAGTATTCGGCGCATTTCAAGCTTTACTTTAGGTTCGATGGAAGAGGCGCGCTGCGGCGTCGCTTATCGGCGACAGCGCGTCGTTTTTGGCGCGTCAGCAGCCGTCGCATCTGCCGTTACCACTTTTAAGCATTAAAAAATGAAGAAACATTATTTTTAATGATGAAAGCCCTTCGATAGACTGCCTCGGGGTTAGCGCTCATGTGCACGTGACCGCGACGCAGAACAACATCGGACGCTCATCAGCGGACCATCACGCGGAGAAAAATTGAGATGAACTATCGGCACACGGGGCTTGCGGCTCGAACCAAAAAACGGATCGCGGCTCTCGCCGTCGCCGCGGCGGGCGCGCTGGGCATGTTGGGCGCGAGCGGCGTTGCGCACGCCGACACCACGCTGCTGAACGTGTCCTACGATCCGACGCGGGAGCTGTATCAGGACATCAATCAGGCGTTCGGCAAGCAATGGCAGGCGAGGACCGGCGAAACCGTCACCTTCAAGCAGTCGCACGGCGGCTCGGGCGCGCAGGCTCGCTCGGTTCTCGATGGGTTGCAGGCCGACGTCGTCACGCTCGCGCTCGCTTATGACATCAACGCGCTCGCGAACAAGGGGCTCGTCGACAGGAACTGGCAGAAGCGTCTGCCGGACAACGCGTCGCCGTACACCTCGACGATCGTGTTTCTCGTGCGCAAGGGCAACCCGAAGCACATCAAGGATTGGGACGACCTGGTGAAGCCGGGCGTGTCGATCGTGACGCCGAATCCGAAGACCTCGGGCGGCGCGCGCTGGAACTATCTGGCCGCATGGGCGTACGCCGAGCATCAGCCGGGCGGCAACGTGCAGACGGCCAGGGAGTTCGTCGGCAAGCTGTACAAGAACGCCGGGGTGCTCGATTCCGGCGCGCGCGGCGCGACCACGAGCTTCGTGCAGCGCGGTATCGGCGACGTGCTGATCGCGTGGGAAAACGAGGCATTCCTGTCGCTGAAGGAGTTTGGTCCGGACAAGTTCGAAATCGTCGTGCCGTCGGTGAGTATCCTCGCCGAGCCGCCGGTCGCGGTGGTCGACAAGGTCGTCGACAGGCACGGTACGCGCAAGCTCGCCGAGGCGTACCTGAACTTCCTGTATAGCGAGCAGGGCCAGGAGATCGCCGCACGCAATTTCTATCGGCCGCGTTCGAACAAGGTACCGGCCGATCTGACCGCGAAGTTTCCGAAGCTGAAGCTGTACACCATCGACGATTCGTTCGGCGGCTGGGCCAGTGCGCAGAAGACCCATTTCGCGGACGGCGGCGTGTTCGATTCGATTTATCAGCCGCAGTAACGACCGCCGCCTGAATCATAGGCAGCGGCAACAGGGCGCGCTCAAGCGGCGCGCCTTCGGCGAACGAATGACCGCGCGAGCATCAACCATGAATGAGTATCCAGCATGACCACGTTGACCTTCCGCAAGCCGAGCGCATTGCCCGGTTTTGGCCTGACACTCGGCATCACGGTGGCTTATCTGAGCCTCGTGGTGCTGATTCCATTGGCGGCGACCTTTCTGAAGACCGCGACGCTCGACTGGGATCAGTTCGTGCGCGCGGTCACGTCGCCACGCGTGCTCGCGTCGTATCGGCTGACGTTTTTCTCGGCGCTCGGCGGCGCGCTGATCAACGCGGTGTTCGGCTTTCTCGTCGCGTGGGTGTTGGTGCGCTATACGTTTCCGTTCAAGCGCATCGTCGATGCGGTCGTCGATCTGCCGTTCGCGCTGCCCACCTCGGTCGCGGGCATAGCGCTCGCGGCCGTGTATGCGGGCAACGGCTGGATCGGCCAGTTCCTCGCGCCGCTCGGTATCAAGATCGCGTTCACGCCGGCGGGCGTGCTGCTCGCGCTGACGTTCATCGGCCTGCCGTTCGTCGTGCGTACGGTGCAGCCGGTACTCGAGGAGTTCGAGCGCGAGCAGGAGGAGGCGGCCGCATGCCTCGGCGCGTCGCGCTGGCTCACGTTTCGCCGCGTCGTGCTGCCGGCCGTGTTTCCGGCGCTCCTGACCGGCTTCGCGCTCGCCTTCGCGCGCGCGCTCGGCGAATACGGCTCGGTGATCTTCATCGCCGGCAACGTGCCGATGAAGTCGGAGATCACGTCGCTGCTGATCATCACGAAGCTCGAGCAATACGACTATGCGGGCGCCACGGCACTCGCGGTCGTGATGCTGGTCGTGTCGTTCCTGATGCTGCTGTTCATCAACACGCTGCAGTGGTATCTGCAGCGGCGCACGAGCCGCGGCAACGCGCGGGCCGCGCCGGTGGTCACGAACGTCGTCGCAATCGGTGGGGGTGTGCAATGAGCCGCGTTCCGGCGAACCCGGCGAGCGCCGCGCGTCGCCCCGATCCGGTCAGCGAACCGCCCGTCGTGCGCTGGCTGCTGATTGGCCTCGCGCTGCTGTTTCTCGCGCTGTTTCTGCTCGTGCCGCTCGCCGCGGTGTTCTATCAGGCGCTGAACAAGGGGCTGGGGTTTTACTTCGCATCGCTTGTCGATCCGGATGCGCTATCGGCCATCAGGTTGACCCTGACCACCGCGGCGATCGCGGTGCCGCTGAACCTCGTGTTCGGCCTTGCGGCGTCGTGGTGTATCGCGAAGTTCGAATTCCGCGGCAAGGCGCTGCTGACCACGCTGATCGATCTGCCGTTTTCGGTGTCGCCCGTGATCTCCGGCCTGATCTACGTGCTGATGTTCGGCGCGCAGGGCTGGTTCGGCCCATGGCTCGAGGATCACAACGTGCAGATCATCTTCGCGGTGCCGGGCATCGTGCTCGCGACGATCTTCGTCACGTTCCCGTTCGTCGCGCGCGAGCTGATTCCGCTGATGCAGGCGCAAGGCAACGACGAGGAAGAAGCGGCCCACGTGCTCGGCGCATCGGGCTGGCAGACGTTTCGCCGCGTCACGCTGCCGAACGTCAAATGGGGTCTACTGTACGGCGTGATTCTTTGCAATGCGCGCGCGATGGGCGAGTTCGGCGCGGTGTCGGTCGTGTCGGGCCATATTCGCGGGCAAACCGACACGATGCCGCTGCACGTCGAAATCCTTTACAACGAATACAACTTCTCGGCCGCGTTCGCCGTGGCCTCGCTGCTCGCGCTGCTGGCGCTGGTCACGCTGGGGCTCAAGCTGCTGGCCGAGCGCCATATGTCGGCGGAACTGTCGGCGGCGCGCGAGGTGCCCGCGTATGCGGGGCCGGCGCCGTCCGGTGCTGTGCGGGCCGGCAGCGCGCAGTCCGCTTCTGATTCGTTTTTCATCAACGCCACGCCTGCGTCGCCGCGACATCCGCTCAAGCAAGGAGAGCTGTAAATGGGTATCACCGTTCGTAACCTGCACAAGCGCTTCGGCGATTTCGTCGCGCTCGACAACGTGTCGCTCGACTTTCCGCCGGGCGAACTGGTCGCGCTGCTCGGGCCGTCGGGTTGCGGCAAGACGACCTTGCTGCGCGTGATCGCCGGCCTCGAATACGCGGACGGCGGCCAGGTCGAGCTGCAAGGCCAGGACGTCGCGGCGGTCGGCGCACGCGAGCGCGAGGTAGGCTTCGTGTTCCAGCATTACGCGCTGTTCCGTCACATGACAGTGTTCGAGAACGTCGCATTCGGCCTGCGCGTGAAGCCGCGCAAGGAACGTCCGTCGGAGAAGGTGATTCGCGAGAAGGTGCACGAGTTGCTGAAACTCGTGCAACTCGATTGGCTCGCGCAACGCTATCCGTCGGAGCTGTCCGGCGGTCAGCGGCAGCGCATCGCGCTCGCGCGTGCGTTGGCGGTGGAGCCGAAGGTGCTGCTGCTCGACGAGCCGTTCGGCGCGCTCGACGCGAAGGTGCGCAAGGAACTGCGCAGCTGGCTGCGTCGCTTGCACGACGATCTGCATATCTCGACGATCTTCGTCACGCACGATCAGGAAGAAGCGCTCGAGGTGGCCGATCGCATCGTCGTGCTCAATCGCGGGCATGTCGAGCAGGTGGGCAGCCCCCAGGACGTGTACGACCATCCGCAGACGCCGTTCGTCTACGAGTTTCTCGGCGCGGCGAACCGTCTGCACGGCAGCGTCGATGCGCAAGGCTTCGTCGTCGACGGCGCCGCGCTGCCGGTCGCCATTGCGGCTGGTTTCAGCGGTCCTGCGTTTGCCTATGTGCGGCCGCACGATCTGCGGTTGTATCCGCAGGCGGCTGGGCATCGCGACGGCATCGTCGTCGACGTGCGGCGCGTGGTGACGCTTGGCGGCTCGGTGCGTGTCGAACTCGCGGGCCGCGAGGGCAATCTGCTCGAAGCCGAACTCGATCGCGAAACGTGGCGTGATCTGCAACTGACAATAGGCGACGGCGTGACGGCAGTGCCGCGCGCGTTACGCGTTTTTCCGGAGACAAATCGATGAATTTCCAGCAGTTGCGCTTCGTGCGCGAGGCCGTGCGTCAGAACATGAATCTGACCGAAGTGGCGAACGTGCTGTACACGTCGCAGTCGGGCGTATCGAAGCAGATCAAGGACCTCGAGGACGAACTCGGGGTCGACATTTTCATCCGCCGCGGCAAGCGTCTGACGGGGCTCACCGAGCCGGGCAAGGCGGTGCATCAGCTGATCGAGCGGATGCTGCTCGATGCGGAGAATCTGCGCCGTGTCGCGCGTCAGTACGCCGATCAGGACAGCGGTCATCTCGTCGTCGCGACCACCCACACGCAGGCGCGCTACGCGCTGCCTAAGGTGGTCCGGCAATTCACGAAGGTGTTCCCGAAAGTGCATCTGGCGCTGCGCCAGGGCAGCCCGCAGCAGATCGCGCAGATGATCATCAACGGCGAAGCGGATATCGGCATTTCGACCGAAGCGCTCGACCGTTTTCCCGACATCGTCACGTTCCCGTGCTATTCGTGGCATCACGTCGTGGTGGTGCCGAAGGATCACCCGCTCGTGGGCCGCGTGAATCTGACGCTCGACGAAATCGCCGACTATCCGATCGTCACCTATGACCAGGACTTCACGGGCCGCTCGCATATCGACCAGGCGTTCGCCAAAGCGGGCGCATTGCCCGACGTCGTGCTGACCGCGATCGACGCCGACGTGATCAAGACCTACGTGGAACTTGGCATGGGTATCGGCGTGGTCGCTGCGATGGCCTACGACCCCAAGCGCGACACGGAACTCGTCGCGCTGGACACGCAGCATCTGTTCGAGGCGAGCACGACCCGCGTCGGGCTGCGCAAGGGGGCATTCCTGCGCGCGTACGCCTATCGGCTGATCGAGATGTTCGCGCCGCAGTTGAGCGAGGCGGACATCGCGGCGCAGTTGCGCGAGGCGGCCTAGCGTCGCGAACAGCTTAGGGGTGAGACTTGCACCCGCACGGTGGGCGCAAAAAAATAGAGTCTTGCCGTGCCCGGCAAGACTCTCTCTAAACACCCGCTATACAGCTATTGGACTAACGGACCTTCTGCTGCTTACGTGACATGGCTATTAGAACTCGTAGCCAACCTGCGCACGTACACCAGCGTCACCCGTCGACGTGACCGACATCGCAGCGTTGACGAGCCACTTATTGTTCCGTGAGCGGTACGTGGCTCCTACTGCTGCGGCGCTGCCGCCCTTATAGGTCGCTCCACCCGCTGCGACGATTGTTTTGCCCGGGCCCGAAGGCGTCATGTTCGGCATTGCCATCGCTGCTGCGATACCTGCATAGGCGTTCTTCGCGACGTCGTTGATTGCCTGGTTGGTTGCGTTGATACGCTGATCGGTGTAGTTGTTGGCCTGCTGAAGGCCCTGTGCGACCGAGCTGTTCATCTGACCAACATTGACTGCATCCGTGTCCGCCGTACCCGCCGCGACGTTGGTGATCTGGCGTTCATTACCCGCTGAGCCCACCGATACCGAGTTATCGCGATCCGTCATCGAGCCCTGACCCAACGCGACCGAGTTCGCATTGCCAGCCTGCGAGCCGGTGCCGATCGCCGTCGAGTTGACGCCGGTCGCCGCTGCGTTGGTACCCACTGCCACCGCGTTCCCCGCTGCGGCGCTGGCGTTTGCCCCGACCACCGTGCTGCCCGCACCGGTACCCGGCATCGCCGCGTTAGCCACTGCGTCATTGTTGCGGTCCGGCGACGAAACATCCGGGGTGACCGGCTGGATGTTCGACACCTGGGAACCGAGATCCGTCACCTGGCCGTTGAGATCCGTCACCTGGTCCTGCAACGCCGACAGCTGGCCGAAGTTCACCGCGTCATACTGGCTCGTGCCGTTCGCCACATTGCTCAGGATCACCGGGCCTGCGCTCAGGCTTCCGCCGAGCGTCACAGAACCGAAGTTCACCGAGCCGTCAGCGTGACGGTCGTACTGCACCGCGCCCGACAGTTGCGTTCCGACGTCGCCCACCTGGTTCTGCAGCTTCGTGATGTCCGTGGTGTTCTCCGTCACCCGGTCATCGAGGTTGGTGACGGCATCGCCTACGCTATGCACCGTTGTACCACCCACGCTGTAGCTCGGTGCGCTGATCGTGCCATCCGCGTTCACGGCCGAGCCGCCACCCAGACCCGCGGCGACGCTCGCCGAGTTCGCATGCAGTTGGCTGCCATTGACGGCTTCCTTGCTGCCCGCAGCAATCGCACCTTCGGCCACGCCGCTCAGCGTGCGCGCGCCATCGGTGCCACCGAAGTCCACCGTCGTGCCGTCCAGGCCCCTGGCCACCGTGATGGCCTTGCTGGTCGCGTCCTGCTGCACCAGGCCGACGCTGCCGCCGTCCAGTTGCTGCGTCAGGTTCGTGACCGAGCCTTCCACGTTGGTCACGCGGCCCTCGATGCTGGTGATCGCCGTCTTGTTGGTCGCGACGTTCGTCGCGTTGTCCGCGATGCTGGCCGTGTTGGTCGTCACGTTCCGGTTGGTCGCGTGCAGCTGCGAACCGTTCACCGCTTCGGTGCTCGTGTCGCCCAGCGCGCCAGCCTTCACGCCGCTCAGCGTGCGCACGCCATCGGTGCCACCGAAGTCCACCGTCGTGCCGTCCAGGCCCCTGGCCACCGTGATGGCCTTGCTGGTCGCGTCCTGCTGCACCAGGCCGACGCTGCCGCCGTCCAGTTGTTGCGTCAGGTTCGTGACCGAGCCTTCCACGTCGGTCACGCGGCCGTCGATGCTGGTGATCGCCGTCTTGTTGGTCGCGACGTTCGTCGCATTGGCCGCAATGTCGGCCGTGTTGGTCATCACGTTCTGGTTGGTCGCGTACAGCTGCGAACCGTTCACCGCTTCGGTGCTGGTGTCGCCCAGCGCGCCAGCCTTCACGCCGTTCAGCGTGCGCACGCCATCGGTGCCGCCGAAATCCACCGTCGTGCCGTCAAGATCCTTGGCCACCGTGAGGTTCCGGGTCGCTGCGTCGTGCTGCACCAGACCGATGGTGCCGTCGTTCAGGTTGTTGGTGACGTTCGTGATGTTGGCTTTGTTGATCGCGATGTCATTACTGTTGTCGCGCGCGATGTTGTGGATCATCACCAGGCCATCGTTGAGGTCGTCCATCTTCGAGGCGTTGCGGCGCACGTTTTCGTCGATGTTGGCAACCGCGTCACCCACGTTGTTGACCGTCGTACCGCCCACGCTGTAGCTCGGCGCGCTGATCGTGCCATCCGACTTGATCGCCGCCCCACCGCCTAGCGCATTCACCACTCCTCCGAGCTGGCTCAGATTGACAGCATCCGTACCTTGGGTACCTGCAGCCAGGTTCACAATCTGGCGTTGGCCGGTGGTCGCGCCTACCGACACCGTATTCGCCCGGTCGGCCACCGAATTCACGCCCAAAGCTACGCTATTGGTGGCGGTGACGGTGCTTCCGAAACCGAGCGCCACAGAATTTGAGGCACTCACGGTTGAAGCTGGGCCGAAAGCTGCCGAGTGATCACCGTTGACAACGGCCATTTCGCCGAGTGCAATCGCGCCACCCCCGTTCGCCTTCGCCGAATCGCCGATGGCGATGGCCGAGCTACCGTCATAATTAACGTCGCCTTTAGCGTTTGCACCAGCACCAATCGCTATCGATGCAGCAGTGCTGGCAGAAGCAGCGGCGGTAGTAGTGGTCGCATTGTTAATAGCAATGTTGCCATAGGCGCCAATAGGATTCGTAACATTAGCGGCAGCATTCCCACTGTAGCCGGCAATCACACCCAAGGCTACGCCGATGCTACCCATCACGCAGTGTGACTTGCTGCGCTTGCCGCGACGCGCAGTGTGCTCGGATGCAGCCACCCACGACCCAAGGGCTTCACTCCAGATGCTGACATAGGACTTGTTCATGGCATGATTCCTTTTAAAGTTTGAAAAGAATTGAGTTATGCGAACTAATGCCAAATCGCCGTTGCCATTTCTTGCTGTTCAATATCAGCTGCAAAAACGGGGGCGATGACGATCCAGAAAGCTCATGGCCGCAGTACGAATCGGCCAGATTTCTGCTGAGCCAATCCAGGGCCGGCCTTTGCTAAATCTCTGTAACTGGGTTCAGTCTATATTTTTGAGATTAGGCAAAAATAGGTCAGGTCCGAATCGACGCTGACCGGCATTTGAGCGCTGCAGCGCGTGAGTTGGCGGTACCTGCCTGTAATTGCGGAAAGCGTGGCAACGCCAGCAATCTCGACACGACGACAGATAGTAGAAAGGGGCCCCTCATGTGTTTCATCAAGTATCAGCAGTTCAGCGATGTCCGCCTTCAATACTTGCGCTGAGGAGTGCAACTGGGCGTCGCACGGGATTCAGGCCCGCTCGCATGTTGCGCGCACGCGGGGCGAGCCTGCGTCCGGTTTTTCACGCATGGCGGCGCATAGCGCATCGCTTACAATCGCCGCCATGAATACCTCGACTTCTCCCTCTCTCCCGATTCCCCCCGGTCATAGCACCGCGCCGCCGCTGCCGCGCATCGCGGTGCTCGCGACCGGCGGCACGATCGCCGGCTCGGCCCCGGATGCCGCCAATACGTCTGGCTATCAGGCGGGCGTCGTCGGCGTCGATCAGCTGCTCGCGGCGGTGCCGGCGTTGTCCGCGGTCGCGCGAATCGCGCCCGAGCAGATCGCCAGCGTCGACAGCAAGGACATGGCGATGCCGCTATGGACCACGCTCGGGCAACGCATCGACACGCTGCTCGCGACGGACGACGTCGACGGCGTGGTGGTCACGCACGGTACCGATACGCTCGAAGAAACCGCTTACCTGCTGCATCTGACCGTCAAGTCGGACAAGCCGGTCGTGCTGACCGCGGCGATGCGCCCAGCGTCGGCGCTCTCCGCCGACGGTCCGCTGAATCTGCTCAATGCGGTGACGGTCGCCGCGCACGCGGCGGCACGCGGGCAGGGCGTGCTGGTCGCGTTCAACAACCGGATCCACAGCGCGCGCGACGTCGTGAAAACGAGCACGTATGCGGTCGATGCGTTCCAGTCGCCAGAGATCGGCGCGCTCGGTTGGGTGCAGGATGGCCGGGTCGAATTCCAGCGCGGCGTGGTGCGCGCGCATACGTTGGCGAGCGAATTCACGCTCGATGCGGCGTGGCCGCAGGTGGAGATCGTCACGAGCTATGCGGGAGTGTCGCGGATCGCTATCGATGCGCTGGTCGCCGCGGGTGTGCGCGGCATCGTCGTGGCGGGTACGGGCAATGGCTCGATCCACCAGTCGTTGCAGCAGGCGCTGGCGGATGCCGCGTTGCGCGGCGTGGCGGTGGTGCGCTCGTCGCGCGTGGGTTCGGGGCATGTGATGCGCAACGGCGCGGCGGCCGACGATGCGCTCGGGTTCGTCAGCGCTGGTTCGCTGAATCCGTACAAGGCGAGGGTGTTGCTGATGCTGGCGCTGGCCGCGGGCCATACCGCGCCGGCGGCGTTGCAAAAGGTCTTCGATACGTATTGATCGCGACGATCGCGACCGCGCAGCCGATACCGGTCGTATCGACACGGGCAGCGAAATGGCGCAACGCAGAATCCGACAGCCGGACACCCGACGACGACGTCTGACCGACCAAGGCTTCCCCGGCGTCGCCGGGTGCCGCTGCGGACCCCACTTGCCGCTCTCAGCCCAGAGCGGCGCGATTTGCCCGTTCGGCCGCGCCAGCAGCCCTCGCTGCCACGCGACCAACGGGCGCCCCACCAGTGCTCACGGTGACGTCGCCGATGCCCAGGCGAATCACAGAGCAATCACGCAGACCTCAGGCCGCGTTCGCTTCGTTGCTGTCCGGCGTCTGCGCGACCTCATGATTCGCCATGATCTCGAGTGCACGCACCATCGCGGAGTGATCCCATGCCTTGCCGCCGTTCGCCGCGCAGACGCTAAACAGCTGTTGCGCGCTCGCGGTATGCGGCAGCGCGATGCCGAGCTTGCGCGCGCCGTCGAGCGCCAGATTCAGGTCCTTCTGATGCAGCTCGATGCGAAAGCCCGGCTTGAACGTGCGCTTCGTCATGCGCTCGCCATGCACTTCGAGAATCCGCGACGCCGCGAAGCCGCCCATCAGTGCCTTGCGCACTCGCTCGGGATCGGCGCCCGAACGCGACGCGAACAGCAGCGCTTCGGCCACCGCCTCGATGTTGAGCGCGACGATGATCTGGTTCGCGACCTTGCAGGTCTGACCCGCGCCGTTCTCGCCGATCAACGAAATATTCTTGCCCATCAGTTCGAACAGCGGCCTGGCCAGCGCAAAGGCTTTCTCGGGACCCCCGACCATGATCGTCAGCGACGCGTCGCGCGCGCCGATTTCACCGCCGGATACCGGTGCATCGAGATAGTCGACGCCGAGCGCGTTGATTTTCTTCGCGAACGCCTGGGTGTCGAGCGGCGAAATCGAACTCATGTCGATCACGAGCTTGCCTAGGGTGAGACCCGTGGCGACACCGTCGTCGGCGAACAGCACATTGGCGACGTCAGGTGTGTCCGGCACCATGATGATGACGATGTCGGCAGCCCGCGCGACCGCGGTCGAACTGGCGACCACGCTCGCGCTCTTCGCGATGTCGTCCGGCACCGGATACGCGCCGTTAACGAACAGCGCGTGACCGCCCTTGATGAGGTTGCGCGCCATGTGGGCGCCCATGATGCCGAGCCCGATGAAGCCGATCTTTGCCATGTGTGTGAATCTCCTGGGTGATAGGGGCGTGCGTCGATGATCTTCACGTAGTCGAGAGGATGCTCGATGCGTGTCAAGCCGCCGCGTGCGCGGCGCCGCACGTCTGACCGGCCACGCTTTGCACCCAGCCGAGGCCGGCCGCGGTCGTCGCGCGCGGCTTGTATTCGCAACCGACGTAACCGTCGTAGCCGAGTGAGTCGAGTAGCGCGAACAGATACGGATAATTGATCTCGCCGGTGCCCGGTTCGTGCCGCCCGGGGTTGTCGGCAAGCTGGATGTGCGCGATCTGCGCGAGGTTCTTTTCGATCGTCGCCGCGAGTTCGCCTTCCATCCGCTGCATGTGATAGATGTCGTATTGCAGGAACAGATTGTCCGAGCCGACCTCGCGAATCACATCGAGTGCGTCGCGCGAACGGTTCAGCGCGAAGCCTGGAATGTCGTACGAGTTGCACGGCTCGACGAGCAGCCGGATGCCGGCCTTCTTCAACTCGCGCGCGGCGAAGCGCAGGTTGTCGACGATCGTCGCGCGGGCGGTGTCGGCGTCGACGTTCGCGCCGGGAATGCCGACGAGGCAGTTCAGTTGCGGCACCTTCAGTGCGCTGGCGTATTCGATCGCGCGGCCGACGCCTTCCTGAAACTCGCCGACCCGATCGGGCAAACACGCAATGCCGCGTTCGCCGGCTTCCCAGTTGCCCGCCGGCAAGTTGTGCAGCACCAGCTTCAGGCGGGCCTGTTGCAGACGTTCGCTCAATTCGGCGATCGAATACGGATACGGAAACAGGAATTCGACGGCATGAAAGCCGGCATGTGCGGCCGCCGCGAAGCGCTCGAGGAACGGCACTTCGTTGAACAGCATCGTCAGGTTCGCTGCGAATTTCGGCATGGTGCGTATGTCTCTCAGGTCGGTCAGGGAATGGCGCGGGTGCCACGCTTAGTCGAGCAGGCTGATCGCAGTCGGCGCGTCCGCGCGCTTTTCGGCCAGTTCTTCGAACTCGTTGATCGCATCGATCTCGGTGCCCATCGAGATGTTGGTTACGCGTTCGAGAATCACTTCGACGATCACCGGCACGTTGAATTCGGCGAGCATCGACTGGGCTTTTTGCAGCGCCGGCTTTAGCTCCTCCGGCTTGAACACGCGAATCGCCTTGCAACCCAGACCTTCGGCCACCGCGACGTGATCGACGCCATAGCCGTTCATCTCCGGCGAGTTGATGTTTTCGAAGCCGAGCTGCACGCAGTAGTCCATCTCGAACGCGCGCTGCGCTTGACGAATCAGCCCAAGGTAAGAGTTGTTCACGACCACATGCACATACGGCAGCTTGAATTGCGCGCCGGCCGCGAGCTCTTCGATCATGAACTGGAAGTCGTAGTCGCCGGACAGTGCGACGATCGGCCGTTGCGGATCGGCCGCGCGCACCCCGAGCGCCGCCGGAATCGTCCAGCCGAGCGGGCCCGCCTGGCCGCAGTTGATCCAGTTGCGCGCCTTGTAGACGTGCAGGAATTGTGCCGCGGCGATCTGCGACAAGCCGATCGTGCTCACGTAGCACGTATCGTGACCGAACACCTGGTTCATCTCTTCGTAGACGCGCTGCGGCTTCATCGGCACGTTGTCGAAGTGCGTCTTGCGCAGCATCGTGCGCTTGCGTTGCTGGCAATCGGCGACCCACGCGCTGCGATCCCTCAGCTTGCCCGCGGCCTTCCATTCGCTGGCGACTTCGACGAACAGTTCGAGCGCGGCCTTCGCGTCCGACACGATGCCGAGATCCGGGCCGAACACGCGGCCGATCTGCGTCGGTTCGATATCGACGTGCACGAACTTGCGCCCCTTCGTATAGACATCGATGCTGCCGGTGTGACGGTTTGCCCAGCGGTTGCCGATGCCGAGCACGAAGTCGGACGCGAGCATCGTCGCGTTGCCGTAGCGATGCGAGGTCTGCAGACCGACCATGCCGACCATCAGCGGATGGTCGTCGGCAATCGCGCCCCACGACATCAGCGTCGGGATCACCGGCACGCCGACCGTTTCGGCGAACGTCACGAGCAGGTCTTCGGCCACCGCGTTCAGCACGCCGCCGCCCGATACGATCAGCGGCTTGTCGGCATCGTTGAGCAGCGTGAGCGCCGCCTCGATCTGCTTGCGGGTTGCCTTCGGCTTGTAGACCGGCAGCGGCTCGTACGTGTCGATGTCGAATTCGATTTCGGCGAGCTGCACGTCGATGGGCAGATCGACCAGCACCGGGCCCGGACGGCCCGAGCGCATCAGATGAAACGCCTGCTGAAACACACGCGGCACCAGTGCCGGCTCGCGCACGGTCACGGCCCATTTGGTGACGGGCTTCGCGATCGATTCGATATCGACGGCCTGGAAGTCCTCCTTGTACAGCCGCGCGCGCGGCGCCTGGCCTGTGATGGCCAGAATGGGAATCGAGTCGGCCTGCGCGGAGTACAAACCGGTGATCATGTCGGTGCCGGCGGGACCCGACGTGCCGATGCACACGCCGATGTTGCCCGGCTGCGCGCGGGTGTAGCCCTCGGCCATGTGCGACGCACCCTCGACGTGACGCGCGAGCACGTGGCTGATGCCGCCGGCTTTGCGCATCGCCGAGTAGAACGGATTGATCGCGGCGCCTGGCACGCCGAACGCGGTATCGATGCCTTCCTTTTCGAGCACCAGAACGGCGGCGTCGACGGCTCTCATTTTGGCCATGAATGTCTCCTGAATGTCGGGGAATTACGTCGGTTGGAGGACACTGTAGGCTTGCGCCAAAGGTTTGATAAGATCAGTCCGGGTCGCTTATTCCGAAACAAAAAGTATTGAATGGCGTGAAGGCCGGCGCACTGCCAGCGGCAGCTCGCCGGCAGCCAGGTGGGAGACGAGCATGGACCGCTTCAAGCAGATCGAAACCTTCGTGCGGGTCGCCGATGCCGGCAGTCTCGCCGCGGCGGCGCTGGAGGAGGGGGTGTCGCCGGTGATCCTCGGGCGGCGTATCGACGCCCTCGAAAAGCGCCTCGGCGTGAAGCTCATGTATCGCACCACCCGGCGGCTCGTGGTCAGCGAGGACGGCGCCGCATTTCTCGAACGCTGCCGGGGGCTCCTCAGCGAATGGGATCAGGCGGAAAACGAACTGAGCGCGGGGCGTCGCGCGGTGAACGGCCATCTGATCGTGTCGGCGCCGGCCGCGTTCGGGCGCAAGCACGTCGCGCCGCTCGCGCCCGCGTTCTTGCGCGACAAGCCCGGATTGCAGATGTCGTTCAATCTGACGGATCGGGTCGTCGATCTGGTGCGCGAGGGCTACGACCTGTCGATTCGCATTGGCGGCGCCGTCGATCCGAACTTCGTCGCGGTGAAGCTCGCGTCGAACCGGCGTGTGGTGTGCGGCACGCCCGACTATTTCCGCCGCCACGGCAAGCCGAAGACGCTCGAGGATCTGCCGGCCCACAACTGCCTCGCGTTCAATCTGCAAGGCGGGCAGAACCGCGGCTGGTACTTCCGCCGCAACGGCAAGCTCGCGACGGTGCGGGTTGGCGGCTCGCTCGACTGCAACGATGGCGAACTGCTGCATCGCTGGGTCTCGGAGGGGCTCGGACTCGGCTGGCGCTCCACCTGGGAAATCCAGCGCCAACTCGCGCGCGGCGAGCTCGAAACCGTGCTCGACGAGTATGCGTTGCCCGATTACGACATTCTTGCGGTGTACCCGCAGCAGCGCTACGTGCCGGCGCGCGTGCGCTATTTCATCGACTATCTGAAAGACGTCTACGCGAGCGACGACTACTGGAGCCGGTCGTCGTACTAGTTGGCGCGCGGCGCGCGCAGCCGATCGCGGTGTTTTTGCGAATCTTCGCGTGAGTCGGGAATAAACTGGGTCTATGGCCAGTTCTGCCGTGAAAGACACGTCACGAACGACGCGTCGCGGGGCGCGCAACAGCAGCGACCCGCACGACGCAGCCATGCCCTTGGAGGGGCCCACGTGGTCCAGACCGACTCAGACGCCGCCCGCGCGCGGGGCGACTCAAACGCCGGCACCGACGCCGATGCCGATGCCGCGAAAAGCCGCCGCTTCCAGCAGCTGGCGTTGCCGCATCTGGACGCCGCGTACAACCTCGCGCGCTGGCTGTGCGGCAATCCGAACGATGCCGAGGACGTCGTGCAGGAAGCGTTCATGCGCGCGTTCCGCTTCTTCGATACTTTTCGCGGCGACTCCGCGCGGCCGTGGCTGCTCGCGATCGTACGTCGCACCTGGTACACGGAATGGCGGCGGCGCGCGCCGTCGCACGACATGCTCGAATTCGACGAAACCATGGACGACGCGACCCTCGACGGCTGGAGTGCGGGCGGCGACGATCCGCAGACGCTGCTGATCCGTGACGAGGACGCACGACAGGTGCACGAGGCGTTGGCGCGTTTGCCGGTCGAGTATCGCGAGGTGCTCATTTTGCGTGAATTCGAGGAGATGGGATATCGCGAGATCGCGCTGGTGGCCGACGTGCCGATCGGGACGGTGATGTCCCGGCTCGCGCGTGGGCGGCGCAAGCTGGCGGAGGTATTGATGGCGCTGCAGCAAGGCGGGGGGGCGGTTGGCGGGGGGCGCAAAGGCGGGCAGGGTGGGCGGCGCGCGCCGACGGATGCGCCGCTTGATCCGGCTGCGCAGTCGGGGCGACTCGCGCGGTCTGCGGCCTCGGCGTCTTCTCCGTCCTCTGCGTCCTCGGCGTCCTCTACGTTCCCCGCCCAGCCAACGCGAAGTTCCGGCGAGGGTCGCCCAGCATCATCGGCGGACGGGCCCGCCACCGCATCGGTGACACAGCTCCGGGCGTTTGCCGACGGCCGGCCTCTCAACATTCCCGGCCCCGCCGCTGGCCCCGCTCAGGAGACGCCGGATGGACTGTAACGAAGCTCGGCCGCTCCTCGATGCGAATGCCGATCACGAACTACCGGCGCCCGATGCGCGCCGGGTGCAGCAGCATATCGAGAGCTGCGACGACTGCCGGCGCGTGAGCGATAACCTCCGCGCGCTGAGCGGTGCGCTGCGCGCAGCGCCGTATCATCGGGCGCCGCAGGCGTTGCGGGCGCGAATCGTGGCGGGCTTGCCCGGCGCGCTCGATAAAGCGACCGCGGGGTCGGCCGCGACGGCGGCGCCTGACGATGTACCGAAGGAGTCCGCGGGGAACGCTGCCACCGGCATCACGGAGCCGGCGACGCAGGAACCGCGGCGTCAGCGTCGCGGCGCGCGATGGCCCGCGTGGCTCGCCGGATGGTTCAGGGGCTTCAGCGGTTCAGGTGGCGCGGACCGCTCGGGTGCACCGAGTGGCCGGTGCGATTCACGGGGGCGGCAAGCGGACGCCGGCGGTGGGAGCGGCTGGACCGGCTTCGGCGGCCCGCTCGCCGCGGGCGGTGTGAATCGCGCGGCCGCGCGCGGCGGTCTCGCAGCACTGGTGATCGCGTTGTGCGCGGCCGCCGCGGTCCTGACGCTGACGCTGCGCCGCCCCGCCGAATTCACGGCATTCACCGACGAACTCGTTGCAAGCCATGTGCGCGCGCAGATATCCGGCCGAGACATCGACGTCATTTCGACCGACCGTCACACGGTCAAGCCGTGGTTCAACGGCCGGATCGACTATTCGCCGCCGGTCGAGGATCTCGCGGCGAGCGGCTTCGCGCTGCAGGGCGGCCGGCTCGACTACCTCGCGCATCGGCGGGTCGCGGTGCTCGTCTACCGCTCCGGCAAGCATGTGATCGACGTGTACGTGCTCCCGCAGTCCGCGGCGGGGGGCGCGGCGCCGGCATCGCTCGGTCACGACGGCTATTCGATCGCGCACTGGGACGCGGCGGGCATGACCTGGTGGGCGATCACGGACGCCGCGCCGGACGCGCTGAGCGGCTTCGAAGCGGCGCTCAGAGCGCGTCTGCAGAGCGGCAGCCAGCGCACGGAAGCGGGTTGAGTGGCCATAGCGTTCCGGCTCGCGCGACCCGCCGCCTCTAAGCTCTTGAAAACACATCCGATTCCGCCGCAGAATCGGCGCTATACCTTGCAACCCGTCCCCATTCGAGTTACACTCTTCGGCTTCTCACTTGCCGCACCGGTTCCGACGCCCGGGCGGCTTCTATCCAAAAGTCAGCACAAGGAGTGTGTAATGCGTCATTACGAAATCGTTTTTATCGTGCATCCGGATCAGAGCGAGCAGGTGCCCGCCATGATCGAGCGTTACAAGAGCACGATCACGTCGCACGGTGGTCAGATCCACCGCGTCGAAGACTGGGGCCGTCGCCAACTGGCCTACATGATCGAGAAACTCGCGAAGGCTCACTACGTCTGCATGAACATCGAATGCGACCAGACCACGCTCGACGAACTGGAACACGCGTTCAAGTTCAACGACGCCGTTCTGCGTCACCTCATCGTCAAGATGAAGAAGGCCGAAACCGGCCCGTCGCCGATGATGAAGGAAGTGCACCGCGAAGAAGCCAAGAAGTCGGCAGCCGCTCAGCCGACCGAAGCGCAGGCTTAAGACTCACTATTTAAGCTGCCAGACACGCAGCGTCGCTCCGCTCAAGTACACGAAGGCATACACAGGTACATGAACCGGCTGCAACTCACGGCCAGCGTCGTCGAACGCGAACCGGTGCGGTATACCCCCGCTGGCGTTCCGATTGCAGGCTGCACGTTGCACCACCGCACGGAAGTCGTCGAGGCGGGCATTGCCCGTCAGGTCGAACTCACCATGCAGGCGGTTGCCGCGGGCGAAGCGAGCGGTAAGCTCGAAAACTGTCAGATGGGCGTCGAAACGCTCTTCACGGGTTTTCTGGCTAAAAAGCACCGTAACGCGCGAACTCTGGTATTTCACATCACAGCATTGCAGGACATTGGAAAGGACTAATCATGCCCCGCCCGACTGGTAAAAAATTCGACAAGCGTCGTCAGCAACAGAACCCGCTGTTCAAGCGCAAGAAGTTCTGCCGTTTCACGGCTGCTGGCGTCGAGTACATCGACTACAAAGACATCGAAACGCTGAAGGACTTCATCGGCGAGAACGGCAAGATCACGCCGGCGCGTCTCACGGGTACGAAGGCGCATTATCAACGCCAGCTGGACACGGCCATCAAGCGCGCGCGTTTCCTCGCGCTGGTGCCGTACACCGACCAGCACAAGGCCTAACCCGACGACGCGATAAGGAGCATTCGAATGCAAATCATTCTTCTGGAAAAAGTCGTCAATCTGGGTAACCTGGGCGACATCGTGAAGGTCAAGGACGGTTACGCACGTAACTTCCTGATCCCGAACAAGAAAGCTCGCCGTGCAACGAAGGAAGCCCTGGCTGAGTTCGAAGTGCGCCGCGCGGAACTCGAAAAGACCGCTGCCGAAAAGCTGGCAGCCGCTCAGGCTCAAGGCGAAAAGCTGGCAGGCCAGACCGTTCAGGTCAATCAGAAGGCTGGCGTCGACGGCCGTCTGTTCGGCTCGGTGACGAACGCCGACATCGCCGCAGCGCTCGGCAAGCAAGGCTTCCAAGTCGAAAAGTCGCAAGTGCGTCTGCCGGAAGGCCCGCTGAAGATGGTCGGCGAGCACCCGGTTCAGGTTTCGCTGCACACCGACGTTCTCGTCGATGTGACGGTGGCTGTGATCGGCGAGCACGCCTAAGTCGACCGCTGAGCATCACGCAGTACCAGCCAGCACTTGGCTGGTGAAGGGCAGGGGCCGGGCAACCGGCCCCTGCTTTTTTTGTGCCCGACTATCTGTCGAGTATTCCCGGGTTTGCGTTTATTCCGCTCGCAGCCGTCGCTGGATTGCCCGATAATTCCTCCCCATGAACGCACCGTCCAAAGATCCCCAACTCGAGTCGCTGAAAGTCCCGCCGCATTCGATCGAAGCCGAGCAATCGGTACTGGGCGGCCTGTTGCTCGACAATGCGGCGTGGGACCGCATCGCCGACTTCCTCGCGCAAAGCGACTTCTACCGCTACGACCACCGCATCATCTTCGAGCACATCGGCAAGCTGATCGCGGCCACGCGGCCGGCCGACGTGATCACCGTCTACGAAGCGCTCGGCACCGCGGGCAAGGCGGAAGACGTCGGCGGCCTCGCTTACCTGAATGCGCTCGCACAGAACACGCCGAGCGCGGCGAATATCCGCCGCTATGCGGAAATCGTCCGCGACCGTGCGGTGCTGCGCCGGCTCGTGTCGGTCGCCGACGAAATCTCTGCCGACGCGTTCAACCCGCAAGGCAAGGAAGTCCGGCAATTGCTGGATGAAGCGGAATCGAAGGTGTTCTCGATCGCCGAAGACGGCGCGCGCGGCACCCAGGGCTTTCTCGAGATCGGGCCGCTGCTGACCGAAGTGGTCGAACGGATCGACACGCTCTATCACACCGCCAATCCGAGCGACGTGACGGGTACGCCGACCGGCTTCGTCGATCTGGACCGCATGACGTCGGGGATGCACGGCGGTGAGCTGATCATCGTCGCGGGCCGTCCGTCGATGGGTAAGACGGCGTTTTCGATGAACGTCGGCGAATATGTAGCGGTCGAGTACGGGCTGCCCGTCGCGGTGTTCTCGATGGAAATGCCGGGCACTCAGCTCACGATGCGTATGCTGGGCTCGGTCGGCCGGCTCGATCAGCATCGCATGCGAACCGGGCGGCTGACCGACGAGGATTGGCCCAAGCTCACGCACGCGGTGCAGAAAATGAGCGAGGCGCAGATCTTCATCGACGAAACCGGCGGTCTTAACCCGATGGAACTGCGCTCGCGCGCGCGCCGGCTGTCGCGCCAGTGCGGCAAGCTCGGCCTCATCATCATCGACTACCTGCAGCTGATGAGCGGCTCGTCGTCGGGCGAGAACCGCGCGACCGAAATCTCGGAGATCTCGCGCTCGCTGAAAAGCCTCGCGAAGGAACTTGACGTACCGGTGATCGCGTTGTCGCAGCTTAACCGCGGCCTCGAGCAGCGGCCGAACAAGCGCCCGATCATGTCGGACCTGCGGGAGTCGGGTGCGATCGAGCAGGATGCCGACGTCATCCTGTTTATTTACCGCGACGAAGTGTATAACCCGGACAGCCCCGACAAGGGCACCGCGGAGATCATCATCGGTAAGCAGCGAAACGGTCCGATCGGTCCAGTTCGCCTCACGTTCCACGGCCAATACACGAAGTTCGACAACTTTGCCGGAGCGCAGAACTTCTACGGCGGCGAATGACGCGAGACGTCGCGAGCGAGTTGTAGCTGCACTGTCGCGAGCGCGGCAACCGCATCCCACGATGTCTGAAGACAGCGCGCCGAGAGCTCGCGCCGCGCCGCGGCCCGTCTTGGGAACGCATCGCCTTGGGCGTTGACGTCGGATTTCGAAAACTCGAAGCGGGCGGCCCACGCGGATCGGCCGCCGCAAACACGGCCGGAAAAGATCAGTGCATTCGGTGACATTCTCGGGAACGACGCAGCGCGCAATCTGATCGAGAAACTGGCCGATGAACCGCCGGTCGGCCTCCGACAATCAGCCGTGCTTTTGCTTGCCGAGTGCCTCGTGCCGTTTTTTCATTGTTACGCGGGGATTGTTGATGTGGCTCGAATGCTGTTGTCCATGAGGGCCACTTTATCGACGAAGATGGAGCGGGCACGATTCGACGTTCGAGCTGCGCACTGTGTGCAGCCGCTAAAACAGGAAATCCGATCATGCCAAAAGGCTACCTCATCGCCCACGTGAACATCACGGATGCAGCGGCCTATGCGATCTACTCACAGGCCGCCGGCGAGGCAATCGCCAGCTTCGCAGCGAAGCACGTTGCGCCGAAAGTCGTCGCGGTCTCCGGCAAACACGAGCACGTGGAAGGCGAGACGCACACGAAACACATGGTGATCGAGTTCGATTCGTTCGCTGACGCGAAGGCGTTCTACGAGAGCCCCGAATATCAGGCGGCAAAGGCGCTGCGTGCGCAGGCTGCGAGCGGGAATTTCGTGCTGCTTGAAGGAACCGCGTAGCAAGCGGGCATTTGAAGACGCTGACCGGATTCGGTGAGTGTGGTTGCGCCATAGGAGCCCGCCGTGTGCGGGCTTTTTTTATTCCGGCGCGGCCGCGGGCTGCCGTGTATGCGCTCCGCGGCCAAACGGATTGGTTCACCACGTCATGCTCGAAACTGATGCTCGCGCCATCGCAACGCGTTTCTATCCGATTTGACCCGCGAGTTCGCGCCTTGCCTCGGCCCATTCTATGAGCGCCTGCATTGACGGCCCCAGCGCGTACCCAATGGCGCTCAGTTCGTACTCAACCCTCGGCGGAACTTGTGCGAACACCGTTCGCGTCACGATTGCGTCTTTCTCTAACTGCTTAAGCTGCTGGATAAGCATCTTCTGGCTGATTCCGTCGACCATTCGCTCGAGATCAGAAAATCGCAGCGGGCCTTTCGCCGCAAATAGTTGGCAAAGGACGATGATCTTCCATTTCCCTTCCAGGACTCGAAGCGTCTCTGTCGTGGCGGCGGCCCATTCCATGCGTCGTTGAGGATCGTCGCAGTTCCATTCACGTTGCTCCGGCATCACACTCTCACTGTTTGTTACTGACCTTTTGGTGGGTACTTACCATTATGACAGCAGCAACATAGACTATCCGTTGCACGATCAGACGAGGGCCAAGCAAATGCGAATCGGAATCATCGGAACAGGCCACATCGGCGGGACCATCGCCCGAAAATTGAAAGCTGTCGGACACGACATTCGCGTTGCGAATTCGAGAGGGGTGCAGAGCGTGCGCAGCTTTGCCGCAGAAATCGGCGCAACGGCCGTCGATGTGAGTGGTGCCGTCCGCGATGTTGACGCGATCATTGTGGCGATACCGCTGCCTGCCATGGCGCTATTACCGAAAGAGCTGTTCGACTCTGTTCCTGCGGATGTACCGATTGTCGATACAAGCAACTACTATCCCGGCATGCGCGATGAGTCGATACCGGAAATCGAAGACGGGATGCCGGAAAGCGTCTGGGTCTCGAAGCAACTCGGCCGTCCGGTTATCAAGGCATTCAACAATATTCTCGCCTATTCTCTTGCCGAGCTAGGCCGTCCCGAAGGTGCGCCTGATCGTCTTGCTGTAGCCGTGGGCGGGGACAATCCGACATCGAAGCAGATCGTGATCGCACTGGTGAATGACGCCGGCTTCGATCCCGTCGATTCGGGCTCGCTCGAAGACTCCTGGCGGCAGCAGCCGGCGACCCCCGCATATTGTTGCGATTACGGCATCGAAATGATGCGCAAGGGGCTCGCCGCAGCCGTGAAGGGGATGGCGTCCGGGAAACGCGGCCGGATGGCCGAGCTATTCGCCCAGCTAGGACCTGATCCAAGCCATGCCGATATCGTGAAGATGAACCGGTCGCTCAATCCGCTTGCTTGACTTTGCGAGCCGACCGACCACGAGAACTAATCTATTTGCGAGCCGGGAAATTCTTGTCGGTTGCGCCCCCGCCACGAAGGTAGGGCACAAGGGTTGCGATCATGACGGCGACCCGGCGCTTTCCGGTACACTGTGCGCCGTCACAAATGTGTCACCTACAGCCGCCGCGCGTAGCCGCCATGCAACCCCGCGATTCATACGGGCGGACAGCCAAACTCGGAATACGTAAAGAATACGTAGGTGCCACACTCCTAACCGGTTGATTTTAAATAGTTTGAGTGGACTTTATGTTAGGTCGCCTACTGCCCACCGAGGGCAAGTTCTTCGAAATATTCAATTCGCACGCAATCTGCATCATCTCGGCAAGCCGCGAACTCGAACTCCTGATCGACAATCTGCAGGACGCCGAAACCCACAAGCAGAACGTGCAGAAGGCCGAGAAAGCGGCTGACAAGCTCACGCACGAAGCCATCGATCTGCTGCACAAGACCTTCATCACGCCGCTCGATCGTGACGAGATCCACAAGCTGATTACGACGATGGACGACATCCTCGACCTGATGGAGGACGTCGCCACCGCGATCTCGCTGTATGACGTGCAAGCGGTCACGTCGGAGGCGAGCCAGCTCGCGCATATCTGCACGGCGACCTGCGAGCGCGTGCAGTTCGCGGTTAGCCTGCTGTCGGACATGAAGCAGGCGAGCCAGATCCTGAAGGCCTGCGAGGACATCGACCGGCTCGAATCGGAAGCCGATCGCGTGCTGCGCGCGGCGATGTCAAAGCTGTTCCGCGAGGAAGACGACGTCAAGGTCCTGATCAAGCTGAAGGCGATCTACGAACTGCTCGAAACGATCACGGACAAGTGTGAGGATGTGGCGAACATCATCGAAGGCATCGTGCTGGAAAACGCATAATGCAATCGATACAACTCGCTATCTGGGTCGTCATCGGCCTGGTTGCTATCGCGCTGGTGTTCGACTTCATGAACGGTTTTCACGACGCGGCGAATTCGATCGCCACGGTCGTGTCGACTGGCGTGCTGAAGCCGCAGCAGGCGGTGGCGTTCGCCGCGGCGTTCAACGTCATCGCGTATTTCGTGTTCCACCTGAAGGTGGCCACGACCGTCGGCAAGGGGACGATCGACCCGGACATCGTCGATCACTACGTGATCTTCGGCGCGCTGGTCGGCGCGATCGCGTGGAACGTGATCACCTGGGTGTACGGTATCCCGTCCAGCTCGTCGCACGCGCTGATCGGCGGGCTCGTGGGCGCGGCGCTCGCGAAGTCGGGCTGGGGGTCGCTCAACTGGGACGGCCTGATGAAGACCGTCGCGTTCATCTTCATTTCGCCGCTGCTCGGCTTCGTGCTCGGCTCGTTTTTCATGCTGCTGGTGTCGTGGCTGTACTTCCGCACGCCGCCGAGCAAGGTCGACCGGCGCTTCCGCCGCCTGCAGCTGATCTCCGCTGGCCTGTATAGCCTCGGTCATGGTGGCAACGACGCGCAGAAGACCATCGGCATCATCTGGATGCTGCTGATCGCCACCGGCTTCGCGTCGATGAAGGCGGATGCGCCGCCGCTGTGGGTGATCGGCGGCTGCTATCTGTCGATGGGCTTGGGAACGCTGTTCGGGGGCTGGCGCATCGTGCGCACGATGGGGCAGAAAATCACAAAGCTCAAACCAGTCGGCGGCTTCTGCGCGGAGTCGGGCGGGGCGATCACGCTGTTTACCGCGTCGGCGCTCGGCATTCCCGTGTCGACCACGCACACGATTACCGGGGCGATCGTCGGGGTCGGCGCGACGCAAAAGTTGAGCGCGGTGCGCTGGGGCGTGGCCGGCAACATCGTCTGGGCGTGGATTCTGACGATTCCGGCTTCCGCGGTGCTGTCCGGCGGGGCCTGGTGGCTGGGTCACCACTTGCTGTAGTCACCGTGGGATGCGGCCCACGCTGCTCTGCTTTGCAGCCGTCGGGTCGTCGAACCCGTTCAGATTAACGGTGCATTCGCGCCATCCATCGGCACGATCGCGCCCGTCACATAGCTCGCGCGGCGGCTCGCGAGGAACATCGCCACATCGGCGATTTCCTCCGGTTTTGCGTAGCGGCCGAGCGGCATCCCGGCCTGGCCGCGCGCGAGCGCTTCGTCGTTGTTGATGCCTTGCTGCGCCGCCTCCAGCCGGACGGCTTCCTCGACGCGCTCCGTTAGTGTCGCGCCGGGATTGATCGCGTTGATGCGGATGCCGTAGCGCGCGTAGTAGTGCGCGAGGCCTACCGTCGCGAGCATCAGCGCCGCGTTGGCCGCGCCGCCCGCAATGTGAATGTCGCTCGCCACCTTGCCGCCCATGCCGATGATATTGACGATCGCGCCCGGCTCGGCACCACCGTTGGCCTTCGCGCGCTCGGCCATACGGCGCAACACTTCCTGCTGTGGATAGATGTACGGGAAATACTTCGCTTCCATCGTTGCGCGGAATGCGTCGGCATCGAGCGTTTCGGGGTCGTACCGGCGCGCGGCGCCGGCGCTATTGATCAGCACGTCGATCGGGCCCACTGCGGTGCTGACTTCCTCGACGATATCGGCGGCGCTGTGCGGCTCGTGCAGGTCTGCGCGCGTGCGGTGTACGTGGAATCCTTCCTGTTTCAGCTGCTCGTAGGCGCGCGCCAGATTGGCGGGGTCGCGCGACACGATCGCGACCTTCGCGCCTTCCTGCGCGAAGGCTCGCGCGCAGGCGAAGCCGATGCCTTTGCTGCCGCCGGTGATCAGCACCACCTTGTTTTTGAGCCCGAGTTCCATGGTCGTCACCCGCCGTCGAAAGAATATCGATGACGATAGCAGATCGCGGCGTCAGAAGTTGCCGTTCGCGAAACGGGCGATCGGGTCGTCGCTGCTTTGCGTGGGCGCAGGCGCGCCGTGGGACGCCGTCGACGCGCGCATGAGCTGAACGCCGCCAGTGCCTTCGGTCTGCTGGGCCTGCCGGGCCTGGCGTTCCGCGATCGAGGCGGGCGGGGGCGGCTCGAACGCGTCGGCGGCGGCGTCGATTGGGTCGGGCGCAGTTTGCGCAACGGTGCGGGCGGTCGTCGCGGGCTGCATCGGTTGCGCGGGCGAAGAAACGCCGCTTTCATACGTGCTCGCGCGAGCCATCGGGGTCTCCGGCGGTGCCACGGCGCCCGCCGAGCGCGCCTGCATCTGCGCGGCGCTGAGGCCGGACGGCGGCGGCTCGAACTGATCGGCTTGCGCGACGGGCGTGCTGCCTGCACTGGTCGCCCGGCTCGCCGGGGTTGCGCGCGCGGCCGGCTGGGCGGTCGCCATCGACGGCGCGCTAGACATCGCCGTCGCCGCGACCGCGGCACCACGCTCGGGCTGCGGCGCCGCCGCCTGATAACTCGGCGTATCGAACGGCGCCGGCGTCGCCGCCGGCCCCGCCATCCGGCGGATGCCGTCGAAGCGCCGCGCCCAGTAGGGATTGGTCAGATAGTCGAGCCGCACCGTGCCGCCCGTCGACGGCGCGTTGACGAAACGCAGCTTGCCCACGTAGATGCCGACGTGCGAATGCGCACGCCCGGTCGTGTTGAAAAAGATCAGATCGCCGGGCGCGATTTCGTCCGGTTCGATCGACTCGCCGCGCCCGCTCATCTCTGCCGTCGTGCGCGGCAGGTTCACCGACGCCGCGCGCAGCACGACGTAACGCACGAGCCCGCTGCAATCGAAACCGCTGTCAGGCGTATTGCCGCCCCAGCGGTACGGCACGCCGACGAGGCTCATTGCCTGAATCGAGATTTCCTCGCGGCCGATGCTGTGATCGACGAAGTGGGGGAAGCCGGGCGGCGGCGCGTGGTAGGCGCCGTTCGCGACAACGATGCCGCCGGACCCGCGCGAGCTCTTCTGCGGCGCGCCGGCGCAGGCGGCGAGCAACAGGACGGGCAGCAGCGATAAGGCGAGTCGGCGCATGAAGAGGACACGGGCGGTAAACGCCCGCTTACTCACTGACGATGTCGCGATGGTAGCCGCCCAACAAGGCTGCCGCAAGAATTGTTGATAAATTACTTGAAGTTCGGGCGCTAAGTGTTGCCCGCATGGAACGCCGGCGCAATAAAAAAAACCGCGTCCGGAATCAACCGGCCGCGGCTTGCGATGAAAAACCGAAAAAACCGGCGAACGCCTAGAGGATCTCCGACGCGTAATCAGCGAGGCGCGAGCGCTCGCCGCGCGCGAGCGTCACATGTCCGCTGTGCGCCCAGCCCTTGAAGCGGTCGACCACATACGTCAGGCCGGAACTGCCCTCGGTCAGGTAAGGGGTGTCGATCTGCGCGATGTTGCCGAGGCAAATGATCTTCGTGCCCGGACCCGCGCGCGTAACGAGCGTCTTCATCTGCTTCGGCGTCAGGTTCTGCGCTTCGTCGATGATCAGATACTTGTCGACGAACGTGCGGCCGCGCATGAAGTTCATGCTCTTGATCTTCAGGCGCGAGCGGATCAACTCCTGGGTCGCGGCGCGGCCCCATTCGCCGGCGGCGTCGTCGGTTTTCTGCAGGACTTCGAGGTTGTCGTCGAACGCACCCATCCACGGCTGCATCTTTTCCTCTTCGGTGCCCGGCAGGAAGCCGATGTCTTCGCCGACCGGCACCGTCGCGCGCGTCACGATGATCTCGTTGTAGCGCTTGTCGTCGAGCACTTGCGCGAGACCCGCCGCGAGCGCGACCAGGGTCTTGCCGGTACCGGCCTGGCCGAGCAGCGTGACGAAGTCGATCTCCGGATTCATCAGCAGGTTCAGCGCGAAGTTTTGCTCGCGATTGCGCGCCGTGATGCCCCACACGTTGTTCTTGTGGTGGCCATAGTCACGCAGTGTTTGCAGCAGTGCGGTCTTGCCGTTCAGCTCCCGCACCAATGCATGAAAAGCGGGCTCGCCGTTTTGCGGCTCGAGATAAACGAACTCGTTGACCAGCATCGACGCGCACAGCGGACCTGTCACACGGTAGTACGTGGTGCCGGTTTTCGTGTCCTGCCAGCTTTCCATGCCCTTCGCGTGCCGGGTCCAGAAATCCTGCGGCAGCGCGCGGATGCCCGTGTACAGCAGGTCGCTGTCCTCGAGCACCTGGTCGTTGAAGTAGTCTTCGGCGGGCAGGCCGAGCGCATGCGCCTTGATGCGCATATTGATGTCTTTCGACACCAGCACGACCTGGCGATCCGCGCGATCGCGCTGCAGCGCGCGCACGACGCCGAGAATCTGGTTGTCCGCCTTGCCTTCGGGCAGACCTTCGACGCGCTCGATGGCGGTCAGCCGGGTCTGGAAGTAGAGCCGCCCGGACGCCTCGCGGCTACCCAGACGCGCGAGCGAAATGCCGTCGGCCATGTCGCCCGCGTTGGCGACCAGTGCGTCGAGCGTGCGGCTCACCTGACGCGCATTACGCGCGACTTCCGACATCCCCTTCTTGTGGTCATCGAGCTCTTCCAACGTCATCATCGGCAGATAGACGTCGTGCTCCTCGAAGCGGAACAGGCAGCTCGGATCGTGCATCAGCACGTTGGTGTCGAGAACGAAAAGCTTCTGGACCTCGGCTGGCGTGGCGCCCGTACCGCGTTTCTTGCGCGTGGTGCCCCGGGCTGCCGCGGCGGGTGCTGGGGCTGTTTCCGCCGTGGGCTGCCTTGCCGCAGGCGCGCGCGCGACGACCGGCTGCGCGTCAAGCTGCGCTTGGGCCGCATCGGTTTCGAGCTGCGCGCGCCCGGCGGGGACCGGCTGCAACAGCGCGGCGGTTTGCCTGGTCCGGCGGCCGCGCGCGGGCGCGGGCGCCGGTTGTGCGGCGGGCGGCGATTCGACGGCGGGCACGGGCCACAACGTGGTGGCGGCGTTGGCGGCGTGCGCCATGGGTGTGGCGACATTGGCGCGGCCGTAATCGGCCGAGTCTGCGGATTCCCCTTCACGCGCCGGTTTTTTCGCGGTGGAGCGCGCGGGCGTGACGGCTTTGGCCTTGTATTCGTCAGGCGACAAAAGATTGCCGAGCTTGTTGGGGGGGGTAGGCAAAGGCATGGTTTCCCTCGAAATGATCG
Organism: Paraburkholderia sprentiae WSM5005; assembly: GCF_001865575.2. NCBI lineage: Bacteria > Pseudomonadati > Pseudomonadota > Betaproteobacteria > Burkholderiales > Burkholderiaceae > Paraburkholderia > Paraburkholderia sprentiae. The sequence goes on from NZ_CP017561.2 coordinate 1,470,139, forward strand.
GGTCACATATCGTGCGCCGCCCGTCGCATTCTGACGATGCCCTTATGGGACACCCAGTTTGCGCGAGGAGGCGCGCATTCGGTCTAGAGATGCCGGTTCGCCTGGTCTTCGATAGGCTCCTTGACGGAAGCGCGCGAACCAATGAACGAACGGTCGCGCGCAATCAAAAAAGCCGCCGCCCCGGCATTCGGGGCAAGCGGCTCGACGATGACGCTCACGTTGCGCCTCACGCTCGGAACGGCACCGGTGGATCCGGTCAAGCGGCCGTCAGAGCTGGCGCAGCGGAGAAAAATGTGGGGTGGACAGGCACTCATTGCGGCCCAATATAACGCGCATCAAAGCGCTTGTACAGCCTCCAGAATATCGTCGACGTGGCCCGGCACCTTGACGCCGCGCCACTCCTGGCGCAGCACGCCATCAGCGTCGATGAGGAAGGTGGAGCGCTCGATTCCGCGTACCTCTTTGCCATACATTTTCTTCATTTTGATGACGGCGAAGAGGGCGCACAGCGTTTCTTCCGGATCGGAAATCAGCGGGAAGGGTAATTCGAGCTTGGCCTTGAAATTGTCATGCGACCGTAGGCTGTCACGCGACACGCCGATCACTTCCGCGCCGGCCTTCTTGAACTTCGGATACAGATCGCGGAACTGCAGCCCTTCGGTGGTGCAGCCCGGCGTGTTGTCCTTCGGATAGAAATACAGCACCACCTTCTTGCCCCGCAGCTTTGACAGCGTGATCTCGCCGCCCGTCGCGGCGGCGGTGAAGTCGGGGATGGGTTGGGCGACTGCGATGGACACGAGGTTCTCCGGTTATTGGTGCCGGCGTCGCTAGGTGCCGCGGCGTCGGCTGGTCTGTCGTCGGGGTTGTTGTTCTTGTTCGGGAACTCGGACGGGCGCGCGGCCGTGCATTTGACGACTACCGCGCCGGGCCGCGGCCCTTCAGGGCTGGATGATCAGTTCGCCGGAGCGCCCCGGAATCTCGCCCCACGTAACAGGGTACGATGGCAGCGTGTCCCGGTCTAGCGTGGCGTAGTAATCGCCCATCGTCGCAAACGTGTGGCCTTGCGCGCGCCAGCCCTCGAGCAGCTGTTCGAATACCGGCGCGAGCTTCTGTCCTTCGAGTTCCGCGTGCAGTGTGAACACCTGGTCGTGCGGATTTTTTTCGGTCTGCTTCAGCATCCACGCGGCGACGTTGTGCGTGTCGACACCGTCGACACCGAGCACTTCGTCGAGGGTCGGCAGCGTGGTCGGCATCTGCACGTGCGCAAGCGTCTTGCCGTCGACCACCGGCCGATACGGCGAGTGGCCGCGGCCGTCGGACGCGTAGCGCATGCCCCACGCGTCGATCTGTTCGAACGCGTGGCCGTTCATCTGCCAGCCCGCCGCGCCGTGAGTGACGGGCGACGCCCCGAACACGTCGATGAATCGCGCGTGGCTCCGCTGCATCTGCGCGACGGTCCACGCGCGATCTTTGGCGCGCACGTTGTCCTGCCAGTACACGTGATCCCACGTATGGATGCCGCACTCGAAGCCGGCTTCGTGGATCGCGCGCATCTCGGCCGCGGCCTTCGCGCCGATATCCGGAGCGGGCAGCAGCACGCCGTACATCAGCTGCCTGACACCGTAATGCTCGACCACCGAGGTGCGCGACACCTTCTTAAGGAAGCCCGGCCGCAGCACCCGACGCATCGCCCAACCGGTGTGGTCGGGCCCGAGGCTGAACAGGAAGGTGGCGCGCGCCTTGAAGCGGTCGAAGATGCGCGCGAGATTCGGCACGCCTTCGCGGGTGCCGCGCAGCGTGTCGACGTCGATCTTCAGGACGATGCGAGCCAAGGACGCGCCCTTATTGCTGTTCGACGAGTGCGCGGGCTTCGGCGACGTGGCCGCGATACGCTTCGAAAATCTTGCGCAGCGCTTCGTCGAAAGTCGAGGTGGGCGCCCAGCCGAGTTCCTGCATCGTGTTGTCGATCTTCGGCACCCGATTCTGCACGTCCTGATAGCCGGCGCCGTAGTACGCGCCCGACGACGTCTCGACCAGTTGCACCTGCCTGGCCGAGTCCGCGTATTCGGGGAATTCGGCCGCGAGTGCCAGCATCTTGTGCGCGAGCTCACGCACCGAGAAGTTGTTGGTCGGATTGCCAATGTTGTAGATCTTGCCGGTGGCGACGCCGTTCTTGTTCTCGATGATTTTCATCAGCGCGCCGATGCCGTCGTCGATGTCCGTGAACGCACGCTTCTGCGCGCCGCCGTCGACGAGGCTGATGTTCTCGCCGCGCACGATGTGACCGAGGAACTGTGTGACCACGCGCGAGCTACCTTCCTTCGGCGTGTAGATCGAGTCGAGGCCCGGGCCGATCCAGTTGAACGGACGGAACAGCGTGAAGTTCAGGCCTTCCATGCCGTAGCCCCAGATCACGCGGTCCATCAGCTGCTTCGAGCACGCGTAGATCCAGCGTGGCTTGTTGATCGGGCCGTACGACAGCTGCGATTCTTCCGGATCGAACTGCTCGTCCGAGCACATGCCGTAGACCTCGGAGGTCGACGGAAACACCAGATGCTTGCCGTACTTGACGGCCGAACGCACGATCGGCAGGTTCGCCTCGAAGTCGAGTTCGAACACCCGCAGCGGCTGCTTCACATAAGTAGCGGGTGTGGCGATCGCGACGAGCGGCAGGATCACATCGCACTTCTTGACGTGATATTCGACCCATTCCTTGTTGATCGTGATGTCGCCTTCGAAGAAGTGCATCCGCTCATGATTGAGAAGGTCGCCCAGACGTTCAGTCTGCATGTCCATCCCGAACACTTCCCAGTCGGTGGTTTCGAGAATGCGTTTGGACAGGTGATGGCCGATGAAGCCATTCACACCCAGAATCAGGACTTTTTTCATGAATGAGATTGGATGAGCTGGGCGAATTCCGCCGGACTGACGGCAGTCTCGCCGCCGTCGTGCTGGTGCCGCAATTCTTGGATGTTGATCGCGCGGCCGTCGCCGCAGATCGCGAAAACGGCATTATCGCTTACGTGCAGGCCCGGGGGCAAATCCGAGCGGAGCGCCCCGGGCGCGGCCAGACGCGCGCGCGCGACGATGAAACGATGCCCGTTCAGATCGGCAAAGGCGCCCGGATACGGCGGCGCGACCGCGCGGATCAGGTTGTAGACCTGCTGCGCGGACTGGTTCCAGTCGATGCGGCCGTCTTCCGGTTTGCGCCCGCCGTAATAGCTGCCGTGCGCGAGATCGTTCGGAAGATGCGGCGCCTCGCCCGCGAGCAGCGCCGGCAGCACGCGCCATAGCGTCTGCTCGGCGGCGACCGTGACCTTGTCGAAGACCTGCGCGGCCGTGTCGTCGGGCAGGATCGGCACCGCTGTTTGCGCAATGATCGCGCCCGCGTCGGGCTTCCCGGCCATTTCGTGCAGCGTTGCGCCGGTTTCGCTTTCGCCGTTGAGCACCGCCCAATTGGTCGGTACGCGACCGCGATACTTCGGCAGCAGCGAGCCGTGCATGTTGTAAGCGCCCCGTGCAGCGATCGCGAGCAGGTCGAGCGGCAACATGTGGCGGTAGTAGAACGAGAAGATGAAGTCCGGCCGCGCGGCGCTCACCGCGGCGCGCAGCTGTGGGCTTGTCGGATCGGCCGGCGTGACGACGGCGATGCCGTGCTCGGCCGCCACCGAGGCCACGCTGCCGAACCAGATGTTTTCGCTCGGGTTGTCTTCGTGCGTAACGACGAGCGCGACGTCGACGCCGCGCGCGAGCAGCACCTGCAGGCACCGCACGCCGACGTTGTGATACGCGAATACGACCGCGCGCGGCTTCATGGATTGCGCCCCTGATCGACAACCGGCACCGGCTGCACGGCCTGCACGACGGTCTGACGCGGCGCGTCGGTGACGGCCGCGCCGTCGCGTTCTTCGAGAATGGTCTGCACCAGATAACGCGGCCGCGCACGCACCTGCTGATAGATCCGGCCGATGTATTCGCCGAGCAGGCCGAGCGCGAAAATGATCACGCCGAGCAGGAAGAAGGTGATTGCAAACAGCGTGAACACGCCTTGCACTTCCGCGCCGATGATGAAGCGGCGAATCAGCAGCAGGACGAAGAGCGCCGCGGACCCCAGCGACAGGATCACGCCGATGAACGACAGCCATTGCAGCGGCACCACGGAGAAGCCGGTGACGAGGTCGAAATTCAGACGGATCAGCGAGTACAGCGAGTATTTCGATTCGCCGGCGAAGCGTTCTTCGTGCGCAACCTCGATTTCCACCGGATTCTGCGCGAACGTGTACGCGAGCGCCGGAATGAAGGTGTTGATTTCTCCGCAGCGGTTGATCGTATCGACGATATGGCGGCTATAGGCGCGCAGCATGCAGCCCTGATCGGTCATCTTGATACGCGTGATGCGCTCGCGCAGATGATTCATCGCGCGCGAGGCCTTGCGCCGCCACAGGCTGTCCTGGCGCTGCCGACGGATCGTGCCGACGTAGTCGAAGCCCTCGCGCATCTTGGCGACGAGCTTGCCGATTTCCTCGGGCGGATTCTGCAGGTCGGCGTCGAGCGTGATCACGATGTCACCACGCGACTGCTCGAAGCCCGCGAGAATCGCCATGTGCTGGCCGTAGTTGCCGTTCAGCAGGATCACGCGTGTCGTGTCGGGGCGCGCGCGGAACTGCCCGGCGAGCAGCGCGGCGGACTTGTCGCGGCTGCCGTCGTTGATGAAGATCACTTCATAACCGGCGCCGAGCGCGTCGAGCGCCGGATAGAGGCGCGCAAACAGCGCGGCCAGTCCGGCTTCTTCGTTGTACACCGGAATGATGATCGACACTTCCGGTGCGACGGCGCGATGTTCCGAATAAGTCATGTCCGCTTACTTTCCGTAGTGTTCGCAAATTTCGTTGACCGCACGGCACACGCGCTCGACGTCGCCTTCGCGCATCAGCGTGAAGAGCGGCAGCGTGACGGTGGTGGCGCCGAAGCGCTCCGCGTGCGGGAACATGCCTTCCTTGAAGCCGCGCGCGCGATACAGGGAAAACAGATGCAGCGCCGGGTAGTGCACACCCGAGCCGATGCCGCGCTCCTTCAACTCGCCCATGAAGCCGGCGCGGTCGATCGACAGCTTGTCGAGCGGCAGCGTGATCTGGAACATATGCCAGTTGCTGTTTTCGAAATCGGCGAACGGCAGGCCGACGCCGAGCTTCACCGCCGCGCCGCCTTCGAGTTGCGCGAAGTATGCGCGCACGAGCTGCTTGCGCTGCGCGATGAAGCGCTCAAGATGCGGCAGCTGGCCGAGACCGACCCGCGCGGCGACGTCGGTCAGGTTGTACTTGCCGCCGAGCACGTCGCAGTCCATGCCGTCCAGGCCCGTGCGCGTGATGCCCTGCAGCCGGTACTTCTGAGCGAGCACCGCCTCTGCCTCGTTGTTGAGCACGAGCGCGCCGCCTTCGATCGACGTCAGGTTCTTGTTCGCGTGGAAGCTGAACGACACGATGTCGCCGAGCTTGCCGATGCGCTCGCCGTTCCAGCTGGAGCCGAACGCCTGCGCGGCGTCTTCGATCACGCGCAGCTTGTGCGCGCGGGCGATCGCGTACAGACGGTCCATGTCGACCGGCAGGCCGGACAGGAACACCGGCAGCAGCGCCTTGGTGCGCGGCGTGATCGCTTGTTCGAGCAGGTCGAGATCGATGTTGCGCGTGACCGGGTCGATGTCGGCGAACACCGGGGTCGCGCCGGTCTCAAGGATTACGTTGCTGGTCGATACCCAGGTGGCCGGCGTCGTGATGACTTCGTCGCCGGGACCGACACCGGCGATGCGCAGGCCGATTTCGAGCGTCGCGGTGCCGGAATTGAAGGTGCGCACCGGGCGGCCGCCGCAGAACTCCGAGAGCGCGGCCTCGAACTTCTGGTTCTGCGGGCCGGTGGTGATCCAGCCGGAACGCAGCACGTCGGCGACCCCCTGGATCGTTTCCTCATCGATCTCGGGTTTGACAAACGGCAAAAACGGGACTTGTGACTGGCTCATGAATGCATCGCTCGATTGAAAGGGGGGCGGCCCGACGGGCGCGAAGTAAACCACAAACTACGCGCAAACCCAAGGCCGCGGCTGAAAAAACGCAACCGCGCAGCTTACCGCGGCCTACCTTACGTCTGGCTTAGGCGGCGCGCGTGCCGCGCGGGTTTCTGCGAGGCGCCACGCCTAGCTGCGCGCGAGCACGACCACGCCGACGAGAATGATGCCGATGCCGACCAGCTTCTGCACCGACATCACTTCGCCGAACAGGTACCACGCGGCGACCGCGTTGACCACGTAGCCGAGTGACAGCATCGGATAGGCGATCGACACGTCCACGCGCGAGAGCCCGATGATCCACACCGCCACGCTGATCACGTAGCAGGCGAGCCCGCCGATGATCGGCGGCTGGGTTGCCAGCTTCAAGCCGATGGGCAGGATGTTCGCACGGGTGAATTCGAAGTGTCCAACGGCATTGGTGCCGGCTTTCAGCAGCAGCTGCGCGCCGGCGTTCAGCGTGACGCCGGCGAGGATGCAGAAGAGGGAAATCGGGTTCATCGAACGGTCCGGTTCTCGAAATGGTTATGGTTTTGCCGCGGACGTGGCGGAGGCGGCCGCAGCCGCGTCGGCGAGCGGCTTCATCACCACCACGCGCCGCGGGTCGCGCGCGATCACCTGCATCGGCACGCCTTGCTCGACGAGGCGCTCGTAGGTCGGCGGCGGGATCAGCGCGAGCGCGTAGCGATCGGCCTTCCAGCGCTCGATCCACGCGTCGACCGTCGGCACCCATTTTTGCGGCTCGACGGACACGCCGAACGCGAGCTCGTCCGGATGCGCGACCATGATCATCGTGTGACCGACGTAGAACGGCAGCGTGTGGTCGAGCACGCCGACCGAGTAGAACGGCGTGTCGGGCGGCAGCTTCGCGAGTTCGGCCTTGATCGCGGGCGCGAGCGGCGCGCCGGAACTCAGGCGGCCGAACACGTCGTGGCCGGTGCCTGCGATCGTGGCGAGCAGCAGCCAGCCCGCGCCGAAGGCGGCGAGGCTGCCTAGGCCGACCCGTGCGTTGGCGCCCGTGCCTGCCTGGCCGCGGCGATTGAGCCACAGCGCGACGAGCGTCAGCACGAACGCGACGGCCAGCGCGGCGAGCACCCACACGCGGAATTCGACATACAGGGCGGCCGGATTGCGCTGGGTGCCCAGACGCGGCAGGAACAGCGCCGCGAACGCGGCCACCACGAAAAACAGCGCATAGCCCGCCAGATGCCGGCGCAGCTGCTCGCGCGTGACGAGCGACAGATACATGCCGATCAGCATCGCGATCGGCGGCGCGATCGGCAGCGTGTAGGAGAGCAGCTTCGAGTGCGACGCGCTGAAGAACAGGAAAATGAAGACGATCCACGTGAGCATCAGCGTGATCGGCGCGAAGCCGTTCGGCTGACGCGGCTGGCGCCATGCATGGCGCACGCTCTGCACGCTCACCGACAGCCACGGCAGGAAGCCCACCAGCAGTACCGGCACGAAGTAGTAGAACGCGCCGGGACGATTCTGCTCGGGCGTCAGATAGCGCTTGAACTGCTGGACGACGAAGAAAAAGTTCAGGAACTCCGGATTGCGCTGTTGCACGAGCACGAACCACGGCGTCACGATCGCGAAGAAGACGATCAGGCCGCTCACCAGATGCAGACGCTTCCATAGCCCCCAGTCGCGCGCGATCAGCGTGTAGAGCACCAGCACCGAGCCCGGCAGGATCAGCCCGACCAGGCCTTTCGAGAGCACCGCCAGCGCCATCGACGCCCAGCACGCCAACATCCAGCCGCGCACGCACGGGGGCCGCAGGCCGGGACGCTGCGCGAGCAGCAGCGCGCATAGCGTGAGCGTCATCCAGAACGACAGGCCCATGTCGAGCGTGTTGAAGTGGCCCATCAGGCTCCAGTACGGCGAGCAGGCGAGTACGAGCGCCGCGAACACGCCGGTCGCCGCGTTGAACACGCGCGCGCCGGTGAAGCCGATCAGTAGCACGCCGGCGAAGCCCGTCAACGCGGTGTAGAGGCGCGCCTGCCATTCGCCGATGCCGAACCACGCGAACGTCAGCGCGTTCGCCCAAGTCTGCAGCGGCGGCTTCTCGAAGTACTTGTAGGCGTTGTAGCGCGGCGTGATCCAGTCGCCGGTCAGGAACATTTCGCGCGCCATTTCGGCGTAGCGGCCTTCGTCGCTCGGCAACAGATGGCGCCAGCCGAGCGGCACGAACCAGATCACGGCGAGAACCAGCACCAGCAACAGGATCGCGGTGCGATTGAGCGGTAGCCTCGACGGCGTATCGTTCATGAATTTAACCTTTTTGTTATCGGCGGCGCACAGACGGGCGCGGCGGGGGGCCAGAACAAGGCGGCCGGGCGCACCGGCGCGGGTCCGCGCGGGATGCGCCAGCGCCGGGCACGTTCAGGCTTCGATCAGCAACGCAGCCGCGACCTTGCGGCCCTCGGCCATCAGAATGTTGTAGGTGCGGCAGGCGGCCTTGAAGTCCATCGTTTCGACGCCGATGCGTTTCGCGGTGAGCCCGGCGGTCAGGCGCGGGTGCGGAAAGCGCAGCCGCTCGCCGCTGCCGAACACGACCACTTCTGGCGCGGCGTCGACCAGCATCGCGAAATGCTCGGCGCTCAACTGCTCGAACGACGAGACGGGCCAGGCAATGACCGGTGCGTCAGGCAGCACGAGAACACTGCCCGCGTGACGCACCAGATTGATTTCGACGTAGTCGGCGCCGTAGCCGGTAACGGTATTGAGCGCGCCGCTGGAATCCTGATGTAATTTCAAATTGGTTTTCCGAAGTCGTCGTGAGACGTCATGCGTGTTGCCGGCCTGGCTGCACGTCGCACAGGCCGCGCGGTTCGACGCGTGTGACACACGAGAAGGCCGAAAAGGCTTGCCGTTGCGGGTGGTGCATTGCGGAAGTCGGCCAAAATCCGCTAAATTATAACTTTTTAGCCGCCTTGCGGCGCCCCTCGCTCAAGTGCCGCCACAAGCCGCGCTGAGCGCCTCGGCTTGGCCTACCGGCCACCTGTGTCGGCATCGCCCGCTTTGGCCGCGTTTTTTTCCGCGCCGGAGCCCGGACAGCCGCAGTCGCTCGACAGCTCGACCCATTTCGCGGCTGGCCGCCGTCGCCGCCGCGTCCGAATTCTCAGTAGCGGTGAATCCAGGCGGCCCGGCGTCGTCAGCCGCGCCCCGTTTGCCCAAGATTCGCCCCAGCCATCAACCAGGATGAAGTGCCCGCCGTGAAACCGATTCTCAAATCCAACAAGCTGTTGAATGTCTGCTACGACATTCGCGGGCCCGTCCTCGAACATGCGAAGCGGCTCGAAGAAGAGGGCCACCGCATCATCAAGCTGAATATCGGCAATCTGGCGCCGTTCGGTTTCGAGGCGCCGGACGAGATCATTCAGGACATGATCCTGAACCTGCCCAGCTCGTCGGGCTACTCCGATTCGAAGGGCGTGTTCGCCGCGCGCAAGGCGATCATGCACTACACGCAGCAAAAAGGCGCGCACGGCGTCGAGCTCGACGACATCTACATCGGCAACGGCGCGTCCGAGCTGATCGTGATGGCGCTGCAGGGCCTCGTCAACGATGGCGACGAAGTGCTGCTGCCCGCGCCCGACTACCCGCTGTGGACCGCCGGCGTGAGCCTCGCGGGCGGCACGCCGGTGCACTACATCTGCGACGAGTCCAACAGCTGGATGCCCGATCTCGACGACATCCGCGCGAAAATCACGCCGAACACGCGCGCGCTCGTCGTGATCAACCCGAACAATCCGACCGGCGCGCTGTATTCGGACGAACTGCTGCTCGGCCTGATCGGGATTGCCCGCCAGCACGGCCTGGTGATCTTCGCCGACGAGGTCTACGACAAGATCGTCTACGACGGCAAGACCCATACGTCGATGGCGTCGCTGTCCGAAGACGTGCTGACCGTCACGTTCAACAGCCTGTCGAAGAGCTACCGCTCATGCGGCTACCGCGCCGGCTGGATGGCGATCTCGGGCCTGACCGGCGAGAACCGCCGGCTCGCGAAAGACTATCTGGAAGGGCTCGGCATCCTCGCGTCGATGCGGCTGTGTCCGAATGTGCCCGGCCAGTACGCGATCCAGACCGCGCTCGGCGGCTATCAGAGCATCAACGACCTGATCGTGCCGGGCGGGCGCCTGTATAAACAGCGCGAGCTCGCCTACGACATGCTGACGGCGATCCCCGGCGTCAGCTGCGTGAAGCCCGAGGCGGCGCTGTACATGTTCCCGCGCCTCGACCCGAAGGTGTATCCGATCCAGAACGACCAGCAGTTCATTCTCGACCTGCTGCTCGAAGAGCGCGTGCTGCTCGTGCAGGGCACCGGCTTCAACTGGAAGACGCCGGATCACTTCCGCGTCGTGTTCCTGCCGAACGTCGATGACCTCGCGGATTCGATCAACCGGATCGCGCGCTTTCTCGACGGCTATCGCAAACGTCACACGGCCTGAACCGGCCTCGCGTACGATGTGGCGCGTGATGTGGCAAATGAAGCGCGTCGCGCGTGCGACCCTCGACACCCTTTTCAAACCTCTACTACAAACACACGCTGCATGGAACCGATCAAAGTTGGACTGCTGGGCTTCGGCACGGTAGGCAGCGGCACCTTCACGGTACTGCGCCGCAATCAGGAAGAAATCAAACGTCGCGCGGGCCGCGGCATCGAGATTGCGCGCATCGCCGTGCGCAACCCGGCCAAGGCGACCGCGGCGCTCGGCGGAGAAGCCGGCAGCGTGGCGCTGACCGATGACTTCAACGCGGTCGTCGACGATCCGTCGATCGCGATCGTCGCAGAAATGATCGGCGGGACAGGCATCGCGCGCGAGCTCGTGCTGCGCGCGATCAAAAACGGCAAGCACGTGGTTACGGCCAACAAGGCGCTGCTCGCCGTGCATGGCACGGAGATTTTCCAGGCGGCGCGCGCCAACGGCGTGATGGTCGCGTTCGAGGCGGCGGTGGCCGGCGGCATTCCAATCATCAAGGCGCTGCGCGAAGGTCTGACGGCCAACCGCATCCAGTACATCGCCGGCATCATCAACGGCACGACGAACTACATCCTGTCGGAGATGCGCGATCGCGGTCTCGATTTCGCGACCGCGCTGAAGGCTGCGCAGGAGCTCGGCTACGCGGAAGCGGACCCGACCTTCGACATCGAGGGCGTCGACGCCGCGCACAAGGCGACGATCATGAGCGCGATCGCGTTCGGCGTGCCGGTGCAGTTCGACCGCGCGTACGTCGAGGGCATCAGCAAGCTGGCCGCGATCGACATCACGTACGCCGGGGAGCTCGGCTACCGCATCAAGCTGCTCGGCATCACGCGCCGCACCGACAAGGGCATCGAGCTGCGCGTGCACCCCACCCTGATTCCGGAAAAACGCCTGCTCGCCAATGTCGAAGGCGCGATGAACGCAGTCGTCGTGCACGGCGACGCAGTCGGCACGACGCTGTACTACGGCAAGGGCGCGGGTGCCGAGCCGACGGCTTCCGCCGTGGTGGCCGATCTCGTCGACGTGACGCGTCTGCACACGGCCGACCCCGAGCACCGCGTGCCGCATCTGGCCTTCCAGCCTGACAGCTTGTCGAATACGCCGATCCTGCCGATCGAAGAAGTCACGAGCGGCTACTACCTGCGCCTGCGCGTCGCCGACGTGACCGGCGTGCTCGCCGACATCACGCGCATTCTGGCGGACAGCGGCATTTCGATCGACGCGCTGCTGCAAAAGGAATCGGAGGTCGTCGACGCGAACGGCAAGGGCGAAACCGACATCCTGCTGATCACGCACGAGACGGTGGAAAAGCAGGTCAACGCCGCAATCAGGTCGATCGAGGCGCTCGAAACCGTCGTCTCGCAAGTCACGAAGCTGCGCATGGAAGCGCTGAACTAGGCCGAACTATGAACTACCTCTCCACGCGCGGCGCCGGAGCCGGCGAGCGCCATACCTTCTCCGACATCCTGCTCGGCGGTCTCGCCAAAGACGGCGGCCTGTATCTGCCGGCCGACTATCCGCGCGTCACCGCGGACGAACTCACGCGTTGGCGCACGTTGCCGTACGCCGACCTCGCATTCGAGATTCTGTCGAAGTTCTGCGACGACATTCCCGCCGACGATCTGCGCGCACTCACGCGCAAGACCTACACGGCCGCGACCTACTGCAACGTGCGCGACGACGAAAGCGCCGCGCAGATCACGCCGCTGAAGACGCTCGGCGTCGAAGACGGCGCGCCGCTGTCGCTGCTCGAACTGTCGAATGGGCCGACGCTCGCGTTCAAGGACATGGCGATGCAGCTGATCGGCAACCTGTTCGAGTACGCGCTCGCGAAGCACGGCGAAACGCTGAACATTCTCGGCGCGACGTCGGGCGACACCGGCAGCGCCGCCGAATACGCAATGCGCGGCAAGAAGGGCATCCGCGTGTTCATGCTGTCGCCGCACGGGAAAATGAGCGCGTTCCAGACCGCGCAGATGTACAGCCTGCAAGACCCGAACATCTTCAACCTCGCGGTGCAAGGCGTGTTCGACGACGCGCAGGACATCGTGAAGGCGGTGTCGAACGATCACGCGTTCAAGGCGAAGTACAAGATCGGCACGGTCAATTCGATCAACTGGGCGCGGGTCGTCGCGCAGGTCGTCTACTACTTCAAGGGCTACTTTGCCGCGACGAAGTCGAACGACGAGCGGGTGTCGTTCACGGTGCCGTCGGGCAACTTCGGCAACGTGTGCGCGGGTCACATCGCGCGCATGATGGGTCTGCCGATCGAGAAGCTGGTCGTCGCGACCAACGAGAACGACGTGCTCGACGAGTTCTTCCGCACCGGCATCTACCGCGTGCGCAAGGCGGCCGAGACGTATCACACCAGCAGCCCGAGCATGGATATCTCGAAGGCATCGAACTTCGAGCGCTTCGTGTACGACCTGCTCGGCCGCGATCCGGCGCGGGTGCTGCAACTGTTCCGCGACGTGGAGGAGAAGGGCGGCTTTGACCTCGCGGCAAGCGGCGACTTCGCGCGTGTGAAGGCGTTCGGTTTCGTGTCGGGCAGCAGCAGCCACGACGCCCGCGTCGAGACGATCCGCGACGTGTTCCAGCGTTACGACACGATGATCGACACGCACACGGCCGACGGCGTGAAGGTCGCGCGTGAGCACCTGCAGCCGGGCATGCCGATGATCGTGCTCGAGACCGCGCAGCCGATCAAATTTGGCGAGACGATCCGCGAGGCGCTGCTGCGCGAACCGGAGCGGCCGGCGGCGTTCTCGGGCATCGAGTCGCTGGCGCAGCGTTTCGAGGTCGTGCCCGCCGATGCGCAACGGGTCAAGGACTTTATCGTCGCGCATACCGGCGAATAGCGAGCAGCCGGGCCGCGCGAGCCGTTTTACGGCTCGTGCGGCATTCGCGAAGCCCCATGACGCCCGCCGCCCAGGCTGTCGGCATCGGCCGCTACAATGTGCTTTTAACCTGCGGCTTCGATACTCCAGATGTCCATTCCCACGCCCCGCGCTCCGCTGCTCGCCACTGCCGATGCGTTGGCGATCCTGCTCGACGCCGCGCGCCCGATCGACGGTACGCAAACGCTGCCGACGCTCGACGCGCTGAATCGCGTGCTCGCCGCCGACGTTACGTCGCCGCTCGACGTGCCGCCGATGAACACGAGCGCGATGGACGGCTACGCGGTCCGCATCGCCGATCTCGCGCACGGCAGCCGGCTGCGGGTCTCGCAGCGCATTCCGGCCGGCCATGCACCGACGCCGCTCGCGCCTGACAGCGCGGCGCGCATCTTCACCGGCGCGACGGTGCCCGCTGGCGCGGACGCGGTCGTGATGCAGGAGCAGACCGAGGTGGCGGGCGACGAAGTCACGATCGTGCACCGTCCGCGCGCGGGCGAGTGGATCACCGCGCAGGGCGCCGATATTCGCGCTGGCTCGGTCATCCTGCCGGCCGGCACGCGGCTCACGCCGCAGGCGTTGGGACTTGCCGCGTCGGTCGGATGCGCGGGGCTCCAGGTGCGCCGCCGCGTGAAGGTCGCCGTATTCTTTACCGGCGACGAACTGACGATGCCCGGCGAGCCGCTGAAGCCCGGCGCGATCTACAACTCGAATCGCTTTACGCTGCGCGGCCTGCTCGACAAGCTCGGCTGCGACGTGACCGACTACGGCATCGTCGCCGATCAGCTCGACGCGACCCGCGCGACGCTGCGCGAAGCCGCCCGGGCGCACGATCTTATTCTCACCTGCGGCGGCGTGTCGGTCGGCGACGAGGATCACGTGAAGCCGGCGGTCGAGGCCGAAGGGCGTCTGTCGATGTGGCAGATCGCCATGAAGCCGGGCAAGCCGCTTGCGTTCGGCACGGTGCGCCGTGGCGCGGGTGGTACACGTGATGCCGTTGGGGGCGAGCCGGCCGAAACGTTTTTCATCGGCCTGCCCGGCAATCCGGTGTCGAGCTTCGTGACGTTCCTGCTGTTCGTGCGTCCGTTCGTGCTGCGGCTGGCCGGCGCGCAGGCGGTCGCGCCGCGCGCGCTGTCGCTGCGCGCCGACTTCACGCAGGGCAAGGCCGATCGCCGCAACGAGTTCCTGCGTGCGCGCGTCAACGCGGCGGGCGGGCTCGATCTGTTCGCTAACCAGAGCTCGGCCGTGTTGACGTCGACCGTCTGGGGCGACGGCCTGATCGACAATCCGCCGAACCACGCGATCAGCGCCGGCGAAACCGTGCGCTTCATTCCGTTTTCCGAACTGTTGAACTGAGACCGGTCATTCGCGGCATGCGCGGCACAGACCGGCGGTACCCCGATGAAGATTGAACTCCGATACTTTGCGAGCGTGCGAGAAGCGCTCGACACGTCCGACGAAACCGTCGAGGTGCCCGACGGCATCGCGACCGTCGGCGACGTGCGTGCGTGGCTGCGCGTGCGCGGCGGCATCTGGGCCGAGACGCTCGCCGAAGGCCGCGCGCTGCGCATGGCCTGCAACCACGTGATGACCGACGCGAGCACCCGCATCACCGAGGGTTGCGAGGTCGCGTTCTTTCCGCCTGTCACCGGCGGCTGAGCCGCGCTCACGCACCTCTCGCCAGCGACACAAGCCCTCAGGAGCCATCCATGCCCGTCCGGGTTCAGACCGAAGACTTCGACCTCAGCGCCGAGGTGGCCGCGCTGCGCGCGCGCAATCCGAAGATCGGTGCGCTCGCGTGCTTCGTCGGCACCGTGCGCGACGTCAACGAGGGCAGCGCAGTCGAAACGATGGAACTGGAGCACTATCCGGGCATGACCGAGAAGTCGCTCGAGGCGATCGTCGAGCGCGCGCGCGAACGCTGGCGCGGCATCGAAGTGCTGATCGTGCATCGCGTCGGCAAGCTGTATCCGCTCGATCAGATCGTGCTCGTCGCGACGACGGCCGCGCATCGTGGTGACGCGTTTGCGTCATGCGAATTCGTGATGGACTATCTGAAGACCGAAGCGCCGTTCTGGAAGAAGGAGAAAACCGACGCGGGCGAGCGCTGGGTCGACGCACGCGTGACCGACGATGCCGCGCTCGCGCGCTGGCGCACCGAGGCGGGAAAGCCGAGCGCGGAGTAGGCGAGCCCGCCGGCCGCCGGGCTGCCACGGCGGGAGCGGCGTCCTTGTGTCAGGGCGGGTGCCGGCTCGAGTTCACTCGTCCCGTGGGCGTCCGATGATCGGCACCGGAAACGGTTCGCCGGCCGGCCGCGACAGATGCTCGCCATCGTCATCATCGCGCGCCCGACGCTTCGGCGCGACGCGCTCGAGCAGCGCCTGCTGCTCCGGCGGAATCTTGTAGTCCCAGCCGAAACGGCTCAGTTGCAGACTCTGCGCGATCCGCAGCGCCGGCTCCATGAAACGGACCGCCGCGGCCGGCTGATAGCGCGATTCGACCGTATCGAGGAACAGGTGCAGCCAGCGGCTGAAATGCTGCGGCTCGATGCCTTCGAGCGGTTGATGCGCCTGCTGCACATTGCCGCGATACTGCTTCGCACCGAGCACGAGGCTGCTCCAGAACGTGCACATCTTCGGCAGATGGTCGTCCCAGCGGCCCGCGAGCTTCGCGTCGAAGACGGGGCCCAGCAGCGGATCGGCGCGCACGCGATCGTAAAAGCCGTGGACGAGGTCGCGGATATTCGCGTCGGTGGGTTCGGCCGCGCGCTCGACCGGTGGCGCGGCGGGGAAAGACGGATTCATGCGGATTCCAAAAAATGCGGGTGCCGATGGCGGCTGAGCAGAGCGCCGAACCCCCCGTTTTTCTAACAAACGGTTGATGCGGAAAAAGATACTATTGCTATCCGAAACAGCCATGCAACGCGATTCGACGAACGACGCCGCCAGCCAGTCATGTTAGGGCGCGGCGCTCGTTCAGGGCAAGCTTTGCGTCGATGCGGTTATCGGCACGTTCAAGGCACTTGCTCGCAGCCTTTCACGCTATACCAGGACTTATGAGACTTACCGACTATACGGATTACGCGCTGCGCGTGCTGGTGTACCTTGCCGTGCGGGGCGACGGATTATCGACGATTCAGGATATTTCGCAAGCTTACGGCATCTCGAAGAACCATCTGATGAAGGTCGTGCAGCAACTCGGCGAACTCGGCTGGGTGGAAACCGTGCGCGGCCGCAATGGCGGGCTGCGGCTCGGCGCGCAATCGCTCACGCTGACCGTCGGCGACGTGGTACGCGTCACCGAAAGCGACTTTGCGCTGGTCGGCTGCCTGCCAGACCGGCAGGGCCAGCAGCGGCCTTGCGTGATCACGTCTCAGTGCCGGCTGCGTGGCGCGCTGCAGGCGGCGAACCTCGCTTTTCTCACCGAGCTCGATCACTATACGATCGGCGCAGTCGCGCAGCCGGAAAGTCACCTCGCGGCGTTGCTGGGATTAGGTCCCACGATTCAGGTGGTGCCGCTGCCGGTTCCGGTGGCTTCGCAGAGCACGCACAGCGGCGGTTCGGCGCGGCTGGGCCTGAAGAACTAGAACATCCGGACGGCTGAGCGATGCGCAAACGCGCGCAGCCACGGCACGGGGAAACATCGCGGCAGTTCTTGCGCTCAAATGTTAAATAGTTGCGACCGAGGCCAAAAAAGCGCTTGAAACCCTAATAAAACGCCTCATTTTGGTGGTAATCGAAATTGGAGGTCTCTTGATGAGAATCGACAAACTCACCACTAAATTCCAGGAAGCGCTCGCGGACGCCCAAAGTCTGGCGGTTGGCCACGACAACCAGTACATCGAACCGGTCCACGTACTGGCGGCGCTCGTCGCGCAGCAGGACGGCTCCGCCCGTTCGCTGCTGTCGCGCGCCGGCGTGCATGTGCAGCCGCTGCAAACCGCACTGAACGATGCGATCACGCGGCTGCCGCAAGTGCGGGGCACCGACGGCAACGTGCAGATCGGCCGCGAACTGACCGGTCTGTTGAACCAGGCCGACAAGGAAGCGCAGAAGCTCAACGATACGTTCATCGCGAGCGAAATGTTCCTGCTCGCGGTCGCCGACGACAAGAGCGAGGCCGGTCGCCTCGCGCGCGAGCACGGGTTGTCGCGCAAGTCGCTCGAAAGCGCGATCGCCGCGGTGCGCGGCGGCTCGCAGGTGCATAGTCAGGACGCCGAAAGCCAGCGCGAGGCGCTGAAGAAATACACCATCGACCTGACCGAGCGCGCCCGCGCCGGCAAGCTCGATCCCGTGATCGGTCGCGACGACGAAATCCGCCGTTCCATCCAGATCCTGCAGCGCCGCACCAAGAACAACCCGGTGCTGATCGGCGAGCCGGGCGTGGGCAAGACCGCGATCGTCGAAGGTCTCGCGCAGCGCATCGTCAACGGCGAAGTGCCGGAAACGCTGAAGAACAAGCGCGTGCTGTCGCTCGACATGGCCGCGCTGCTGGCAGGCGCCAAATATCGCGGCGAGTTCGAGGAGCGCCTGAAGGCCGTGCTCAACGACATCGCGAAAGACGAAGGGCAAACCATCGTCTTCATCGACGAAATCCACACCATGGTCGGCGCCGGCAAGGCCGAAGGCGCGATGGACGCGGGCAACATGCTCAAGCCTGCGCTGTCGCGCGGCGAGCTGCATTGCGTCGGCGCGACCACGCTCGACGAATACCGCAAGTACATCGAGAAGGATGCCGCGCTCGAGCGCCGCTTCCAGAAAGTGCTGGTGGACGAACCGTCGGTCGAGGCGACCATCGCGATCCTGCGCGGTTTGCAGGAGCGCTACGAGCTGCACCACGGCGTCGACATCACCGACCCGGCGATCGTCGCGGCCGCGGAACTGTCGCATCGCTACATCACGGACCGCTTCCTGCCGGACAAGGCGATCGATCTGATCGACGAAGCCGCGTCCAAGATCAAGATGGAGATCGACTCGAAGCCGGAAGAGATGGATCGGCTCGATCGTCGCCTGATCCAGCTGAAGATCGAACGCGAAGCGGTGAAGAAGGAGAAGGACGAAGCATCGCAAAAGCGTCTGCAGCTGATCGAAGAGGAAATCGAACGGCTCAATCGCGAATATTCGGACCTCGATGAAATCTGGACCGCGGAAAAAGCAGCGGTGCAAGGCAGCGCACAGTTGAAGGAAGAGATCGAGAAAACCCGCGCGGAAATCACGCGTTTGCAGCGCGAAGGCAAGCTCGAGAAGGTCGCCGAACTGCAGTACGGCAAGCTGCCGGGTCTCGAAGCGCAGTTGAAGGAAGTCACGCGCGCCGAAGCCGAGGAGCAGAACAGTCCGAAGCGTCCGCGTCTGTTGCGCACGCAGGTCGGCGCGGAAGAAATCGCCGAAGTCGTGTCGCGGGCCACCGGTATTCCGGTGTCGCGCATGATGCAGGGCGAGCGCGAAAAGCTGCTGCAAATCGAGTCGAAGCTGCACGAGCGCGTAGTCGGTCAGGATGAGGCGATCAGCGCGGTTGCTGATGCGATTCGCCGCTCGCGCGCCGGTCTGTCGGACCCGAATCGACCGTACGGCTCGTTCCTGTTCCTTGGGCCGACCGGCGTGGGCAAGACCGAGCTGTGCAAGGCGTTGGCGTCGTTCCTGTTCGATTCGGAAGAGCACCTCATTCGTATCGACATGAGCGAGTTCATGGAGAAGCACAGCGTCGCGCGTCTGATCGGCGCGCCGCCGGGATACGTTGGCTACGAGGAGGGCGGTTATCTGACCGAGGCCGTGCGTCGCAAGCCGTATAGCGTGATCCTGCTCGACGAAATCGAGAAGGCGCATCCGGACGTGTTCAACGTGCTGCTGCAGGTGCTCGACGACGGCCGCATGACCGATGGCCAGGGCCGCACCGTCGACTTCAAGAACACGGTGATCGTGATGACCTCGAACCTCGGTTCGCAGGTGATCCAGTCGATGGTCGACGCGTCGCAGGACGCAGTGAAGGACGCAGTGTGGGAAGAGGTGAGGCTGCACTTCCGGCCCGAGTTCCTGAACCGGATCGACGACGTCGTCGTGTTCCATGCGCTCGACCGCTCGAACATCCAGTCGATCGCGCGGATCCAGTTGCAGCGTCTGCACGAGCGGCTGGCGAAGCTCGACATGCAGCTGGTGGTGTCGGACGCGGCGCTAGAGCACATCGGCAAGGTCGGCTACGATCCGCTGTTCGGTGCGCGACCGCTGAAGCGCGCGATTCAGCAGGAGATCGAGAACCCGATCGCGAAGCTGATTCTCGCCGGCAAGTTCGGTCCGAAGGATGTGATTCCGGTCGAAGTGGACGATGGCGAACTGCAGTTCGAACGCGTCGTGCACTGAGCGCGATGGCTCGGTGACACGACGGCACGGCGGTAGATGAGCCGTGCCCGCCGACGTTAAAAAAACCGGCAGCGAAGGTCACTTCGTTGCCGGTTTTCTTTTGCCCGAGGATATTGAACGGGCGTTGGCGTCGAGCGACGGCCAAGGCAGCCGCCAGCGACTGGCGCTCCGCGCGCTTAAGCGTTGCCCTTGTTGCCGAGCAGCGCCGACAGCCCGCCGAGCGCGCCGAGCACGGTGGTTGCGTTCAGCTTGCCCTCGGCCGGCACTTCGCCTTCCGGCGTGGCCGCGTTGACGACGTGCGGCAGAATCTGCGACAGCAGCCCCGTCACCTGATCCGGCTGGACGCCGGCCTTCGCGGCGAGGTCGGTCACGGCTTGCGAGCCGAGCACGCTGTGCAGCGCTTCGGGCGCGATCGGCTGGTTTTCGCCGTTGCTGACCCACGACGACACGACGTCGCCGAGGCCCTTTTCCTGAAAGCGCTGGATCAGGCCGTTCAGGCCGCCCGGCTGGTTGTTGACGAATTCGAGCGCGGCTGCGATCAGCGCTTGCTGGCCGCCGCCTTCTGGCGATTTGCCAAGCAGGGAACCGAGGGTATCGAGTAGGCTCATGACGGTCTCTCTTGAATGCCGGCGCGCGCATGACGGCCGGACGGTGACAACGACGCGCGGTTGCGCGGCGCGGTGAAACGCAAGGGCGGCAGCCCGTCGGGCATCATGCGCCGGACGCAGCCGCGGCGGATGCCGCCTTGCTCTTCTTTGCTTTCTTCTTCGAAGCCTTGGCGCCGGACGCGTCGGCCGGTGCGCTAGCTGCCGCGGCGGCCGGTGCGGTAGCGGCTGCCGCAGCGGATGCAGCGGCCTTGCCCTTCTTCGACTTCGACGGCTTCGCGGCCGAGGCGGGCGCAGCCGGGGCGGGCGCCGCCGTCGTGGTAGCGGGCGCGGCGGCGGTGGTTGCCGCGGGCGTGGCCGGAACCGTCTTCGTGGCCGCCGTTCCGGCCGGCTTGGTCGACGTCTTCGCGCCGGTCGGCGGCGCCGACGAGCCGTTGATCGTGAGCCCGGCTGCTTCGAGGTTCTCGACCGATTTCTGCCCGATGCCTTTCACGCGCGCGGCGAGATCGTCGGCGTTCTTGAACGGGCCGTTTTTGGCGCGTTCGTCGACGATCGCTTTCGCATGCACGGGGCCGATGCCCTTGACCGATTCGAGCGCGGCCTGATCGGCGGTATTGACTTCCACGGCCGCGGCAAATCCGGCCGACAGCGACAAAGCCACAGCGACGCAAAGCATCAAAAGCTTTTTCAGCATGGCAAGCACTCCATTGAGGGCAAAAAAGTTAGCCGGGAACGGACGACGCATCCTGTCAGCGGGCGCTGCGTTTAAGGATAGGACAAATCGCAGGCCCGATTCGAGATCGCGGACGAGTTATACCGATCGATCGATGACAAGTAAATCGGGCAAACAATATTTAAAGCTTTTACGACCGATGCAATCCAGGTGAATGAATCGATCGATCTCGGTCGCGATAAATCGCCCGCGAAACCATTGCACGCGTCGATCAGCTGCAATGGGCACCGCCCGACCGAGGCGCTGTGCGCTGCCTTCAAACCGCCGAATCCGCCCGCGCGCCCGCGCCCGCACGCAGATGCCGCTGACTCACCACTTGCCAGTACACGAGCAGGCCGACCCCGGCAATCGCCAGACTCGCGGTATTGGCAACCCAGAAGCCGCGCGCGCCGGTCAACCACGGCGGCGTGAGGCCGGTCGTATCGAAGCCGAGCGCGTAGCCGCCGCCGAGCCCGACGCCCCACAGCGCCAGCGCATAGATGACGGTCGGCACGACCGCGACCTTGTAGGCGCGCAGCACGAACGCGGTCGAAATCTGCAACGCGTCGAACAGGTGATAGCCAGCGACGATCAGCACCAGCGGCAACGCCTTCGCCGCTACCTGCGCGTTCGTCGTATAGCCGTCGACGATGTACGGCCGCAGCACCAGCACGAGCGCGCCATAACAGCACGCGATCGCGACTGCCATCGCGATGCCGTGACGCGACAGCGTGCGCGCCGCCTGCGGCCGATGTGCGCCGAGCGCCTGCGCGACCAGCGTCGACGATGCGATGCCGATCGATAGCGGCGTCATGTACAACACGGCGCCGATGTTGCCGGCGATCTGATGCCCGGCGAGCGTCGTCGTGCCGAGCCGCGCGATGAAAAGCGCCATGAATGTGTACGACGTGACCTCGATCAGATACGACAGCCCCATCGGAATACCGAGCCGCAGCAGCGCGGCCTGGCGCTTCCAGACCGGCCAGCAGAAACGCGTGAAGATACCGAGCGCCTTGAAATCGTCGACGCGCACGAGCAGCAGCATGCCGAGCGCCGCGAGCCCCCAGTTGAGCAGCGTGCTCGCGAGCGCGCAGCCCGGGCCGCCCAGCGCGGGCACGCCGAAGCCGCCGAAAATGAACCAGCTGTTGAGCGGAATTTTCAGCAGCAGCGCGGCGATCTGCAGGAACATCACGAGCCGCGGTTTGCCGAGCGCATTGGCAACCGAGCCGTAGACCCGGAAGGCGAGGCCGGCCGGCAGCCCGAACGCGAGAATCCGCAGATACGCGAGCGTGCGCTCGTGCAGCGCGTCGGGCACGCGCGACAACGCCAGAAGCGGCCCCGGGAAGAACAGGATCAGAAAGCCGATCACGGTCAGCGCGGCGGCAAGCCACCATGACTGACGCACCTCTTCGCCGATCTCGCCGTAACGGCGCGCGCCGTACAGTTGCGCGGTGATCGGCTGCAGCGCGGTCAGGATGCCGGTCAGACCGATGTAGACCGAGACGTAGATCGACGAGCCGAGGCCGAGCGCGGCAAGATCGACGGCCGAGTAGCGCCCGACCATCGCCGTGTCGATCACGCCAAAGGCGATGATGGCCAGCTGGCCGATCAATACGGGCCACGCGAGCGCGGCGATTTTCCGTACATCGGCGAACATCGTCAGTCGAGCTTCTTGCGCCAGTTGCGACGCTTGCCGGGCGGCGGCTTTGGACGGTCGATGCGCACGTACAGGCGGAAGCGCTCGTCGCGGTCGGCGGCGCGGCGGCCTTCCCACACCAGCTTCCAGGTGTAGTCGGGCATCGCGCTCGGTTCGCCGTAGTCCTGCGAATCCTGACGCAGGATCACGTCGCAATCCTGGTCGAACGAGAAGTGCATATCGCCGAAGTAGGCGAACGTCGCGATCTGCGCATTGCCGAGGCGCACCGGCGCAATGCATGTGTAGTCATCGGGCAAGTGGTTTGCGATCTGCTGCGCGACGTCGCGATAGGTTCGGCTGTAGTTGACGACCGGCAGCCACAGCGTCATCAGCAGCACCCACATCAGCGTCGTGCCGGCGCTCGACAGCACGACGCTGCGCCACAACACCTTCGGATGACGCGCGAGGCGCCAGCGCACCAGCAGGAACCAGCACACGGTCACCGCGACCGCGCACGCGAACGACAGAATCTTGAACTGAGGCACGAAGCCGGGCGCGAGCCGCGCAAGATTGCGCGCGAGCGGGTGAGGAAAGCCGGTCAGACCCGCCACATACACGAGCCACACGAAGCTGCCGAGGATCGTGAAGCTCAGCAGCGCGAACCAGTCGATCGCGTTGATCGCGCCGCGCTTGAGCGTCGGCAGCGCGAACGTGGCGAGCACGGCGAGCGGCGGCAGTAGCAGCATGTAGAGTCGGTTCGACTGATGGCTTTGCAGCACGACGAGCACGAACAGCGGTCCGATTACCGACAGTGGAATCGCCACATGCGGCGCGCGCCGCAATCCCTTCCAGCTGAACCACGCCCACAGCGCGAGCGGCCAGGCGGGCCAGGTGAAGAGCGGCAGGTTCTTCAGCGCATACGCGGCGACCGAGCCGGGTGGGCCCATGAACGAGTTCACGCTTACGTGCAGCCACTGGTTCAGATACCAGACGGCGTCGTCCGGGAAAGCGGCGAGCGCGATGATCGGCCACGACACCGCGAGCGCGAGCGCGACCGGCAGACCGGCGAGCAGCAGCCAGCGCGAACGCGTTTCGCGTACGATTAGCGTCATCGCCAGCGTGCCGAGCAGCAGTGCGCCGACTAGCACCGGGCTGCTCGCGAGTGTGACGAGGCCCATCGCGAGACCCCAGACCAGCGCGCCCTGGATCGGTTTGTCGATCATGCGCACGAGGCCGTACACGAGCATCGCGATGCAGACGAACTGCGCGAGCTGCGGCGTGGTTTCGTGGCCGCGCTCGGCGAGGCCGAAGCACGCGAGCAGGATCAGCAGGGCGCCATCGGCCAGCGTGCGGCCATAGTCGCGCGGTTCCGGCTCGCCGCCGAACGCGTACTTGAACGGCTGAACTTCGGCGCGCCGGCCGAGCAGATACGCTGCGTACCAGACGAACGCGCAGCCCGCGCAGAACAGCAGGCCCGTGAATACGCGCGACGCGTTGCTCGCGTCGACCCATGGCGCGAGGACGCGGATCGCGCTTGCGCCGAGCCAGTAGCCGAGCGGGCCGTCCTCGGTCAGATATTTGCCGACGAGATTCGGCAACAGCCAGTCGTGCGCGCCGCCGTTGGCCATCGTCCACATGACACCGAAGCCGGCTGCGTCCTCGTTCTTCCACGGATCGCGGCCGAACAGGCCGAACGAGGCGTAGACGATACAGATGGCCAGCAGGAGCCAGCGCGGCAACGCACTGGTCGCAGAGGCGGTGAGGCGAACGACAGGTCTCATGCGGTGTGTGAAGTGTGGAGGATCGATGCAGCCGCGGCGGCCCGGCGGGTCAGCGCGGCAGGGCCAGTTTCGAGCATCCGGCATTGTAGTCGTGCCGTGCGATACGCGTCACGGCCGGTAACGCGCGGCAACGTCAATGGACAAGCTGTAACGCGGTGTCGCGACAGCGCGGAGTGTTGATGCCGGACCGAGGCGTCGCGGGGGCGTGCGACCCAGCGGCTGCACAAGCACAGGCGACAAAAAAGGGCAGCTCGCGCTGCCCTTTCCGTTTGCTCCGCTGCCGGCCGGAAGCCGGCACCGTTGCGGTATTACTTCACTGCCTTGCCCGAAGCGCGCGTGCCGAACTTCTTGTTGAACTTCTCGACGCGGCCGGCCGTGTCCATGATCTTTTGCTGGCCGGTGTAGAACGGATGCGATTCCGACGACACTTCGATCTTCGCGAGCGGGTAGCTCTTGCCGTTGAACTCCGCGGTTTCGCGCGTCTGGATGGTCGAGCGCGTTACGAACCTGAAGTCGTTCGACATGTCGACGAACAGGACTTCGCGGTATTCCGGGTGAATGCCTTCTTTCATGGTCTTTCCTTTAATCTGGCGGTAGCCAACCCGCGTGCAGCCTAGTATTAGACTGCCTTCAGGCGCGAGCCACTTGCCTACGGTCGAAAAACCGCAATTATGCCAGAGAATCAGTCGCTTGACGATTTTTCTGCCAGCGGATTCTATTCAGGCGCAAGCGCTCCGTTCGCGGCGTCTCAAACCGGCGCGAACGTCAATCCCACGCGCGCCGGATCCTGCCGGTAGTAGCGTGCGAGCAGTCGGTACAGTTCCGGATACTCCGCCTCGAAGGCCTGCGGCTTCACGAACAACGCCTCGCTGCACACGGCAAAAAATTCCGACGGATGGTCCGCCGCATACGGGTCGATCAGCGATTCGCGCTCGAAACGCGCCCAGCGTCGCTCGGGCACCGCGTCGACTTTCGCGCAAAAGTGATCGTACGCATGATCGAACACGTCGGCCCATGCCTGCGTATCGAGCGGCGCATGCCAGCGGCGCATCAGCGGCGGGTGGCCATCCGCTTCGCCGTTCAGCATGTCGATCTTGTGCGCGAACTCGTGAATCACGACGTTGTATGCGTCGCCGCCGTCGGTCATCTGCGCGTCTTCCCACGACAGCACCACCGGGCCGCCTTCCCACGCTTCGCCGCTTGCGTCGTGTTCGATCTCGTGCACGACGCCGTCTTCGTCTTCGACGGTCTTGCGGATCACGAATTCGCCCGGATAGACGATCACGCCGACCCAGCCGCGATACAGATCGAGGCTCAAGTTCAGCACCGGCAGGCACGCCTGCGCGGCGATGCTGACCGTCATCGCATCGGTCAGTTCGAGCTCGTGCGCCGTCGAGAACTCCTTTTGCGCAATGAAGAGACTCGCCAGCTCGCGCAGCCGGGCGAGATCGTGAGCTTCCAGATGCGTGAGAAATGGCAGCCCCGCAAGCGTCGCCTGCCACAAGGAATCGTCGATCGCGTAGTCACGCAGCGTGCGCTCGCGGCGGCGCATGCCCAGCCAGTTCGTGAATTTCGACAGCATGCTTGAGTCCACCTTCAGTCGATCTGTTTTTGCCACGCGGCGAACAGGCCGCCGCATATCGCGACGCCAATCAGAAAATAGAAGCCGTCGACCGACGCGAGGAAACTCGCCTGCTGCGCGACCGACCGGCTAATCGACGCGATCGCGAGCGCGTGGACGTCGCTCGTCGCATGACCGGCGGCGGCGAAGCCGCGGGCCAGCGTCGCAAGCGTGTTCCGGTAGACCGGATTGTACGGATTCACGGACTCCGCCAGGCGACTTTGATGCAGCGCGAGCCGATGCTGCTCGATGATGATCACCGAGGCGGTCGCAAAGGAGATCGTCAATTGCCTCACGATGTTTTTCAACCGGTAGCCGTGCGTGAACTCCTCGATCGCGAAGATGCGGAACGTCAGATTCGCGACCGGCAGCACGATGAACAGCAACAGCAGGCCGCGCAGCAGCAGTGGCACGACGAGCGCCGCCTCGCCGACCTCGGGCGACATGCGCGTCATCCACGCGGCGGTGAACGCGGCAAGCGCGAAACCCGGCACGATGATCCACTTCTTGCGCGGCAGCAGCTTCGCGTAGCGCAGATAGACGAACAGCGCACTCGCCGAAATCAGCGACGTCGCACCAACCAGTCGCCCGGTGTTCTCGACCGGATAGCCGAGGCCGCCTTCGAGAAAGCGCGAAATCAGATAACTGAACACCGTCGTCATGTAGTAGTAGAACATGTACAGCACGATGCCGACCTGGAACACCTTCTCGCGCAATGCATGTAGGCGCACGAGCGGCGCGGGGTGATGCCACTGGTGATACACGAACCAGCCGAGCGCGGCGCTGCCCGCCACCGTCAGCACGATCAGCGCCGGCGACGCACTGAACAGCTCGAAGCGTACTTGCTGCATGACGATCTGCAGCGCGCCTTGCGCAAATGCGAAGATCAGGTACGGCCAAAAATGCGCGGAGCCGCGTTCCTCGGGCAGCCGATTGCCGACCTCGGGCAGCGCCAGCAGCGCGAACACCGCGAACAGCACGCCGGCGGGCAGCGTGCACGCGAACAACGCGCGCCAGTCGAAATAGCCGACCAGTTGTCCGCCGACGAGCGGCGCAAGCGCGCTCGCGAATACGATCAGCAGCAGGAACGCGCGCGTGGCCGCGGGCCGCTGCTGCGTCGTGAAACTCATCTGGATCAGGATGCGGCAGGTGCCCATCATCGGGCCGATGAAGTAGCCTTGAAAGCCGCGCGCGAACGCTAGTTCGATCGACGATTCGCTGAGTGCCGCGGCGGCCGCGCCGGCCGAATAGAGCAGCATGCAGCCGGCCACATAACGTCGGTAGCCGAAACGCTCGACCCACCATTCCTGCTGCAAGATGCCGAGCACCGCCGCGACCGCATAGGCGCTGGACGCCCACACCAGCTCGTCCGGCGATGCATTGACGCCACCGGCGATATAGCTGGCGAAAAACGAGAAGATCGCGTTGTCGAAATAGTCGAGACCGGTGATGACCGCGAGCACCCACGGGAAAAAGTCGCCGCGCAGCTTATCGACGCTGAACCATGCGGCGCGGAACGAGCCGGGGTTCATGACGATTTGGCCGATGTGACGGTGCGGGATTTGCCTGTGCGCTTGCTGCGCGCCGTGGCGGGTTTTTCAGCCGCGCCGGTCTGTCGGGCGCGCGCGCGCCGACGCTGTTCGAGCAATTGGTCGGCGTTTTCGCCGGCGAGGCGTCGCTCCAGATAGTCGAGGTCGGGGACCAGTTCGGCGCGCAATGCCTGTGCTTCTTTCAGTTCGCGGCGCACCGCTTCGATGCGGGCGTCGAGCGCTTGCACCTGCTTGGCGATCGCGTCGCGAATCTGCTGCAGCGATTCGGTCGAAAAACGATGACCGCCTTCGACCGGTTCGAGCGGCCGCTTCAGCATTTCGGTGATGCTATGCAGCGAGAAACCGAGCGAGCGCAAGCGCAGAACGCGCGCGAAGCGCTTCAGGTCTTCCTCGTCGTACAGACGGTAGCGGCCTTCGCTGCGGGTCGGCGACACGAGGCCGCGTTCCTCGTAGTACTTCAGCGTGCGCGGTGTGACGCCGAGACGGTCGGCGGCGTCGCGCACGGTCAATAGCGCGGGGGAGTCCTTCGGCATGGCGGTGACGGCAGGGGTGAATTGTCGGCATTGTACTGCAACGTGTACGTTAACGTTCACGTTGAGGCGGCGCACCGCTTCGGGCGGAGGGGACGATGGACGAAAAAAAACCGCTCGCAATTTGCGAGCGGTTTTTCATGCGGTTTAGTTGCCGGCTAATGCAGCCAGCATGGACGTCGCGTGTTAGCTGCCGCCACCACGACGCATCATGTCGAAGAACTCGGAGTTGCTCTTCGTCTGGCGGATCTTGTCGAGCAGGAATTCCATCGACTCGACTTCGTCCATGTCGTGAATGAACTTGCGCAGCACCCAGATCTTCTGCAGCACTTCCGGCTTGATCAGCAGTTCTTCACGGCGCGTGCCCGACTTGTTCAGGTTGATCGACGGGTAGACGCGTTTCTCGGCGAGACGGCGCTCGAGGTGCACTTCCATGTTGCCTGTGCCCTTGAACTCTTCGTAGATGACGTCGTCCATGCGGCTGCCGGTTTCGATCAGCGCCGTGCCGATGATGGTCAGCGATCCGCCTTCCTCGATGTTGCGGGCCGCGCCGAAGAAGCGCTTCGGGCGCTGCAACGCGTTCGCGTCGACACCGCCCGTCAGCACCTTGCCCGAGGCCGGCACGACGGTGTTGTAGGCGCGCGCGAGACGCGTGATCGAGTCGAGCAGAATCACGACGTCGTTCTTCATTTCGACGAGGCGCTTGGCCTTCTCGATCACCATTTCGGCGACCTGCACGTGACGTGCGGCGGGTTCGTCGAACGTTGAGGCGATCACTTCGCCGGCCACTGAACGCTGCATTTCCGTCACTTCTTCCGGGCGCTCGTCGATCAGCAGCACGAACAGCACGACGTCGGGATGGTTCTGCTTGATCGCGTGCGCGATGTGCTGAAGCATCACGGTCTTGCCCGACTTCGGCGACGCGACGAGCAGCCCGCGCTGGCCCTTGCCGATCGGCGCGATCATGTCGATGATGCGGCCGGTCACGTTCTCTTCGCCGCGCATTTCGCGCTCGAGCAGCAGCACCTTGTTCGGGTGCAGCGGCGTCAGGTTTTCGAACATGATCTTGTGCTTCGAGGCCTCCGGCGGCTGGCCGTTGACCTTATCCACCTTCACCAGCGCGAAATAGCGCTCGCCGTCTTTCGGCGTGCGCACTTCGCCTTCGATCGTGTCGCCCGTATGCAGGTTGAAGCGGCGGATTTGCGACGGGCTGATGTAGATGTCATCCGTGCTGGCGAGGTAGGAGGTTTCCGGCGAACGCAGGAAGCCGAAACCGTCCGGCAGCACTTCGAGGGTGCCGTCGCCGAAGATCGTGTCGCCCGCTTTGGCTCGTTTTTTTAGAATGGCGAACATCAATTCCTGCTTGCGCAGGCGGTTCGCGCTCTCGATCTCGAGGCCATTGGCCATCTCGATCAATTGGGAGACGTGCTGAGTCTTAAGCTCGGATAAATGCATACGGAGAACCCGCAGGAGAAGGTGCGACGAAATGAAATCTGGGAGGAGGGTGAGCGGAGCGCTCAAAGACTTACACGTCTGTTCGACGTTTTGTGGATTCTAGCATAGCACACGCCAATTTCCGCCAGTGCGGCGGCGTGGCATCTTTGTCGTCAAGCGTGTTGCCGGCTGACAACACGTTTGACCGGCGGGCGCGACGGTTTGCTTACCTGATGCGCCCGCTTCTCGAGCGGGTTGTGGCGCGCTGCTGCTTTACAGGTTGCCGTCGAGGAACGCGGTGAGTTGCGACTTCGACAGAGCACCGACCTTCTGCGCCGCGACCGCGCCGTTCTTGAACAGGATCAGCGTGGGGATGCCGCGCACGCCGAACTTGACCGGCGTGGACTGATGCTCGTCGACGTTGATCTTCGCCACTTGCAGGCGATCGGCGTAATCCTTCGCGACTTCGTCGAGGATCGGCGCGATCATCTTGCACGGACCGCACCATTCGGCCCAGAAATCGAGCAACACGGGTTTATCGGATTTCACGACGTCCTGTTCGAATGATGCGTCGCTGATATGCTTGATTTGTTCGCTCATTTATGAATACCTCTGTCGGTTCGAGGCCCGCCTGAATTGCTCGCCACGATACGTCAAAAACCGGGAAATTTCCGTTCGCTTTCCGCATCCAGAGCCTCGCCGCGCACGTCTGTGAATATCGGAAAAACCACCTGAAAAAAGCGCCGGATTTTCACGAATGTGCGGAAAGCGTCATGTTTGCGGGTCTTCCAACTGGCAGTGTAGCTTAATTCGCTATGCGTTGCCGATGGCGATAGTACTGGTTAGGGCAGTGGGGCTAATGCGCCGCCGCGGCAGCGTCGGCCGGTTTCTGCGGCTGCCGGATGCCGCGTTGAAAGCTAGATGGTAGCGGGCCCGGCGAACTCAAGTGCCGCGCGTGGCGGGCGTCGCCGCGCTTGCCGGCAGAGCGCGAGGCGGCGCGCAGGAAGCGCGCAAAAAGCGGCGCGATGCAGTCCGAACCGGCGCGTCCTCCGCTTTGCGCGGATCAACAGTCGCACAATGTGCGCGGCAATGATAGAATCTTTCGTGACGGGCCTCCTCGCATGGAGGGATGGTCAATCTGGTCAGGTCGGGAACGAAGCAGCCACAGCCGTTTTCCACCAGTGCCGAGGGTCGGGCTCGTCACCTTCCTTTGTTGTTCTTTCTTCGCGGCCGTTTTCACGGTTTCTCTGCAGCTTCCCCACAGTCATTCCCAGCTTCCGCATTGATCGCTCGCCGCGTTTTGACGCAGCATCAGCGTGGCCGCGTGGCGCTCTCGTGCGTCTTCCTGAATCGGTTTTGCGCGGCATTGTTACTGATACAATTTCCGGATGACCTATCAAGTTCTCGCACGCAAATGGCGGCCGAAGGATTTCGCTTCGCTCGTCGGACAGGAGCACGTGGTGCGCGCGCTCACCCATGCGCTCGACGGCGGCCGTCTGCACCATGCGTATTTGTTTACGGGTACCCGCGGCGTCGGCAAGACTACGTTGTCGCGCATCTTCGCGAAGGCGCTCAATTGCGAGACCGGCGTGACGTCGACGCCGTGCGGCGTGTGCCGTGCGTGCCGCGAGATCGACGAAGGGCGCTTTGTCGATTACGTCGAGATGGACGCGGCGAGCAATCGCGGCGTCGATGAAATGGCCGCGCTGCTCGAGCGCGCGGTGTACGCGCCCGTCGATGCGCGCTTCAAGGTCTACATGATCGACGAAGTGCACATGCTGACGAACCACGCGTTCAACGCGATGCTGAAGACGCTCGAAGAGCCGCCGCCGCACGTCAAGTTCATCCTCGCGACGACCGACCCGCAGAAGATTCCGGTCACCGTGCTGTCGCGCTGTCTGCAGTTCAATCTGAAGCAGATGCCGGCCGGCCATATCGTGTCGCATCTCGAACGCATCCTCGGCGAAGAGGGCGTGCCGCACGAGGCGCAGGCGCTGCGCCTGCTCGCGCGCGCGGCCGACGGGTCCATGCGCGACGCGCTGTCGCTGACCGATCAGGCGATTGCCTATTCGGCGAATCAGGTCAGCGAAGACGCGGTGCGCGGCATGCTCGGCGCGCTCGACCAAAGCTATCTGATCCGATTGCTCGACGCGCTCGCGCAGGGCGACGGCGCGGCGGTGCTGTCTGTCGCCGACGAGATGGCATTGCGCAGCCTGTCGTTCTCGACGGCGCTGCAGGATCTGGCGAGCCTGCTGCATCGGATCGCGTGGGCGCAGTTCGCGCCTTCGTCGGTGCTCGACGAATGGCCGGAGGCCGCCGATTTACGCCGCTTTGCCGATGCGTTGAGCGCCGAGCAGGTGCAACTGTTCTATCAGATCGCGACCATCGGCCGAAGCGAACTCGGCCTCGCACCCGACGAATACGCGGGCTTCACGATGACGCTGCTGCGCATGCTCGCGTTCGAGCCGGCGCCGACAGACGGCGGTGGTGGAGCGGCGGGAGCCGCCGGCACGCAGACCGGTGCGGCCAGCGCCGGTGTAAAGCGCTCCGGTGCGCCGACCGTGGCGGCACTGCGCGCGCTGTCGCCGTCGTCCGCAACGGCCATGGCCGCAGCCACACCGGATGGTGAACCGCCGGTTGGCGTGGTCGTCGAGGGCCACGGCGATGCGACGAAATCCACCGCGCAGCTTGCTATGCCGATTGCGAAGCCCGCAGCCGACCCCGTGCAAGACAACGTAGCGCGGCCATCGCTCGAAGTCGAAGCCGCGCGCACGACGGTCCGGTCGCCTGCCGCCACCGCACGCCCGCTGGCGCCGTGGGAAGACGCGCCCGAGAACGATGGCGCCAGAATCGCCAGTTCGAGCGCGCCGGTCTCGAACGAAGTTGGCGACACCGACCCTGCGTCGGCATCGAGCGCGCCTGCCACTGCCGCACCGGCGCGCGCGGAGCAAGCCGCGTCGCCAGAGCCGGAGCCGCGGCAGGAACTGGCGACGACCGCTTCAGCGGCGGCGGAGCCGACCGCAGCCGACCCCGCGCCGCGCCGCCCCGGCGGCGCCACCGCCGCGCTCGACGTGCTGCGCAACGCAGGCATGAAAGTATCGTCCGATCGTGGCCGCGCAAATACCGCCACCGCCGCGCCCGGCACGTCGACACGCGCCGCGCCGCGCGTGATCGTGCCTGTGCCGACGCCTGCCGTGCCGCGCCGCGCGTCGCAAGAGCCGGCCGCGCATGCTGCGCTCGCCGCCAACGCAAACAACGGCATCAGCAGCAACGCGCAAGAGCACAGCGCGTCGCTCCCACCTTGGGACGACATGCCGCCTGACGACTACATGCCGCTATCGGCCGCGGACGATGCCTACTTCATTCCGCCAGACGAAAATTTCGTGCCGGTCTTCGACCGCGGCCCCGACGACGTCCGGATGGACGGCCCGGCCGGGCAGGCCGCCGCGCCCGCGCCGGTCGTCGATACGCGGCCGCTGCCGCCAGCCGTGCCGCTCGATCCGCTCGGTTTCACCGGCGACTGGCCCGCGCTCGCCGTCGATCTGCCGCTGAAAGGCATCTCGTATCAGCTTGCGTTCAACAGCGAACTGATGGCGCTCGAGGGCAGCACGCTGAAGTTGAACGTGCCGGTGCCGCAATACGCTGAAGCGTCGCAAGTCGCTAAACTGAAGTCAGCGCTCGTCGAGCGGCTCGGCCAGAACGTCGACGTGCAGGTCGAAGTCGGCCCGGCGCGCCGTACCGCCGCCGCGCACGACGCGAAGCTGCGCGCGCAACGCCAGCAGGAAGCCGAGCGCGAGATCAGCGCCGATCCGTTCGTGCAGTCGCTGATTCGCGAGTTCGGCGCGAGCATCGTGCCGGGCTCGATCCGCCCGATTACGCCCGACGCCGCGCCGAACGGCGCGTCGCCGGCGGCTTGATTCATCGTTCGCGGCGTCGTCGCAGCGCGGCGCCGGAATACCCGATTTCACGCTATCTAGAAGGAGCACGTCCATGATGAAAGGCCAACTCGCCGGGCTGATGAAACAAGCCCAGCAGATGCAGGAAAACATGAAGAAGATGCAGGAGCAACTCGCGCTGATCGAAGTCGAGGGGCAGTCGGGCGCCGGTCTCGTCAAGGTGACGATGACCTGCAAGAACGACGTGCGCCGCGTGTCGATCGACCCGAGTCTGCTCGCCGACGACAAGGACATGCTGGAAGATCTCGTCGCCGCTGCGTTCAATGATGCCGTGCGCAAGGCCGAGGCGACCGCGCAGGAAAAGATGGGCGGCATGACCGCCGGCCTGCCGCTGCCGCCGGGCTTCAAGCTGCCGTTCTAAGCCCGCGCACCTGATAGCGGGCTCGAGCGGGCAAGCGCCGCGGCGGTGATCGCCCCGGTGTCAGCGCAAACGCTCGCTGGCCGCGCGCCGCGCGCAGGCTGGCAACGTCGAAAGCGCAGCCCGGTTCGAGCTCTGCCCCCGCATCCAAATTCGCCTACCCGGGCACCACCCACGTCGACGCCGATCCGCATGAAACAACCTTCCGCCCTGTCGGCGCTCGTCGAAGCGCTGCGCGTGCTGCCCGGTGTCGGGCCGAAGTCCGCGCAACGCATGGCGTATCACCTGATGCAGCACGATCGCGAAGGCGCCGAAAAGCTGGGCCGCTCGCTGCTGTTCGCGACCGAGCATCTGCGTCACTGCGAAAAGTGCAACACGTTTACCGAGGCGCAGATCTGCGAGGTGTGCCTCGATGAGGCGCGCGATCCGTCGCTGCTGTGCGTCGTCGAGACGCCGGCCGACCAGATCATGCTCGAACAGACGATGACCTATCGCGGCCTCTATTTCGTGCTGATGGGGCGGTTGAGTCCGCTCGACGGCATCGGCCCGAAGGAAATCCATTTCGACCGGCTCGTGAAGCGCGCGTCGGACGGCGTCGTCAAGGAAGTCGTGCTGGCCACCAATTTCACCAACGAAGGCGAGGCCACCGCGCATTACCTCGGGCAGACGCTGAAGGCGCGCGGCCTCGTCGTGACGCGTCTCGCGCGCGGCGTGCCGGTGGGCGGCGAGCTCGAGTATGTCGACGCGGGCACGATCGCGCGCGCGATGCTCGACCGTCGTTCGATGTAGCCACGCGACGTCCGTTGCCGGCCGCAGTCGCCGTGCACGCACGCGTCGCCATTTCTGGCCGACAAAGGAGACTCATGAGCGCCACCCCCGAATCAGGCGCGAGCGCCGCACCGCACGACGCGCGCGGTCCGCTCGCCGGTGTCAAGGTGCTGGAGCTCGGCACGCTGATCGCCGGGCCGTTCGCCGCGCGTTTTCTCGGCGAATTCGGCGCCGACGTCATCAAGATAGAAGACCCCAAAGGTGGCGACCCGCTGCGCAAATGGCGCAAGCTGTATCCGGAAGTCGGTGGTACGTCGCTGTGGTGGGCCGTGCAGGCGCGCAACAAGAAGTCCGTCACGGTTAACCTGAAAGCCGAAGAGGGCAAGCAGATCGTGCGGCGCCTCGCGAAAGAGGCCGATATCGTCGTCGAGAATTTCCGCCCCGGGCTGCTCGAAAAGCTCGGGCTCGGCTACGACGTGCTATCCGCCGAAAACCCCGGTCTCGTGATGGTGCGTCTGTCGGGCTACGGCCAGACCGGACCGTATCGCGACCGCCCGGGCTTCGGCGCGATCGCCGAGTCGATGGGCGGTCTGCGCCATATCACCGGCTATCCGGATCTGCCGGCGCCGCGCATCGGCATTTCTATCGGCGATTCGATCGCCGCGCTGCACGGCGTGATCGGCGCGCTGATGGCGCTCCACTATAGGCAGGTGAACGGCGGCAACGGGCAAGTCGTCGACGTCGCGCTGTACGAGGCGGTCTTCAACATGATGGAAAGCGTGGTGCCCGAATACGGCGTGTACGGCATGGTGCGCGAGCGTACCGGCGCGTCGCTGCCGGGCATCGTGCCGTCGAACACTTATCCGTGCCGCGACGGCAGCATCGTGATCGGCGGCAACAGCGATCCTATCTTCAGGCGCCTGATGATCGCGATCGAACGCGACGATCTCGCGAACGATCTCGCGCTCGCGCATAACGATGGCCGCGTGCCGCGCACCCGGGAAATCGACGCGGCGATCGCCGCGTGGCTGTCCTCGCGCACGATTGACGAAGCGCTCGCGGTGCTGAACGCGGCCGATGTACCGGTGGGCCGCATCTACAGCGTCGCCGATATGTTCACCGATCCGCAGTTCATCGCGCGGCAGATGATCCAGCGGTTCAAGTGGCAGGACGGCAAGGAAATTACGCTGCCCACGGTCACGCCGAAGCTGTCGGCGACGCCCGGCGAGACGCGCTGGCTGGGGCCGGAACTGGGTGAACATACCGATGAAGTCCTGCGATCGCTAGGTTATGATGCTGACGGCATCGCGGGGTTGCGGGCGCAACAGATCGTCTGATGCGCACAGCGCAACGCACAGAGACAAGCGCGTAAAGCGCGGCACTGACGCACGGCGGCAAAAGCCGGACTACAAGAAATCTGGAGACAACGGACCATGCAACGCAGAACCTTCCTCGCCGGGGGTGCGGCACTCGCGGGCGCTTCGCTTGCGGCCGCACCGTTCGCTTTCGCCCAGGGCAAACCCGAGACCACCAAGGTGGCGATCGCGGTGGGCGGCAAGAACCTGTTCTACTACCTGCCGCTGACGATCGCCGAGCGCCGCAACTACTTCAAGGACGAGGGGCTCGAGGTCGACATTTCCGACTTCGCGGGCGGCTCGCAGGCGTTGAAGGCGGCAGTCGGCGGTAGCGCGGACGTGGTCTCCGGCGCGTTCGAACACACGCTGCTGTTGCAGGCGCAAAAGCAGATGTTCCGCGAATTCGTGCTGCAAGGCCGCGCGCCGCAGATCGTGCTCGCGGTGTCGAAGAAGACGATGCCAAACTACAAGTCGATTGCCGATCTGAAGGGCAAGAAGATCGGCGTGACCGCGCCAGGTTCGTCGACGGCGATCATGGCGAGCTTCGTGCTCGCGAAAGCAGGTCTCAGTCCGAAGGACGTCGCGTTCATCGGCGTGGGCGCGGGTGCCGGCGCGATCGCCGCGCTGCAGTCCGGGCAGATCGACGCGATCGCCAATCTCGATCCGGTCGTCACGCGCCTCGAGCGCGCGGGCGACGTGCGCGTCGTGTCGGATACCCGCACGCTCGCCGATACGCACACCGTATTCGGCGGCGACATGCCGGCGGGCTGCCTGTACGCGTCGCAGTCGTTCATCACGAAGAATCCGAACACCACGCAGGCGCTCACCAATGCGATGGTGCGCGCGCTCAAGTGGCTGCAGAACGCGAGCGGCAGCGAACTGATCAACACGGTGCCGGAGAGCTATCTGCTCGGCGACCGTGCGCTCTATCTCGACGCGTGGCAGCATGTGCGCGAAGCGATGTCGCCCGACGGCCTGATGCCCGCCGATGGTCCCGCGACGTCGCTGAAGACGCTGAAGGCGTTCGATCCGATGATCCAGAACGCGCAGATTGATCTGTCGAAGACGTGGACCAACGACTTCGTGAAGAAGGCGCTGACGACCGTCAAGGCGTAAAACGAAACGCGCGCGTAGGCGTATCGAACAGCACGTGGACAGTGCGATTCGCCGCGTCCACGCCCGCAGCGTCGCCGCGACGCCCCCCGCAAACCCGATCCCCCAAGCGAGCCGTACGATGACCGTTGCTGCCCTGGCGCTCGAAAACATCACCTGCACGTTTGCTGCGCGCGACGCTCGCGCACAGCGCTACACGGCGGTCAAGGACACGACGCTGCGCATCGAGCCGGGCGAGTTCGTGTCGGTGGTCGGGCCGACCGGCTGCGGCAAGTCCACGCTGCTGAACATCGGTGCGGGGCTGCTGCAGCCGTCGGCGGGCGAGGTCAGCGTGTTCGGCGAAAAGCTCGGTGGCCTGAATCGCCGCGCGGGCTACATGTTCCAGGCCGATGCGCTGATGCCGTGGCGCTCGGCGCTCGACAACGTGATGGCCGGCCTGTCGTTTCGCGGCGTGTCGGCCCCGGAAGCGCGCGCGAAGGCCGAAGAGTGGTTGAAGCGCGTCGGTCTCGGCGGCTTCGGCGACCGCTATCCGCACCAACTGTCGGGCGGCATGCGCAAGCGCGTCGCGATGGCGCAGACGCTGATACTCGATCCCGACATCATCCTGATGGACGAGCCGTTTTCCGCGCTGGATATTCAAACGCGGCAACTGATGGAAAACGAGCTGCTCGATCTATGGGCTGCCAAGCGCAAGGCGGTGCTGTTCATCACGCACGATCTCGACGAAGCGATCGCGATGTCGGATCGCGTGGTGGTGCTGTCGGCCGGTCCCGCCACGCATCCGATCGGCGAGTTCCGGATCGACCTGCCGCGGCCGCGCGATGTGGCCGAAATCCGCTCGCATCCGCGCTTCGTCGAATTGCATGCGCAGATCTGGGGTGTGCTGCGCGATGAGGTGCTCAAGGGGTATCAGCAGCAACTGACCGCTGTTTGACCAGGCCGCGCATCGCTGCGCGCGCATTAAAAAAGAAGACGTGTTCGATAATCGTCGAAGGCGAACCAAGTCATGTGGAAGACGTTGCGCCCAAGCCGGGCGAATCTGGTGATCTGGCAGTGGCTGCTGCTCGTGCTGTGCTTTGTGCTGTGGTATGTGCTGACGAGCCCGACGCTAATGCCGCCGTTCTATTTCGACGATCCGAACAAGGCCGCGTTCTTTTTCGGCGAGCCGCAGAAAGTACTGCAGCGGATCTGGGAGTGGTTCACGGGCGGCGAGATCTATCTGCATTTGTGGATCACGCTCGTCGAGACCGTGCTCGCGTTCATGTTCGGCACCGCGATCGGGCTCGGCGTCGGCCTGTGGCTCGCGCTCGCGCCGACCGCGAGCGCGCTGTTCGATCCGTACGTGAAGGCCGCGAACTCGATGCCGCGCGTGATTCTCGCGCCGATCTTCGGCGTGTGGTTCGGCCTCGGTATCTGGTCGAAGGTCGCGCTCGGCGTCACGCTGGTGTTCTTCATCGTGTTCTTCAACGTGTATCAGGGCGTGAAGGAAGTGAGTCCGGTCGTGCTCGCGAACGCGCGCATGCTCGGCGCGAACCGCCAACAGCTGCTGCGCTTCGTCTATCTGCCGAGCGCGATGAGCTGGGTGTTTTCGAGCCTGCATACGTCGGTCGGGCTCGCGTTCGTGGGCTCGGTGGTGGGCGAGTATCTCGGCTCGGCGCGCGGTGTCGGCTATCTGATCCTGCAGGCCGAAGGTACTTTCGATATCAACACCGTGTTCGCGGGGATTCTGGTGTTGACCGCATTCGCGCTGGTTCTCGATGCGATCGTCGGGATGGCGGAGCGGCGCTTGATGAAGTGGCAGCCGCGCAGCGGAGAAACCGAGAAGCTGTGAGCGTGGATCGCGAGCGGCGCGGCGTCCGAACGAGGCTTCGGCCGCCGCGCTGTTTTTCATGCCGCTTGATGTGCTGCGCTACGGCGTGATCACCACCTTGCCGATCACCCGACGCTCGGCCATGTCGCGCAACGCGCGGCCGGTGTCGTCGAACGAATAGCGGGCGGACACGTAGGGCTTGAGCTTGCCTTCGCGAATCCAGCCGGTCATCTGCTCGAATGCCGCGCGATTGCGCTGTGGCTCACGCTTCGCGAAGTCGCCCCAGAACACCCCGACCACGCTTGCGCCCTTGAGCAACATCAGATTCAGTGGCAGCTTTGGGATCTCGCCGTTCGCAAAGCCGACCACCAGATAACGCCCCCGCCAGCCGATGCTGCGAAACGCCGGCTCCGCATACATGCCGCCGACCGGGTCGTAGATCACGTCCGGGCCTTTGCCGTCGGTGAGCGCCTTGATCCGCTCGCGCAGATCGTCGGTGCTGTAATTGATCGTCGCGTCCGCGCCATGCTTCACGCAGATCGCGAGCTTTGCGTCGCTCGAAGCGGCCGCGATCACGCGCGCGCCGAGCGCCTTGCCGATTTCGACCGCGGCGAGCCCGACGCCGCCTGCCGCACCCAGCACGAGCATCGTCTCGCCCGGCTGTAGCGCGCCGCGATCGACCACCGCGTGATGCGAGGTGCCGTACGCGAGCGTGAACGCGGCCGCGAGTTCGAACTCGACGTCGTCGTCAAGCGGCACGCAGGCCGCGGCGGGCGCGAGCGCCTGCTCGGCAAACCCGCCCGAGCCGATGAACGCGGCGACGCGCGAGCCCGGCCTGAACTGCGTGACACCTGCGCCCACCGCGCGTACGATGCCCGCCGCTTCCGAGCCCGGCGTGAACGGCAGCGGCGGCTTGAACTGGTATTTGTTCTCGATGATCAGCACGTCGGGAAAGTTGACGGCGGCGGCCTTCACATCGATCACGACGTGGCCAGGCGGCGGGTCGAGATCCTGCAGGTCGTCGACGACCAGACTCTCGGGCGGCCCGTACTGCTTGCAGCGAATCGCGCGCATCGCGTCTCCACATCGTTGAGGGTTCGCAACGGTTTCGAGTGTAAAGCAAGGCGTACGACCGTGCGATTTATTGCGCTGCTGTTGAGCACGTGCGGCGCGCGCTTCGTCGCAAAGCAGCATCTTCACCTTCGACGCAAGCATCCGCGCGCCGGAAAAACATCGGCTCACGCGACACTCGGGCCTGCTATGCGGACACGCCGGCCATGTCGTTCGCCTGCCATCTTTCCTCGGTTACAATCGGCGCATGCGAATCCTACTCAGCAACGACGACGGTTATCTGGCGCCGGGCCTCGCCGCGCTTTACGAAGCGCTGAAGCCGATCGCCGACATCACCGTGATGGCTCCCGAACAGAACTGCAGCGCGGCATCGAACTCCCTGACGCTGTGGCGGCCGCTGTCAGTCCTGCGTTCGGCGAACGGTTTCTACTACGTGAACGGCACGCCGACCGACTCGGTGCACATCGCGCTGACCGGCATGCTCGACCATAGGCCGGACCTCGTCGTGTCGGGCATCAACAACGGCCAGAACATGGGCGACGACACGCTGTATTCCGGCACCGTCGCAGCCGCCACCGAAGGCATCATGTTCGGCGTGCCGGCCATCGCGTTTTCGCTCGTCGACAAAGACTGGGCGCATCTCGAAGACGCGGCGCGGGTTGCCGCCGAAATCGTCGCGCATTATCTCGACCGTCCGTTGCCGGGGCATCCGCTGTTGAACGTCAATATTCCTAACCTGCCGTACGACCAGCTGCGCGGCTGGCAGATCACGCGGCTCGGCAAACGTCATCCGTCGCAGCCGGTGATCCGCCAAACCAATCCACGCGGCGAGCCGATCTACTGGATCGGCGCCTCGGGCCAGGCGCGCGACGCGAGCGAAGGCACGGACTTCCACGCGGTGGCCAACGGCGCCGTGTCGATTACGCCGTTGCAGCTCGACCTGACCTACACGCAAATGCTGCCCGCGGCGCGCGACTGGCTGCGCGCCGGGAGCGGCACTTCATGACCGGCGAGCGCGCGAAGCGCTTTCCGCTGGGGCTCGAGGACCTGGTGCGCGAACCGCGCCGGTCCGAGGGACGTCCGGGTGAGATGCGCGCGGCGGCGCTCGCGGCGAGCGCGGCGTTGAATACGCGGCAGCAGTCGGCGAAACCGACGCAGGGCGGGGCGGCCGCACGAGCGCAAGCGAAGACCTCCGCCGCTGCGCAACCTGCGCCGGCGACGCGACCCCAGGTGATTCCCCAGGCGAAGACGCCAAGCGCTTCGTCGGGCACGGCAACGGCCGCGACCGGTGCGATGCCGCCGAAGCCGCAAGCCGCACCAGTCGGGAAGACGACGGCGAACACGTTGGCTGGTGCATTGGCGGGCCAGCCTGTCCAGCAAGCACCGAAGTCGTCGGTCAAGCCGGCCAAGACCTCGACGCATGCGCGAGGCCATGGCGTACGCGCGACGCCATCGCCGCTTCGGTCGCAAGCGCAGCAAACCGCGAAACCCGCGCCGAACGCAGCGCTGGCCGGTGCGATGAGCGGCGCATTCGGCGGCGCGTTCAGTGGCGCAAGCAACGGCGCGATGAATAACGCGTTGGCGCTGACGTCGGAACGGGTTCGCGAACGCATGGTCGAACGCCTGCGAGGCAATGGCGTCAGCGATCAGCGGGTGCTGAACGCGATGGCGGCGGTGCCGCGCCACATGTTCGTCGATCCGGGCCTCGCGGCCCAGGCATACGAAGATGCCGCGCTGCCGATCGGTCATCACCAGACCATCTCGAAGCCGTCGGTGGTTGCGCGAATGATCGAGCTCGCGGCCGCCGGGCGCGCGCTGAACACCGTGCTCGAAATCGGCACCGGTTGCGGTTATCAGGCGGCCGTATTGAGCCGGGTCGCGCGCGAGGTTTATTCGATTGAACGCATCAAGCCGCTGTCCGAACGCGCGAAGACGAACCTGCGTCCGCTGCGCATTCCGAATATCCGGCTGCATTACGGCGACGGGCGGCTCGGTTTGCCGTCCGCGGCGCCGTTCGACGCGATCGTGATCGCGGCTGCCGGACTTGACGTGCCGCAGGCGTTGCTCGAGCAGCTTGCGATCGGCGGACGTCTGGTTGCGCCGGTCGGTTCACAGGAAGGACAGAGCCAGGTGCTGACGCTGGTCGAGCGCCTCGGGCCCGCGCAGTGGCGCGAGTCGCGGCTTGATCGCGTTTTCTTTGTACCCTTAAAATCCGGAGTGATTTGACACCGATGAGTATGTTGCGCGCGATGCAGAGAACCACCCCGAATACCCCCATGACCGTAACCCAGCGCAGCGTGTGCGTGCTCGCCTTGTCCCTGTTGATGACGGCCTGTGCATCCCGGCTCGACCAGGCGCCCGTCGTCGACCGCTCCGGCGCCGGCACGCTCGGCACCGCGCAGGCCGCGGCGCAACCGGCCGTGCCGCTCGGCCCGCCGCCGCCCGGCTACTATCGCGTGAAGCCGGGCGATACGCTGTACCGCATTGCGCTCGAGAACGGCCAGAATTACCGCGATATCTCGACGTGGAACAACCTGACCAACCCGAATCAGATCGAAGTCGGTCAGTTGCTGCGCGTCGT
The DNA here is from genome assembly GCF_001865575.2 of Paraburkholderia sprentiae WSM5005. Lineage (NCBI taxonomy): Bacteria > Pseudomonadati > Pseudomonadota > Betaproteobacteria > Burkholderiales > Burkholderiaceae > Paraburkholderia > Paraburkholderia sprentiae. The sequence continues at coordinate 1,512,818 of NZ_CP017561.2, forward strand.
GCCGCCGGGCGCGAATACCGCGGCCACGACGCCGGGCGTGTCGACCGCGCCGATCGGCAGCACGGGCTCGGTGCAAAGCGCACCGCTGAACAACAACGCGCCGGCCGTGGTCGGCGCTGCGATGCCGCCGCTCTACGGCGGCCCGACCAACGGTACGCCCGCGAATGGTGCGCTCGCTGCGCCTGCGGCCAATTCCTCTGCGGCGAGCGCCGACACCGGCAGCGTCGCGGCGGGCAACGTAGCATTTGCATGGCCGGTGCGCGGTCCGCTACTCGGCACGTTTAACGACTCGACCAACAAGGGCGTGAATATCGGTGGCTCCGCGGGCGAGCCGGTCAAAGCGTCAGCGGATGGTCGGGTCGTCTATGCCGGAAATGGGCTGCGTGGTTACGGCAATCTCATTATCATCAAGCATGATGCAACTTATCTCACCGCGTATGCACACAACCGCGCTTTGATGGTAAAAGAGGGGGACGCGGTAACGAAAGGACAGAAAATCGCGGAGATGGGCAATAGCGATTCCGACCGCGTGATGTTGCATTTCGAAGTTCGCCGACAGGGTAAACCAGTCGACCCACTGAAGTATTTGCCGCCGCAATAAGCGATACGACCATGCCGAAATCGAAGCGCCGCCCACCGCAAGCCGAGTCTGAAAAGATCAGCGAAGTCACGTCCGCCGCAGCAGTGGACGAAAGCGGCGCTTCGGAAGTGGAAGACGAGGTCGTCGAGGAGCGCGGACTCGACGAACGCCAGAGCGGCCTCGACGACAGCGAGGGCGCTGACACGCGCGAAGGCACGGCCGACGCGCTGCCCGATGCCGACGATTTCCGCGCACTGCTGCAGGCCGAACTCACGGCCGACACGATCCAGCATTATCTGAATCGCATCAGCGTGAAGCCGCTGCTCACCGTCGAGGAAGAGCAGAAATATTCGCGCCTTGCCAAGGCCGGCGAGTTCGAAGCGCGGCAGGTGATGATCGAGCGCAATCTGCGGCTGGTCGTCAGCATTGCCAAGGGTTATCTGAATCGCGGCGTGCCGCTGCTCGATCTGATCGAAGAGGGCAATCTCGGCCTCATGCACGCAATCGAGAAATTCGATCCGACGCGCGGCTTCCGTTTTTCGACTTACGCGACGTGGTGGATCCGCCAGAGCATCGAGCGCGCGATCATGAACCAGGCGCGCACCGTGCGATTACCCGTGCATGTGATTCGTGAGCTCAACCAGGTGTTGCGCGCGAAGCGTCATCTGGAAAAGAACTCGATGAATTCCGGCGAGGCGGCCGAGCGCCGTGACGCGAGCATCGACGACATCGCCTATCTGACCGGCAAGACCGCCGACGAAGTGACCGACATCCTCGCGTTGAACGAGCACACCGCGTCGCTCGACGCCCCGCTCGACCTCGATCCGGCCAGCAGTCTGCTCGATTTGCTGTCGGACGACCAGAGCCAGTCGCCAGACGCCGAGGTGCAGCATCGCGAGCTTGAAACGCTGACGCGGGCCTGGCTCGCGCGCTTGTCGGACAAGCACCGCCATGTGATCGAACGGCGCTTCGGTCTGAATCACATCGAGCCCGCCACGCTCGAGGAACTGGCCGACGAAATGGGCCTCACGCGCGAGCGTGTGCGCCAGATCCAACAGGAAGCGCTGGTGCGACTCAAGCGCTTCTTCGCCTCGAACGGTGTCCGCAAAGACGCCGTTCTCTGACCTGATGACACCGATTCTTGTTTTCGACATCGAGACGATTCCCGATGTCGCCGGCATCCGCCGTCTCGAAGATTTGCCCGCGTCGATGAGCGACGCCGAAGTCGCCGAGCACGCGTTCGCCGCGCGCCGCGAAAAAACCGGCAGCGATTTTCTGCCGCATCACCTGCAAAGGGTCGCGGCGATTTCCTGCGTGTTCCGCGACAACAACGGTTTTCGCGTGCGCTCGCTCGGCGCGCCCGAGGACGGCGAGGCGACGCTCGTGCAGTCGTTCTATCGCGTGATCGAGAAGTACACGCCGCAGATCGTGTCCTGGAACGGCGGCGGTTTCGATCTGCCGGTGCTCAATTATCGCGCGCTCGTCAACGGCATCCCGGCCTACCGGTTCTGGGATCTCGGCGAGGACGACCGCGATTTCAAGTGGAATAACTACATCAGCCGCTACCACGCGCGCCACACCGATCTGATGGACGTGCTCGCGATGTACCAGGCGCGCGCCAATGCGCCGCTCGACGCGCTCGCGAAGATGTGCGGCTTCCCGGGCAAGATGGGCATGGACGGCAGCCAGGTCTGGCAGGCGTTCCAGCAAGGGCGCATCGAGGAAATCCGCAATTACTGCGAGACCGACGTCGTCAACACGTACCTGCTGTATTGCCGCTTCCAGTTGATTCGAGGCGGCTTTTCACCGTCGGAGTATGCCGACGAGATCAACCTCGTGAAGAACGCGCTTGCGCTGGAAACGGCGCCGCAGTGGGCCGGGTATCTGGCGGCGTTCGAGCAGTAAGCGCGAGCGAGCAGGGCTCGCGTGCGGCAGCCGCGCCGCGATCCGCACGCAGCGCAGGCGAGCCCGGCGCTTCGTCTACAATCTCGCCTTTCCCCACAGTTTGTCCAGGAAGTCCGCAGGTGTCCCGAACTGCCCCCCAACGTCGCTCGCCGCGGCGCTCATCGAAGCATGCCAGGGCGCAGGCCCCGGCGCCGGCGCCCGTCATCACCGGCAACGAACCGGTTATCGAAATCGTGTCGCTCGACATGGAAGCGCGCGGCGTAGGCCGCACCACGAGCGAAGACGGCACGTCAGGCAAGGTCGTGTTCGTCGAAGGCGCACTGCCGGGTGAACTCGTCAGCTATGCAACCTATCGCAGCAAGCCGAAATTCGAGCAAGCCGAAGTGGTCCAGGTGTTGCGCGAGAGCGTGATCCGCACGACACCGAAATGCGCGTACTTCGACATCTGCGGCGGCTGCTCGATGCAGCATCTCGACACGCGCGCGCAGGTGGCGGTCAAGCAACGCGTGCTCGAGGACAACCTGCAGCATCTGGCGAAGCTGCGCCCCGAAACGGTGTTCCGGCCGATTCACGGGCCGTCCTGGGGTTATCGCTATCGCGCACGGCTCGCGGTGCGCTTTCTACCCGAGCGCGGCGGCATGCGCATCGGCTTTCACGAGAAGAAGAGCAGCTATATCGCCGACATGAAGACCTGTGAGGTGCTGCCGCCGCATGTGTCGGCGCTGCTGATGCCGCTGCGCTTCATGGTCCGCAAGCTGTCGATCTACGACCGGATGCCGCAGCTCGAGCTCGCGGTCGGCTCGTCGGTGACGGCGCTCGTCGTGCGCAACCTCGAACCGCTGACGGCCGGGGACGAGCAGGTGCTGCGCGAGTTCGCCGACGAGCACGACGTGCAGTTCTGGATCCAGCCGGGTGGTCCCGACACGGCCACGCCGTTTTATCCGCTCGACGTGCAGCTCGAGTACACGCTGCCCGAATACGGTATCCGCATGCCGTTCAAGCCGACTGATTTCACGCAGGTCAATCACGCGATCAACCGCGTGCTGGTGAGCCGCGTATTGCGCTTGCTCGCGCCGTCGCGCACCGACCGCGTGCTCGACCTGTTCTGCGGGATCGGCAACTTCACGCTGCCGCTCGGGCGAATCTCGCGAGAAGTGGTCGGCATCGAGGGCAGCGAAGCGCTGGTCCAGCGCGCGCTCGCGAACGCGGAGCTAAACGGCGTCGCGGGGCATACGTCGTTCGCGTGCCGCAACCTGTTCGAAGTCACCGCCGACGACCTGCGCGCGCTCGGCCACTTCGACAAGTTCCTCATCGATCCGCCACGCGAGGGCGCGCTCGCGATCGCGAAGGCGCTCGCGGAGATCGCGCAGAGCGGCAACGGACCTCTGCCGAAGCGCATCGTCTACGTGTCGTGCGCGCCGGCGACACTCGCGCGCGACGCCGGCCTGCTCGTGCACGAGGCCGGCTATCGGCTGGTCGGCGCGGGCGTCGTCAACATGTTCCCGCATACGTCGCACGTGGAATCGATCGCGCTGTTCGAGCGCGATTGAGTCTCGCGGCGCGCATAAAGCAAAAACGCCACGACCGAGGTCGTGGCGTTTTTGCTTTCAGACGACGCTCAGCGTGGCGTCGGCGCGTGGGGCGTCAGAACTGCCACCACGACTTTGCCGTGCCGGCCCGTGCGCGGCCGGTGACATACGGGCTGTCGGGGAAGGTGCCGGCCAGCACGCGACGCGTGTCGTCGGCCAGTTGCTGGTTGTTCAGCTTCTCGTACGACAGGATCATGATGTGCAGCGCGTCTTCGATGGCCGGCGCGTTCTTGTACTCACGCAACGCGAGCTGCGCGCGGTTGATTGCGGCGACATAAGCGCCGCGGCGATAGTAGTAGTCCGCCGTGTGGACTTCGTGCGATGCAAGCGCATTCACGATGTAGCGCATGCGCTGCGCGGCGTCGGGCGCGTACTTGCTGTTCGGGAAACGGTCCACCACGACCTTGAACGCGTCATACGACTCGCGCAGCGACTTCGGATCGCGCTCGCTCATGTCCTGGCCCGAGAAGCGGCCGAACAGACCCAGGTCGTCGTTGAAGTGGATCATGCCTTTCAGGTAGTACGCGTAGGCGATGTCCGGATGATCGGGGTGCAGCTGGATGAAGCGGTCGATGGCCTGGTCGGCGGCGGCGTTTTCGTTGTCCTTCCAGTTGCAGTACGCGACGTTGATCTGCGCCTGCTGGGCGAAGTGGCCGAACGGGTCGCGGCCCTCGAGCATCTCGAAATACTTCGCGCACTTGCCGAAGTCACCACCGGTCAGGGCGTCGTTCGCCTCCGTATATAATTTGTTGTTGGGCCACGTTGCCGTTTCGTCGGTCTTCTCCGGCAGGCCGTGGCAAGCCGCGATAGCGACGACGGCCGCGGCGCACGCGACGTATCCGGCCACTTTCCGGGCCGCCTTCTTGATGGCCGCCAAATTGATCGCCGCTTCAGTGATGGTGTTCAAGGCTCGCATTTTCCAGTCTAGCTTTACGTCCAGGTGACCCAGACTCAATGACCCGCTCAAATACTCCAGGCACCGCAGGCGCCGGGAATGGCAACGAAGATTATAGCGTAAGCGCCGACCCCGCCGACGCGTTGGGCGCCGATTCCCTCGACGACGATTTCACCGGCGACGCGCTCGCGGCAAGCGGCCCGCAAGGCTCCGCGGCCACGGCCGCAGCCGTGCCGGTTCGCCCGGCCGACGAGGCGCCGCGCAGCGTCGTGGCGCCCGACGAACTGGCCGGCGAACGCCTCGACAAGGTGCTCGCGAAGGTATTTCCGGAGTTCTCGCGCAGCCGTCTGCAAAGCTGGATCGAGGCGCAGCGGGTACACGTCGACGGCAAGCCGGCCAGGATCCGCCAACCGGTGCCGCTTGGCGCCACGATCGAACTCGTGCCCGATCTGCTGCCCGAGCAGCTCGCCTTTACGCCCGAGCCGGTGCCGCTCGACATCGTCTACGAGGACGACACGCTCGTCGTCATCAACAAGCCGGCCGGCATGGTCGTGCATCCGGCCGCCGGCAACTGGAGCGGCACCGTGCTGAACGGTCTGCTGCACCGCTACGGCGAGGCCGCGGCGGGTCTGCCGCGCGCGGGCATCGTGCATCGGCTCGACAAGGAGACCTCGGGACTGATGGTGGTCGCGCGCACGCTCCAGGCGCAGACCGACCTCGTGCGTCAGTTGCAGGCGCGCACGGTGAAGCGCCGCTATCTCGCGCTCGTGTGGGGCAACATGCCCGACGAAGGCACGATCGACGCGCCGATCGGCCGCGATCCGCGCGAGCGCACGCGCATGGCCGTGGTGACGGGCGCGGCCGGCAAGCCGGCGCGCACGCATTTCCGGCGCGTCGCCTCGGCGATCTGGCAGCGTCAGCCGGTCACGGCGATTCACTGCGATCTGGAGACCGGGCGCACGCATCAGATTCGCGTGCATTGCGCGCATATCGGCCATCCGTTGCTTGGCGACCCCGTGTACGGACGCGCGCGCGGCAAGCGCTCGGTCACGCCGCTGCCGGACGGCTTCGCGCGTCAGGCGCTGCACGCGTGGCGGCTCGGGCTGATCCATCCGAACACCGGCCGCTCGATGCAATGGCGCGCCGACGTGCCCGCCGATATGGAGGCGTTGTCGGCGGCGCTCGGTCTGGGGCGCGACGACGCGGGCGGGTTCGACGACGCGTATGACGAGGATGAGGACTACGATGCATCGCTCGACGACGGCGCGTACGATGAAGACAGCGACCAGGACGAGGACGATCGCGCATGAGCAGGAATTTGCCGGAACTGAGTTTTGCCGATGTCGTGCAACCCCCGTGGAACGTGTCGCCGCGCGTGCGCGCGCTGGTGACCACCCGTGACGGCGGCGTCAGCGACGCGCCGTTCGGCCGCTGGCGCGACGGCGCTGACCGGCCAGGCGGTCTGAATCTGGGCCTGAAGACCGGCGACGATCCCGCCGCGGTCGCGAGCAATCGCGCACGGCTCGTCGCGCTGACCGGTGTTCGCGAGGCCGCGTGGCTCGAACAGATCCACGGCGCGGCCATCGTACGTGCGGAGGATGCGCTCGCGCACGCGCGCGAGCATGGCGCGCCGGCGCGCGCCGACGCGGGCGTCACCGATCGCGCGGGCATCGCGTGCGTCGTGATGGTGGCCGATTGCATGCCGGTGCTGTTGTGCGACGAAGCGGGGCGCGCGGTCGGCGCGGCGCATGCCGGCTGGCGCGGACTCGCGGCGGGCATCGTCGAGCAGACGGCAGCGCGGGTCGCGGCGCTGGCGGGGGTGCAGGCGAACGAGCTGCATGCGTACTTGGGACCGTCGATCGGGCCCAACGCATTTGAAGTCGGCACGGACGTGCGTGACGCCTTCATGAATGGGACCGACGGCGCACAACGCAATGCGGCCGCGAAGGCATTCGTCGCGCATCCCGAGAATGCCGGCAAATATCTCGCCGATCTGCCCGCGCTCGCGCGCCTGCGTCTGCAGCGGCTCGGCGTGACGCGCATCAGCGGCGGCGATCTGTGCACGGTCACGCTGCGCGAGCGTTTTTACTCGTATCGCCGCGACCGCGAAACCGGCCGTATGGCCGCGCTGATCTGGATCGACGAACAGGCGCAATCCATTGCCGATTAATTCGGGATGCCGCGCGTGCGCATCTCGTCATACTTTTAGAATCGAACGGTGGTTTTATTCCATCTGAATGAGCCTCGGCTCATGATTGTCGAATCTGATTGCGGGTGCGCCGCCGAAAGCCTGTGTCCGGGCCGTCAGCCGGATTTTTGTTGCACTGCCGAAACGCCCGCCGATAGCGCGAATCGGCCGCCGGCTGTGTGGGCGGCCGAACGGATAAATATGCTTAAATGCCATGCGTCGCGGGAGTTTGTCGATCTGCGCCCCGCGTGAGTCATTGGGTCCGTGATAGCGCGATTAGCCATACAGGGAAAACGATAATTAAAAAGCTATCGCACTGCGGCAAAATCGGGAACAAGCATTGACATGCCTTGTGATGGGGAGCAAGAATGTTCGTCCAAGCTCCTCCTTGTTCATGGGCCAGGGCGTGACGGATTCGCGAGTCATCGCTACGCGCACATGAACCTGCCTCTCAACCCGTCCGCGAGGACTTACCGGTCAAAAGCAGGCATGGCAGCATCTCATTCCTCAGCTTCCCCCAGCACGGACTCCTCGAAGGAGCACACGCAGCAGGCCGGTACGAGCGGTGCATCGTCAGCCGCAGGCATGCAGCAATTTCTCGACGCCTGGATGAACGCATGGCGTTCGTTCGGCGCCCCGCCAAACGGCACGATGTTCCAGATTCCCTCACTGCCGCACATGCCGGACCTCGCGCAGATCGCGGCAGGCTTCCCGCAAATACCCGCGTTTCCCGGCATGCCCGACTTCAGCAAGCTCGCCGCCGGCGCGCTGCCGTCGTTGCCGGCGCTGAGCATTCCCGCCGCCGCGATTCCGCCCGAGCGTTTGCAGAAGCTGCAGACCGACTATTCGCGCGAAGCGATGGAACTGATCCAGCAGGCCACCACGTCGGCGAGCAAGGCGCCCGAACTCAAGGACCGGCGCTTTAGCGCGGACGCCTGGAGCGCGGCGCCGGCCTACGCGTTCACCGCCGCATGGTATCTGCTGAACGCGCGCTATCTGCAGCAGATGGTCGACGCGCTCGACACCGTGCCGAAAATGCGCGAGCGCATTCGCTTCGCGGTTCAGCAGTGGACCGCGGCGGCCTCGCCGAGCAACTACTTGGCGCTGAATCCCGAAGCGCAGAAAACGCTGCTCGACAGCAACGGCGAGAGCCTTCGCCAAGGAGTGATGAACCTGCTCGGCGACCTGCAGCGCGGCAAGATTTCCCAAACCGACGAATCGCGTTTCGCGGTTGGCGAGAACCTTGCCAACACCGAGGGCTCGGTCGTGTTCGAGAACGAGCTGCTGCAGCTGATCCAATATAAGCCGCGCACGCCGAGCGTGCGCGAGCGGCCGCTGCTTATCGTGCCGCCGTGCATCAACAAGTTCTACATTCTCGATCTGCAGCCCGAAAACTCGCTGGTCGCGCACGCGCTCGATTCGGGCCACCAGGTGTTCCTGATTTCGTGGCGCAACGCGGATCAGTCCATCGCGCACAAGACATGGGACGACTACATCGACGAGGGCGTGCTCACGTCGATCGATACCGTGCGCAAGATCAGCGGCCGCGAGCAGATCAATACGCTCGGCTTCTGCGTCGGCGGCACGATGCTCGCCACCGCGCTCGCGGTGGCCGCGGCGCGCGGCGAACATCCGGCCGCGTCGATGACGCTGCTCACGGCGATGCTCGACTTCTCCGACACGGGCGTGCTCGACATATTCGTCGACGAGGCGCATGTGCAGATGCGCGAGCAGACCATCGGCGGCAAGAACGGCGCGCCGCCGGGACTGATGCGCGGCATCGAGTTCGCCAACACGTTCTCGTTCCTGCGTCCGAACGACCTCGTATGGAACTACGTCGTCGACAGCTATCTGAAGGGCCGCACGCCGGTGCCGTTCGACCTGCTGTACTGGAACAGCGACTCGACCAGTCTGCCGGGGCCCATGTACGTCTGGTATCTGCGCAACACGTATCTTGAGAACAAGCTGCGCGAGCCCGGTGCATTGACCACCTGCGGCGAGCCGATCGATCTAACGAAAATCGACGTGCCGACCTTCATTTACGGTTCACGCGAAGACCATATCGTGCCGTGGCAAACCGCGTATGCGTCGGCGCCACTGCTTACCGGACCGCTGAAGTTCGTGCTCGGCGCATCGGGCCATATCGCCGGCGTGATCAATCCGCCCGCGAAGAACAAGCGCAGCTTCTGGAAGCTCGATACCGACGCGAAGACGCTGCCCGAACGCGCGGACGATTGGTTCGACGCGGCGACCGAAGTGCCCGGCAGCTGGTGGCCCGAATGGACCGGGTGGCTCGATCAGTACGGCGGCAAGAAAGTGAAGCCGCGCGCCACGCTGGGCTCCGACGAATTCCCGGTCATCGAGCCGGCGCCGGGCCGCTACGTGCGGCAACGGGAGTAAGGTTCACGCACAGGCTCGACGCGCGCGTCCGATGTTGCTGTCGACGTCGGCCATAGCGCGCAGTCAGCAGGTGCGTAGCTGTTTGGCAGGTGAATGAGCGTCTGGTTGACGAAGGCGTGAGAGCAACGCGAGTTGCAACGCAATTTTTAACGTAACGGGCTGCGGCGCGGTTGGCCGCGATGCCCGGAGGATATGGAAATGACTGATGTTGTGATCGTATCGGCCGCTCGTACTGCAGTGGGCAAGTTTGGTGGGTCGCTGGCGAAGATCGCCGCGCCCGAACTCGGCGCGCTCGCGGTGCGCGCCGTGCTCGAACGGGCAGGCGTGAAGCCGGAACAGGTGAGCGAAGTTATTCTGGGCCAGGTGCTGACCGCGGGCTCCGGTCAGAACCCCGCGCGTCAGGCGCTGATCAAGGCGGGGTTGCCGTCGTCCGTGCCGGGCATGACGATCAACAAGGTCTGCGGCTCCGGTCTGAAGGCCGTGATGCTCGCGGCCAACGCGATCATTGCCGGCGACGCGGACATCGTCGTCGCAGGCGGCCAGGAAAACATGAGCGCCGCGCCGCACGTGCTGCCGGGTTCGCGCGACGGTTTCCGCATGGGTGACGCGAAGCTGATCGACTCGATGATCGTCGACGGCCTGTGGGACGTCTACAACCAGTACCACATGGGCGTGACGGCTGAAAACGTCGCGAAGGAACACGGCATCACGCGCGAACAGCAGGACGCGTTCGCGGCGCTGTCGCAGAACAAGGCGGAAGCCGCGCAGAAGGCAGGGCGCTTCAACGACGAAATCGTGCCGGTCGAGATTCCGCAACGCAAGGGCGAGCCGCTGCGCTTCGCCACCGACGAATTCGTGCGTCATGGCGTGACGGCCGAATCGCTCGCGGGCCTGAAGCCGGCGTTTTCGAAGGAAGGCACGGTCACGGCGGCGAATGCATCGGGTCTGAACGACGGCGCGGCCGCGGTGCTCGTGATGTCGTTGAAAAAGGCGGAAGCGCTCGGCCTCACGCCGCTCGCGCGCATCAAGGCGTACGCGAACGCGGGTGTCGATCCGAAGGTGATGGGCATGGGCCCGGTGCCGGCTTCGCGCCGTTGCCTCGAGCGCGCGGGCTGGACGCCGGCCGATCTCGACCTCATGGAAATCAACGAAGCGTTTGCCGCGCAGGCGCTCGCCGTGCATAAGCAGATGGGCTGGGACACGTCGAAGATCAACGTGAACGGCGGCGCGATTGCGATCGGCCACCCGATCGGCGCGTCCGGTTGCCGGATTCTCGTCACGCTGCTGCACGAAATGCAGAAGCGCGATGCGAAGAAGGGTCTGGCGTCGCTGTGTATCGGCGGCGGCATGGGTGTGGCGCTGGCGGTCGAGCGCGTTTAAAGTGCGCTGAGTACGCCGCGCTGCAACCCGCATCAGGCGAGGCACGAGGCGGCCGGCGGGCGCCTCGACAACGATAACGGAGTATGGTTTATGACACAGCGAATTGCGTACGTAACGGGCGGCATGGGCGGCATCGGCACCAGCATCTGCCAGCGTCTGCACAAGGAAGGCTTCAGGGTGGTCGCGGGCTGCGGCCCGAACTCGCCGCGCCGTGCCAAGTGGCTCGACGAGCAGAAAGCGCTCGGCTACGACTTCGTCGCCTCCGAGGGCAACGTCGGTGACTGGCAATCGACCAAGGACGCATTCGACAAAGTGAAGGCCGAAGTCGGCGAGATCGACGTGCTGGTCAACAATGCCGGCATCACGCGCGACGTCGTGTTCCGCAAGATGACGCACGAAGACTGGACGGCGGTGATCGACACCAACCTGACCAGCCTGTTCAACGTCACGAAGCAGGTGATCGACGGCATGGTCGAGCGTGGCTTTGGCCGCGTGATCAACATTTCGTCGGTGAACGGCCAGAAGGGCCAGTTCGGTCAGACCAACTACTCGACCGCGAAGGCCGGCATTCACGGCTTCACGATGTCGCTCGCGCAGGAAGTCGCGACCAAGGGCGTGACGGTCAACACCGTGTCGCCGGGCTACATCGGTACCGACATGGTCAAGGCGATCCGCCCGGACGTGCTGGAAAAAATCGTCGCGACGATTCCGGTGCGCCGCCTCGGTCAGCCGGACGAAATCGGCTCGATCGTCGCTTGGCTCGCGTCGGAGGAATCTGGCTTCGCTACCGGTGCGGACTTTTCGCTGAACGGCGGCTTGCATATGGGCTGAGCCATCGCTGCGCCGGACCGCAGGGCGGCGCACTTCGGCTCAGATGGTTTCGCCGGCGTCCCGGCTGCGCAATCGCTCGATTGCACAGCCCGGACGCCGTTTCCGCGTTTGCTTAACTGGAGCTTAAAGGCGTTACATGACTACTACTACAAAGAAAACGGCCGAACGACTGATCAAGAAATATCCGAATCGTCGGCTCTACGACACCGAGACGAGCACCTACATCACGCTGACCGATGTGAAGCAGCTCGTGCTCGATCAGGAAGATTTCAAGGTGATCGATGCCAAAAGCAACGAGGACCTGACGCGCTCGATCCTGCTGCAGATCATTCTCGAAGAAGAGAGCGGCGGCCTGCCGATGTTCTCGTCGTCGATGTTGTCGCAGATCATCCGGTTCTACGGTCATGCGATGCAGGGCATGATGGGCACCTATCTGGAAAAGAATATCCAGGCCTTCATCGACATTCAGGCAAAGCTCGCCGACCAGTCGAAGAATCTCTATGAAGGCAAGGCGATGAATCCCGAAGTCTGGTCGCAGTTCATGAACATGCAAGCGCCGATGATGCAGGGCATGATGACCAGCTATATCGAGCAATCGAAGAACATGTTCGTGCAAATGCAGGAGCAGATGCAGAACCAGGCGAAGACCATGTTCGCCACGTTCCCGTTCACGCCGGGCGGCGCGGTCAACGCGAGCAACGCGAGCAATGCGCCGGCTACGCCGCAGGGGAATCCGGAGACGGAAAAGAAGTGAAGCAATGAGTGGCCGCGAGCTCGCGGGAGTGCGCAGCCGCCGACGCGCTACAATGGCGGCCCGCGCGTGCGGGACGCTGGTCCGTCGGAACCCGATTCCGGCGGCGGCTCAGTGTCCGTTGCGTCCACTGCCGGCACACCGCTGCATGCGCCGTTACCGTTTTCCTTCCGCTGGCCCCATCCTATGTTTCAGACCGTCTCCCTGATCGCGTCGGTGTCTTGCGTTGCCAAGGCGGCGCGGATCATTCTGCGGTGACCCGCTGTTCACCCACATCCTTATGAGTCGGCTGTTTCTCGCCCCAATGGAAGGGCTTGCGGACTACGTGCTGCGCGACGTGCTGACGAGCGCGGGCGCTTTCGACGGCTGCGTGTCCGAGTTCATCCGCATCACAGGCTCGCTCTTGCCGACCCGCGTCTACGAGCGCGAAGCGCCCGAAATTTTGCACTCGAACGTGACCGTCAGCGGCACCCCGATGGTGATCCAGCTGCTCGGCAGCGATCCTGAATGGATGGCGCGCAATGCCGCGCATGCGGCCACGCTGTCGCCCTACGGTATCGACCTGAACTTCGGCTGTCCCGCCAAAGTCGTCAATCAGCATGGCGGTGGCGCGATGCTGCTCGCGAACCCGAAGCTGCTGAACCGGATCGTCGCGGCCGTGCGCGCCGCGGTGCCGACCGACATCGCGGTGACGGCAAAAATGCGCCTCGGCGTGGCCGACACGTCGCAGGCGATCGAATGCGCGCAGGCGCTCGCGGACGGCGGCGCGGCCTCGCTCGTCGTGCATGCGCGCACGCGCGACGACCGCTACCGGCCGCCTGCCCACTGGGAGTGGATCGCGCGCATCGACGACGCCGTCGACGTGCCCGTGATCGCGAACGGCGAGGTCTGGACGGTGGCGGACTGGCAGCGCTGCTGCTCGGTCAGCGGCTGCGCGGACGTGATGATCGGGCGCGGCGCCGTATCGGATCCGTTCCTCGCGCAGCGAATCCGCGGGCTCATGGACCCGTGCCCGTCGTCCGACGAATGGCAGCAGGTGTTGCGATCGATCATCGGCTACATCGACAAGCTGCGTGCGCACGGCACGCTGACCCACGAGCACGGCCGCGTCAAGAAGTGGCTCAGCTACCTGCAACGGACGTGGCCGCAAGCGGCCGAACTGCATGCGGCGATCCGGCGAGTGCAGGACTCTGACGAAATTCTTACGGTGATCGGCCAGGCGCTGACGGTGGCAGGCGCGTCCACGCCGACGCGTCAGGACGTTTTCAGCGACGAAAACTGCGAGCTGGATCAGCCCGATCGGGCCGAATCCGTCTCCGTTTGAAGACTAGAATTCAAAGACTTACGAGCGGTGGCGGTGGCGAACCGCTACAATTCAGGGTTTAACGTCTTCAAGCGGTTCCCCATGTCTTCCACCCCCTCGAACGCTCCCGTCGTGCCGGGCGCCACGCCGAAAGTCGGCTTCGTTTCTCTCGGCTGCCCCAAGGCCCTCGTCGATTCCGAGCAGATCATCACCCAGCTGCGCGCCGAAGGCTACGAAATCTCCGGCACCTATGACGGCGCGGACCTCGTGGTCGTCAACACTTGCGGCTTCATCGACGAAGCCGTGCAGGAAAGCCTCGACGCAATCGGCGAAGCGCTCAACGAAAACGGCAAGGTGATCGTCACTGGCTGCCTCGGCGCGAAGAAGAGCGCGAGCGGTTCGGGGCTGATCGAGGAAGTGCATCCGAAGGTGCTCGCGGTGACCGGCCCGCACGCGCTCGGCGAGGTCATGCAGGCGGTGCACAGCCATCTGCCGAAGCCGCACGATCCGTTCGTCGATCTGGTGCCCGCCGCGGGCGTCAAGCTCACGCCGCGCCACTACGCATACCTGAAGATTTCCGAAGGCTGCAATCACCGTTGCACGTTCTGCATCATCCCGTCGATGCGCGGCGATCTCGTGTCGCGCCCGGTCGCCGACGTGATGCTCGAAGCGGAGAATCTGTTCAAGTCCGGCGTTAAAGAACTGCTGGTGATTTCTCAGGACACGAGCGCGTACGGCGTCGACGTCAAATACCGCACCGGTTTCTGGAACGGCAAGCCGATCAAGACGCGCATGACGGATCTGGTCGCCGCGCTCGGCGAACTCGCCGCGCAATACGGCGCGTGGGTGCGCCTGCACTATGTGTATCCGTATCCGAGCGTCGATGAAGTGATTCCGATGATGGCCGCCGGTCCGTACAAGGGCCACGTGCTGCCGTATCTCGACGTGCCGTTCCAGCACGCGCACCCGGAAGTGTTGAAACGCATGAAGCGCCCGGCCAACGCCGAGAAGGTGATGGAGCGCGTGAAAGCGTGGCGCGAGATCTGCCCGGATCTGACGATTCGCAGCACCTTCATCGCGGGCTTTCCCGGCGAGACCGAAGAGCAGTTCCAGACGCTACTCGATTTCATCCGCGAGGCGGAGCTCGATCGCGTTGGGTGCTTCGCGTATTCACCGGTCGAAGGCGCGAGCGCGAATGAACTCGACGGCGCGCTGCCCGACGAAGTGCGCGAGGACCGTCGCGCGCGCTTCATGGAAGTGGCCGAGCAGGTGTCGGCCAAGCGCATCGCGAAGAAGGTCGGCAAAACGCTGAAGGTGCTGGTCGACGACATCAACGCGGACGGCGGCATCGGCCGTACCGCGGCGGACGCGCCGGAGATCGACGGCGTTGTCTATATCGCGCCGTCCACCAAGGCGTCGAAGCGCTACAAGGTCGGCGAATTCGTATCCGTGAAAATGACCGGCGCGGACGGTCACGATCTGTGGGGCGAGGTTTAAGCGATGACGCTCAGCGCAGCAGGTTCCGAAGCTCGAACACCGGACATCCTCGCGCTCGGCGAGGCGATGATCGAGTTCAACCAGTCGGCCAAGGATCAGCCGAACTATCTGCAAGGTTTCGGCGGCGACACGTCGAACTTCTGCATCGCGGCCGCGCGCCAGGGCGCGCGGACCGGCTTCGTGTCCGCAGTCGGCGCCGATCATTTCGGACGCCTGCTCGTCGATCTGTGGGAGCGCGAGCGCGTCGATACGTCGTTCGTGCGCATCGATGCGCAAGCGTCGACCGGCGTCTATTTCGTCTCCCACGGCCCCAACGGCCACGCGTTCGACTATCTGCGCGCGGGCTCCGCGGCGAGCCGCTATGCGCCGGCCGATCTGCCGCGCGACGCGCTCGCGGCGGCGAAGGTCGTGCATCTGTCCGGCATCAGCCTCGCGATCAGCGTGAGCGCCTGCGACGCCGCGCTCGAGGCGATCGCGCATGCGCGCGCGAATCGCGTGCGCGTGAGCTTCGACACCAATCTGCGGCTGAAGCTGTGGCCGCTCGCGCGGGCGCGCGCGGTGATGCTCGAGGCGATCCGCCAGACCGACATCTGCCTGCCGAGCTGGGACGACGTGACCGAACTGACGGGGCTGACCGGCCGCGACGAAATCGTCGATTTTCTGCTGTCGCACGGCCCGCGCGTGGTCGCGCTGAAGCTCGGCAAGGACGGCTCGTATATCGCGACGCCTGACGAGCGGCGCGTCGTGCCGGGCCACGTCGTCGATGCGGTCGATGCGACCGGCGCCGGCGACTGCTTTGGCGGCGCGTTCATCGCGCGCATCGTCGCGGGCGACGATCCATTTACCGCCGCGCGTTACGCGAACGTCGCCGCCGCGCTGTCGACGCAAGCTTATGGCGCGGTCGCGCCGATCCCGTCGCGCGAGACAGTCGAGCGGGTGCTGGCGGGCTAGCTATGACGTGAGCCGAGCGCGGCGCAGCCTGGCCCCGCGCTTGCGCAATCATCCAGGCAGACTGAACAGACGACAGGAGGGGCAAGCTATGCAACGGGACGTCGTGGTGGTAAGCGGTGTACGCACGGCAATCGGCACGTTCGGCGGCAGCCTGAAGGAGTTCGCGCCGACCGATCTCGGCGCGCGCGTCGTGCGCGAAGTGCTCGAACGCGCGAGCGTGTCGGGTGACGAAGTCGGGCACGTCGTGTTCGGCAACGTCGTGCACACCGAGCCGAAGGACATGTACCTCGCGCGCGTCGCCGCGATCAACGGCGGGGTCGCGCAGCATACGCCCGCGCTGACCGTGAACCGGCTGTGCGGATCGGGCTTGCAGGCGATCGTGTCGGCCGCACAGAGCGTGCTGCTCGGCGACGCCGACATCGCGATCGGCGGCGGCGCTGAAAACATGAGCCGCGCGCCTTACTCGATGCCGGCCGCGCGCTTCGGCCAGCGCATGGGCGACGCGCGCCTCGTCGACATGATGGTCGGCGCGCTCAACGATCCGTTTCAGTCGATCCATATGGGCGTGACCGCCGAGAACGTCGCGCGCAAGTACGAGATCTCGCGCGACGCGCAGGACGCGCTCGCGCTCGAGTCGCATCGTCGCGCAGCCCACGCGATTACGAGCGGCTACTTCAAGGAACAGATTCTGCCGATCACGATTCCGTCGAAAAAGGGCGACGCCGTGTTCGACACGGACGAGCACGCGCGGATGAACGCAACGGCGGAAGACTTCGCGAAGCTGAAGCCGGTGTTCGCGAAGGACAATGGCACGGTGACGGCTGGCAACGCGTCGGGCATCAACGACGCGGCCGCGGCCGTCGTGCTGATGGAGCGTAGCGTCGCCGAGCGGCGCGGCGTGAAGCCGTTGGCGCGGCTGGTGTCGTACGCGCATGCGGGCGTCGATCCGGCGTACATGGGTATCGGGCCGGTGCCGGCGAGCCGCAAGGCGCTCGAGCGGGCGGGCATCACCGTCGCCGAGCTCGATGTGATCGAGGCCAACGAGGCATTCGCCGCGCAAGCGTGCGCGGTCAGTAAGGAGCTCGGCTTCGATCCGGCCAAGGTCAATCCGAATGGCTCGGGCATTTCGCTCGGCCATCCGATCGGCGCGACCGGCGCGCTGATCACCGTGAAGGCGCTGTACGAGTTGCAGCGCATCGGCGGGCGCTATGCGCTCGTCACGATGTGCATCGGCGGCGGCCAGGGCATCGCGGCGGTTTTCGAGCGTCTGTGACCGCGCGCGGCAGGCCGGCTTCGCACGGGTAGCAAGCAGGAACCAGCAGGAACCAGCAACAAGGATGGACAGCATGCAGGAAGCGGAAGTGACGAAGGGGTCGGCAACGCGCAGGTTGCGCCGCCGCACCGGCGCGGTGACGTGCGCCGCCGCGCTGTTGTGCGCCGGCACGATACTTTGGATGCCATCGCAGGCGTGGGCGGAAAGCGATGCGGTCAAGGAGCTGGCCGCGCCGCCGCCGATCCAGCTGCCGCTGAAGCCGAGCCCCGAGTTCGCGAAGTTTCCGCGCTACGTGGGCACGCTCGGCGCGCGCCCCATCGTGCTGCGGCTCGGGCCCAAGACCGACGATCCGTCCGGCGTGCACGGCGAGTATCAGTACACCGATAGCGGCGAGGTGATCCTGATCGCCGGCGATCGCGACGGCGATACGCTCGAAGTCGAGGAATCGAACGACGGCACGCATATCACCGGCAACTGGGTCGGCAAGTTCGCGGCGGACGGCTCGCTCGAAGGCGACCGCATGAACGTCGACGATTCGAACCCGCAGGCGTTCAACCTGAAGCCGCTGGCGGCGGCCAAGGCTGCAACCCCAGCTCCGCAACCGGCCGCGGTCAACGGCGCTCCCGCGCCGGCGCCCGCTGCCGGCGCACACCCGGTAGGCGGCGTCAGCAACCTGCAAACGGGCGACTGACGCGCTCGCCCGCCGGGCCTCCGGCATCGTGAGGCGCGGCGGCTGTGTCAGTGCCGCTTCCCTGGTTTTCATCGAACTTCACATGACAGAATCCAAACGCAAACGTGGTCTGCAAACCCGCATCGTGCATGCCGAGGACCAGATCACGCCGGGCTTCGAGTCGTTCTCGACGCCGGTCACGCGCGCGTCGACGGTGGTGTTCCCCGACCTCGCCGCGATGCGCGCGCTCGACTGGAAGAACGACGCGCAATGGCGCTACGGCCTGCATGCGACGCCAACGCAGATCGCGCTCGCGCAGCGCCTCGCCGCGATCGAGGGCGGCAAACATGCGTTGCTGCAGCCGTCGGGGCTGTCGTCGATCTCGAACGTGTACTTCGGTCTTTTGAAGGCCGGCGACGACGTGCTGATCCCCGATAACGTCTACTCGCCCAACCGCGACCACGGCGACTGGCTCGCGCGCGATTTCGGCATCACGGCGCGCTACTACGATCCGCTGATCGGCGCGGGCATCGCCAGTCTGATCCGGCCGAACACGCGCCTGATCTGGATCGAGGCGCCGGGCTCGGTGACGATGGAAGTGCCCGACGTACCCGCCATCACCGCGGCGGCGCGCGCGCGCAAGGTCGTCACCGCGATCGACAACACGTGGTCCGCGGGCCTCGCGTTCCGGCCGTTCGACCACGGCGTCGACATCTCGGTGCAGGCGCTGACCAAATACCAGTCGGGCGGCGGCGACGTGCTGATGGGCGCGACGATCACGGTCGAGCGCGACGTGCATGTGAAGCTGAAGGCGGCGCGCATGCGCATGGGCATCGGCGTGTCCTCGGACGACTGCTCGTTGATCCTGCGTAGCCTGCCGAGCATGCAACTGCGTTTCGCGCAGCACGATCGCGCGGCGCTATCGCTCGCGGCGTGGTTGAAGAGCCGGCCGGAAATCGTCGCGGTGCTGCATCCGGCGCTTGCCGACTGTGCGGGGCACGAAGTGTACAAGCGCGACTTCACCGGCGCGGGCGGCCTGTTCTCGGTCGTGTTCGACGAGCGGTATAGCGCGGCACAGATCGACACGTTCTGCGAATCGCTCGAACTGTTTTCGCTCGGCTGGAGTTGGGGCGGCGCGCATAGCCTCGCGATGCCATACGACATTGCGTCGATGCGCACGGCGGCACAGTGGCCGCACCGCGGCACGCTGGTGCGCTTCTATATCGGTCTCGAGGACGAGGCGGATCTGCGTGCGGATATCGAGCAGAGCCTCGCGACGCTCGCTTAGCGCGCGAGCCCGGTTCGCAACGGTGGTCAGCGAAGCCCGCCGGGAAGCGTTCCCGGCGGGCTTTGTCGTTCCGAACGTATCCCGCAGGCCTGACCGTTCGGCCGGATCTTCGATGCCGCGGCGCGATGCTGCGATGGATGCCGCGTCAAAGCAGCCGCAGCAAGCCGTCCAGTCCCACGAAATTGAACGACACGCTGGCTGCTTCGCGCACCACCGGTTTCGCGCGGAATGCCACGGAGAGTCCGGCTTCGGCCATCATCTTCAGGTCGTTCGAGCCGTCGCCGATCGCGATTGCGCGCGACGCTTCGATGCCGAGCGTCGCGCAGGTTTCGCGCAGCATGCGCGCTTTCACGTCGGCATTGACGATCTCGCCGATCACGTTGCCCGTCAGCTTGCCGTCGATGATTTCGAGCGTGTTCGCACGCGTGAAATCGAGGCCGAGGCGCGCCTTCAGCTTCGCGGTGAAGAACGTGAAGCCGCCCGACACGAGCAGCGTTTTCAGGCCCGCCTGTTTCGCGCCGGCAAGCATGCGTTCGGCGCCTGGCGACAACTGCAGGCGCTCTTCGTACACACGCTCGAGCGCGCTGGCGTCGAGCCCCTTCAACAGCGCGACGCGACGCGTCAGACTTTCGTTGAAGTCCTTGATCTCACCGCGCATCGCAGCCTCGGTGATCGCCGCGACTTCGGCCTTGAGCCCGCAGAAATCGGCGATTTCGTCGATGCACTCGATCGTGATCAGCGTCGAATCCATGTCCATCGCGACGAGGCCGAAGTCGCGCAACTGGCGGCCCGCTTCGACAAACGCGTAATCGAGCTGATGCGTGTAGCAATACGCTTCGACGTCGGCGCGCTGCGCAGGGTCCGCATCGGCGATGCGAATGGCGTTCGCGTCGATGACGGCGGCGTGCGAGCCGCGCGCAAGCGCGACGAGGATTTTGTGGTGGTCGGTGGAAAGGGGGGCGACGCTTTGAATGACGAGGTTCATGGACGACCAGTGACGCGGAAAAAGAGGCGCGTGGGGCGCGGAAAATCCCGCTATTGTATCGGTTCCGTCGTTTGCGCCGTCGCAGGCGGCTGCGCGCGAGGCGCAACAAGACGCCCCATGGAGACAACGCATGACCCTAGCGAGCGCCAGCGATGCATCCTCCCTTGCCCGCGACTTCGATCTGCGTGATCCGGACCCCGCGTTCTACGCCGATCCCTATCCGGTCTATCACGCACTGCGTACCTACGAGCCGATCCGGCGCATGCCCGACGGCTCGATCTTCTTGACGCGCTTTCGCGACGTGCAGGCGGTCTACCGCGACCCGAACACCTTCAGCTCCGACAAGACCGTCGAGTTCCGGCCGAAATATGGCGACTCGCCGCTCTACGCGCATCACACCACGAGCCTCGTGTTCAACGATCCACCGCGCCACACGCGGGTGCGCAAACTGATCGCCGGCGCCCTGACCGCGCGTGCGATCGCGGCGATGGAGCCCGCGCTGATCCGGCTCGTCGACAGCCTGCTCGATGCGGCCGCGCAACGCGGGCGTATCGATCTGATCGGCGAGTTCGCAGCGGCGATTCCGCTCGAGGTCATCGGCAATCTGCTCGACGTGCCGCACGGCGAGCGCGCGCCGCTGCGCAACTGGTCGCTGGCGATCCTCGGTGCGCTCGAGCCGTCGCTGACCGGCGCGCAGTTCGAGCGCGGCAATCGCGCGGTCAGCGAATTCGTCGACTATCTGCGCGGCCTCGTCGCACGACGCCGTTGCGAGCCGGGCGATCCGCAGCACGACGTGCTGACGCGACTGATTCAGGGCGAGGGGCCGGACGAACAGCTATCCGAAGTTGAACTGCTGCAGAACTGCATTTTCATTCTGAACGCCGGGCACGAAACGACCACCAACCTGATCGGCAACGGGCTCGTCACGCTGAGCGAATGGGCCGAGGAGCGCGCCGCGCTGCGGCGCGAGCCGGCGCTGATCGCTAGCGCGGTCGAGGAGTGTTTGCGCTTCGAGAGTTCGAATCAGCTCGGCAACCGCATGACTACCGTCGATACCGAGATCGGCGGCGTCGCGCTCGCGCGCGGTACGCCGGTCACGCTGTGCATCGGCGCGGCCAATCGGGACCCCGAGCAGTTTGCGCAACCGGACCGCTTCCACATTCGTCGCGACCCGAACCGGCATCTCGCGTTCGGATTCGGGATTCACCAGTGCGCGGGCTTGTCGCTGGCGCGGCTGGAAGCGCGAATTGCGATCGGGCGCTTCGTGCAGCGCTTCCCGGCGTATCGCCTCGACGGCGAGCCGACGCGGGGCGGGCGCGTGAGGTTTCGTGGGTTTGCGTCGGTGCCGGTCCTGCTCGCGCCTTGAGGCTAGCTTCACCTCTACCGCGCCCACCCGCAACGCCGTAGCTTTTGCCGCCTCATCGCAAGACTTACAGCCCGATGACAGCGCGCCGCCGAGTCGACTACGCGCTGAAACGCGGGCACGCTTGCTGCTTCCCGTCATATCTCAAGCCCACGGGACACGGAGCGCGCGATGGCACACATGATCTGGAAAGGCGCAATCAGTTTCGGGCTCGTCCACGTGCCGGTTCAGCTCTATCCGGCGACGCAGTCCGAAAAGGTCGGCTTCAATCTGCTCGACAAGCGCTCGATCGACCCGGTCGGCTACAAGCAGATCAACAAGCGCACCGGCAAGGACGTGACTCGCGACAACATCGTGCGCGGCTTCGAGTACGAGAAGGACCGCTACGTCGTCCTATCGGACGACGAAATCCGCTCGGCGAACCCCGAGTCGACGCAGACAGTCGACATCCTCGCGTTCGTCGACGCCCCTGACATCTCGTTCCTCTATCTCGACACGCCGTATTTCCTGACGCCCGACCGCAAGGGCGAAAAAGTCTATGCGCTATTGCGCGAGGCGATGACGGCGTCGGGCAAGGTCGGCGTCGCGAGTGTCGTGCTGCACAACAAGCAACATCTGGCGGCGCTGATTCCGCTTGGTCCGGTGCTGGCGCTGAACACGCTGCGCTGGGCCAACGAGGTGCGCAGTCTCGACGAATTCAAGGTGCCGCCCGAGGGCATGAAGGCCGCTGGCGTGTCGGCGAAGGAACTCGACATGGCGAAAAAGCTGATCGACGACATGAGCGAGACGTGGGACCCGACGCAGTACCACGATACGTTTCGCGACGACATCATGGCGCTCGTCGAGCGCAAGATTCGCGCGGGCAAGACCGAGGAGATCACCGAAGTCGAAACGCCGCGCGAGTCGCGCAAGTCCGCCGACATTCTCGACCTGTCCGATCTGCTGCGGCGCAGCCTCGGCCGCGGCAAGGGCAAGCAGGCCGCCACGGGCCGCAAGCGCGCAGCCGACGAGGACGAGGACGAGGATCAGGCCGACAGCGAGGCCGACTCCGAAGAACAGACAACCGCGCCCGCGCGCAAAAAGTCTCGCGCCGCAAGCACCGCGCGCAGTCGCAGCGGTGATGGCGGCAGCAGCGGCCGCGCGAGCTCGAAAACCACGGCGACGTCCCGCAAACGGCGTGCGGCGGCCTGAGCGCACGGCCGGCCCGCCAACACCCAACGCACCGGAGTCATCGCCATGAACGACCGACTCGACCTCTATCACCGCAAACGCCGCTTCGAGGACACGCCGGAGCCGGCCGGCGCGGCGGCCCGCAAGCGCGCCGCGAGCAAGACCGGCAAGCGCGCACCGCGCGCCGCGCCCGACACGCTGTCCTACGTGATCCAGGAGCACCACGCGCGGCGTCTGCACTACGACTTCCGGCTCGAACTGAACGGCGCGCTGCTGTCGTGGGCGATTCCGAAGGGACCGAGCCTCGACCCGTCGGTCAAACGGCTCGCGGTGCACGTCGAGGACCATCCGATCGAATACGGTACGTTCGAGGGCGAGATTCCGCCCGGCAACTACGGCGCGGGCACGGTGATCGTGTGGGATCGCGGCACGTGGGAGCCGGCGGGCAGCGCGGCCGAAGCCGCGCGATCGTATGCGGCCGGCAAGCTCAAGTTCCATTTGCACGGCGAGAAGCTGCACGGCGGCTGGACGCTCGTACGTAGCCACATGCGCGGCAGCGGCGACAAGGAACAATGGCTGTTGATCAAGGAGCGCGACGAGCAAGCGCGCGACGAAAGCGACTACGACGTGCTCAAAGAGCTGCCGGGCAGCGCGCTGACCGACGGGGCTTCGAAAGGCAGGAGAACCAAGCAATCGAAAGCGGACACGGCAACGCCGCGCGACGGCACGTCCGCGAGCGCAGGCAAGCCGGCCAGGTCCGCATCCTCGCGCCGCACCACCGATCCCAAACGCCCCGACATCGTCGCGACCCGCAGCGCGCAATCTCTGCGCGAACTCGCCGTGTCGCCATCGATAGAAGGCGCGCTCAAAGCCGCATTGCCCGCGAGCCTGAAGCCGGAACTGGCCACGCTCGTCGACACCGCGCCGCCAGGCGACGACTGGCTCTACGAGATCAAGTTCGACGGCTACCGCGTGCTTGCGCGCATCGACCATGCATCGAAAGCGAAGGGCGGTGCCGTCAGTGTTTTCACGCGCAACGGCAACGACTGGACCGCCAGGTTCAGCAAGCAGATCGAGGCCTTCGCGGCGCTCGAGCTGCAAAGCGCGTGGCTCGACGGCGAAGCGGTCGTGCTCGACGAACGCGACGTGCCGAACTTTCAGTTGCTGCAAAACGCGTTCGACGCGCATCGTCCGCAGGACATCGTGATCTATCTGTTCGATCTGCCGTTTCTGAATGGCTACGACCTGCGCGGCGTACCGCTCGAACAGCGTCGCGCGATTTTGCGCGCGCTGCTCGAAGGCGTCGACGATCGCGTGCTGCGCTTTTCAAACGACTTCGCGTTCAGCGCCGACGAGCTGCTCGAGAGCGCGTGCGACATGGCACTCGAAGGCATCATCGGCAAACGGCGCGACAGCAGCTATGTGTCGGGCCGCTCGCCGTCGTGGATCAAGCTGAAGTGCCGGCGCCGCCAGGAGTTCGTGATCGGCGGCTATTCCGAGCCGAGCGGCAGCCGCGCGGCGTTCGGCGCGCTGCTGCTCGGGGTGTACGACGGCGACGGCCGGCTGCGGTACGCGGGGCGCGTCGGCACCGGCTTCGACGCCGCGCTGCTGCGCTCGGTCAAACGGGCGCTCGACGCGCACCCGAGCAAGCGCATGCCGTTCGCGAGCGAGCCGCGCGAGCGCAGCCGCACGCCCGTGCATTGGGTCGATCCGGTGCTCGTCGCCGAATGCAACTTCGCCGAATGGACGAGCGACGGCATCGTGCGCCAGGCGTCGTTCGTCAGCCTGCGCGACGACAAGCCGGCGCGCCAGATCGTCAGGGAAACCGCCCGACAAGGAGCCGACGTGCAACAGCAAACCGACACCGCTTCCGACGATACACCGCAAACAAGCGCGCCGAATCAGCGCGCGGCCAAAAAGACCGGCAAGACCGCCAAGAGCGGCAAGACGGCCGCCGCCGCCGAAACCGCGCCCGCCCGAACCACGGCAACACGCTCGCGCGCGCACAGCGAAATCGCCGGCGTGCGCATCTCGCATCCCGATCGCGTGATCGACAAAAGCAGCGGCGCCAGCAAGCTCGAACTGGTGCAGTACTACGCATCGATCGCCGAATGGATGCTGCCGCATCTGCGCGAGCGGCCGGTCGCGCTGGTGCGCGCCCCCGAGGACATCGGCGGCGAGCTGTTCTTTCAGAAGCACAGTCAGAAGCTGTCGATTCCGCACGTCACGCAGCATGAGGGACTCGATCCGGGGCATCCGCCGCTGATCACGATCGACACGGCCGCCGCGCTGGTCGGCGCCGCGCAGATGGGCACCGTCGAACTTCATACGTGGAATGCGGTCGCGTCGAATATCGAAAAGCCCGATCGCGTGGTGTTCGATCTCGACCCGGATCCGTCGCTCGGTTGGGAACGCATGGTCGAGGCCGCGCAACTGACCCGCTCGCTGCTCGACGAACTGGGCCTGAAGTCGTTTTGCAAGACGAGCGGCGGCAAGGGCTTGCACGTGATCGTGCCACTCGCGAAGCAGGCCGGCTGGGACGAAGTGAAGGCTTTCTCGCAGGCGGTCGCGCAACATATGGCGTCGACGCTGCCGCAGTACTTCAGCGCAAAGATGGGCGCGCAGAATCGCAAGAAGAAGATTTTCATCGACTATCTGCGCAACAACCGCGGCTCGAGCACGGTGGCGGCCTTCTCGGTGCGCGCGCGGCCGGGGCTCGGCGTGTCGGTGCCGCTCGCGTGGGACGAACTCGACAGCACGACGAGCGGCGATCAATGGAACATCCGCAACGTCCACGAGCGCGTGGACGGCCTCGACAACGACCCGTGGGCCGACTACGCGAAGACCCGTCAGCGCATCACCGCGGCGATGAAAAAACGTCTGGGCGTCGCGTGATCCGCGCTCGTCCGGGTGGCCGAAATCAACCCGCGAATTCGCCGTGCGCACTCAGCGCGAACGCGATTCGCGAAGGAGCAATGCAATGAAGACCCTGCCGCAATCGACAGACGGCGACCGGCAAGCGAACCCGCCAGCCGACCCGCACGCGAAGAAGGATCCGAAGTCGTTGCAGGAAGCCGCGGCGCCGCTGCCGCATGAAACCGATCAGCGTCCGGAGTCGCAGCACGAGGACCAGCCGCGCGATGTCGGCAAGCAGGCGCATGAGGATATCGAGCATGGGCAACAGGACACCGACCGCCGCGGCGGCGGCGAGTATCAGCAACGCACGCAGAACGACGCGCATACCGATGTGAACTCGGATCGCAAGGAGGGCGGCGCACAGAGCGGCAAGCGCTGACGAGCACGCTGACGAGGAGCTCGGCGGCATCGACGCGGCGAATCGACGCGCAGAAAGCGTGTCGCCGCAAGCGGGTTAACACCCGAGCCGACACGACACGCGCGCTAGCGCGCTTGGCGTTAGACTGACGACGCAGCATGCCAAAACGGTTGCGCGTCTTGCGGCGAGGCAAGCCGGTATGAACCGGCCGGTCCCTGGCAGTGTGCGAACAGTGCACCGGCAGTCGCGTCGGCGCGAGCGCGCAGCGGCACAACAACGAGGTGACAGTATGAGCTTTAGCTTCAAACTCTCCGCCGTTTCCGTTGTCGCTTCTCTCGCCTGCGCACTGGTGCCGGCTGCTCGCGCGGCCACGCCGATCACGGTGACCAACCAGGCCGCGCTCGACGGTCCGATTCGCTACACCGTTCGCGTCACGTCGAAACAGTTCGGCAATTCCCAGGAGACCCGCACGATCCGCTCGGGCGAATCGGACGACTTCACGTGGAAGACCGTGCCGCCCGGCGGTCCGGTGGCCGCGACGGACGCATGCCCGGACTATTCGTCGCTGCCGGTCGACGCGAATGGCGCGATGATCCGTCAAACGCAGATCCGCTTTGCGCCGGTCGTGTCGAGCGACGGCACCGCGACCGTGCAGCTGAGCTTCCAGGCGCAGACGCCGCATGGCGTGAAAACCGTGACGAGCGGCGGCAAGACGCTCAAGTGTCCGAACGATGTGCGCGCGAGTCAGATCGTGCGGTTCACGATGCCGGTCAACGGCACGACGAAAACGCTGACCCTCAGCGACGGCACCGAGGTCGCGGTTACCGCGAAGCGTTGAGCGCTCGAACGCGCGCGCTGCGAGCGCCGCCTGCGCGCCGCGTGGCATGCGCCAGCGCGTGATGCTGGCGCGTCATCCTTGACGCGCGTCACGCTCGACGAGCCGCGCCGGCAAGAACTGATGCTCGGCCGAAAAGAGCCGCCGGTACGTGAGCAGCACCGCGCCCACGGTCCCTAGCGCCGACGCCGCCGCGATCAGAAACATGATGACGATCTGGTAGCGCACCGCCTGCAATGGCGATTGCCCGGCTAGCACCTGACCGGTCATCATGCCGGGCAAACTCACGACGCCGACCACCGCCATCTGGTTCAACGTCGGCATCATGCCCGCGCGCACCGCCTGACGCGCCGGCGCCTGCGCGGCCTCCCAGCGCGTCGCGCCGAGCGCGAGCGCCATGTCGACGCGATCGCGCCGCGCGGTCAACTCCTCGGTCATCCGCTCAATGCCAAGCGACACGCCGGTCAGCGTGTTGCCGAGGATCATGCCGAGAATTGGAATCGCATATTGCGGCGCGTACCACGGATGAATGCGGATCACGACGAACAGTCCCACCGCGGCAACTAGCCACGAGCTGACCCAGATCGACAGCACGCTGTCGGCGCGCTGGCCGGCATAGCTGCGGCTGCCGCGCTGCGCGCCCGCGAAACCGGCGATCAGCGTCATTACGATCATCAGCGGCAGCACGACGTACCAGCGATCGAAGCGGAACACCCAGCCGAGCACATAGCCGATCGCGAGCAGCTGGACGACGGTGCGCACCGCCGCCCATGCGAGCTTGCGTTCGAGACCGAGCTTCAGCGCGACCGATACCGCGCCGTTCACGACGATCAGCAGCGTCGCGATCGCGACGTCCCACAAGCTCAGATTCTGCAGGCTCATTGGCGAGACTCCCGGGGCAGGTCCGCGGGGGCGGGTCGCTCCGCGTCGCGCCGCACGAGCGTTTCTTCGGTCAGTACGCCGGTGCGCATCGTCAGATGCCGTTCGCTCATGCGTGCCGCCTGCCCGAGATCGTGCGACACCCACATCGACGCGTGAGCGTGCGGCGCGGCATCGAACCACGCCTGCACGAGCGCTTCGATCGCGCGCGACGATGCCGGGTCGAGCGATGCGGTCGGCTCGTCGAGCAGCAGCACTTCGGGCGCGAGTTGCAGCACGCGGATCAACGCAGCGATCTGCGCTTCGCCACCCGACAGCTCGCTCGCGCGCTTGCCGAGAAAGTCCTCGCCGCGGCCTGCTTGCATGGCAAGCCCGGCCGCGTGCGCGCGATCGAAGCGCACGTCGCGATACGCGCGCAGCTCGAACGGATAGCGTAGATTGTCTTCGACGCTGCCGTCGATCAGCGCGGGCCGCTGCCGGATATACGCGACACCGCGCCGGTAGCGCGGAATCGCGGCGCGCTCGACCGGCGCGCCATGCCACAGGATGTGGCCCGCATCGATCGGATCGAGCAGCGCGAGCGCGCGCAGCAAGACGCTCTTGCCGGAACCGGACGGTCCGGTTATCGCGACGCGCTCGCCGGCGCGCAGGGCGAAGGTGGTCGGCTGCAACAGCGTCTGGCCGCGCTGCGCATCGCGCCGCACGATGCCGTCGGCGAGGACGAGGGGAGCATCGGTCATGGTTGGAACGTCGTTGACGGAGCGTGTAAGGGTTGGTCCGCGGGAAAAGCGTGCGCCATGATAAAACGCGAGGGCGCGACAACGCACGACAAGCGCGGCGAATCATCGTAGCGTGTTGGGCACGATAACTGCTGCAGCTTGCGCAACGTAGAAGAACACGCGGAGCCTTGCAATGGCAGTGTCGAGCGGCACCGGACGACGGATCGCAAAAATCCTTGCATGGCTGCTGGCGGCGCTCGTGATCCTGATCGTCGCGCTCGTCATCTTCATCCTGACCTTCGACTGGAACCGCGCACGGCCTTATATCGACGACAAGGTCAGCCAGGCGATCGGCCGGCCGTTCGCGATCAACGGCGATCTGAAAGTGGGCTTGCGTCATCCTGTCGGCGAAACCGGCTGGCGCGGCTGGGTGCCCTGGCCGCGCTTCTCGGCGGCCAACATCACGATCGGCAATCCCGACTGGACCAAACACCCGCAGTTCGCGACGCTCGACGAAATCGACTTCGAGGTCGAGGTGCTGCCGCTGCTCGCGCACGACATCGTGATTCCGGCGATCAATCTCGTGAATCCGTCGGTCGATGTCGAGCGTCTGCTCGACGGACGCAATAACTGGACCTTCAAGCTGCCGTCCTCGAGCGGACCGTCCGAGTGGAAGCTCGATCTGCACGATATCGCGTTCGCGAAGGGCAATATCGCGCTGTCGGATCAGCAGAAGAAGATCGAGCTGCAGATCGTCGTCGATACACTCGGACAGCCGATCCCGATCGGCGACGCGCTCAAGCAGCAGGAGGCGGCCTCGCGCAGCGCGTCGGCGCAGGCGATCGGCCGCGCGGGCGCGAGCAAGCTGGCCGCGCAGGCCGAGGCGCAGGCGGCCTCGGAGGCGAAGGCGGCTTCCGCCGCGGCGGCTTATGAAGCGGCAGCTCAGGCGTCGGGCGCCTCGGGCGCATCCGCCACGTCAGGCGCGGCCGTGAGTTCCGGCGCGCTCGCGACCAGCGGCGCCGCCGCGCCAGCCGAAACCGCCAGCGGGAGCGCCGCCCCCGCCGCGGCTGTATCGGGGGCGAGCGGCAGCGCAGCTGGCGCCACACGCGCGACGCCGCTTTATGCGATCGCCTGGACCGCCAAGGGCACGTATAACCGCGCGCCGATGTCGGGCAGCGGCAAGCTCGGCGGCGTGCTCGCGCTGCAGGATACGAACCGGCCGTTCCCGGTGCAGGCCGACCTCAAAGCCGGCGACCTGCATATTGCCTTCGTCGGTACGATCACCGATCCGGCGCATCTCGCGGCGCTCGATCTGCGTCTCTGGCTGCAGGGCAACAGCATGGCGCGGCTGTATACGCTGACCGGCGTGACCTTGCCCGAGACCCCGCCGTACGCGACCGAGGGTCATTTGATCGGCCGGTTCAAATCGAGCGGCAACGTGTTCACGTATGAAAACTTTACAGGCCGGGTCGGCGGCAGCGATCTCAATGGTTCGTTGACCTACACTGCGCGCAAGCCGCGTCCGCTGTTGCAGGGGGAACTCGAGTCGCACTTGTTGCAGTTCTCCGATCTCGCGCCGGTGATCGGTGCCGATTCGAACAAGAGCAAGGCGAAGCGCGGCGACGCGGTCGCGCAGCCGAGCAACCGCGCGCTGCCGGTCGAGGAGTTCCGCACCGAGCGCTGGAAGGCGATCGACGCCGACGTCAAGTTCACCGGCCGGCGCATCGTCAAGAACGCGAACCTGCCGATCACGGATCTGTACACGCACGTGGTGATGACCGACGGCGTGCTGTCGCTGGTACCGCTGAAGTTCGGCGTCGCGGGCGGCTCGCTCGCGTCGGACATTCATCTGGATGGCAGCGCGGCGCCGCTCAAAGGCCGCTTCGCGATGTCGGCGCGGCACGTCAAGCTGAAGCAATTGTTCCCGACCTTCAAGACGATGCAGAGCGCGCTGGGCGAGATCAACGGCGATGCGTCGCTGTCGGCGACCGGCAATTCGCCGGCGGCGCTCGCGGCGACCTCGAACGGCGAGTTGAAGGCGCTCGTGACCGAAGGCACCGTGAGCCGTCTGTTGATGGAGGCCGCCGGGCTCAACGTCGCGAACGTCGTCTATGAAAAGCTGTTCGGCACGAACGACGTGAAGATCAACTGCGCGGCCGCCGATTTCGTCGCCACCGACGGCGTGCTCGAAGCACGCGTGTTCGCGCTCGACACCGGCGACGCGGTGATCAACATCGACGGTCACGTGAATCTGCGCGACGAGACCATGGACCTGGGCGTGCATCCGCATACGAAGGGCTTTCGGGTGTTTTCGCTGCGCTCGCCGCTGTACGTGAAGGGCACCTTCAAGGATCCGCACGTCGGCGTCAATGCGGCGGCGCTCGCGTTGCGCGGCGGCGCGGCGGTCGGGCTCGGGCTGATCAATCCGTTCGCGGCGCTGATCCCGCTGCTCGCGCCGAGCAACAACAAGCCGCTGCCGTGTGCGCGATTGCTCGCGCAAGTGCGGCAGGCGCCGAAGGCGCCCCCGCCGGGCGTGAAGCAAGCGCCGAAGGCGCCGATGTCGCTGGAGGGCGCGCCGGTCAACAAGTCTTCAGCCGGTGCGTCGTCGCCCGCCGCGGTGGAGCGCAAGCCCGCGACGCCGTCGCCGGCGAGCGCGGCCGAATACAAGGGCAGCTGATGCGCGTCGATGATGCGATCGTCGAATCACGGCACGATGCCGCGCGATGCACTGCGCGCGGTGGCCGTCGAGCCAGGGTTGGAATGAAGCGAAGAGAACGACCCGTCAGTAACCCTGAACTTCAGGGTGGCTGATCGCCGCTATCTGAGCGAGCGCGGTGTTGCATCACCGGACGCGTCCTGGCGACGCACGCCGCGGCGCGTGCCGATCCGCGTCGCACCGAACTCCGTCAGGATCTTGCTGCGCGCACGGCTCGCGAACACGAGGAAGCCGAAGCCGTCGGCCTCGTACCAGTAGCCGCCGTTCTCGAGACCGTCGAGCGGCTGCTCCAGCGCGTTGGTAATGGATTCGATGCAGCGCCGCCGTAATTCGGCGGGTGCGGGGTAGGGTGGCTGCGCGCCGCGCACACTGCATAGAAGCACGTCGAGTCCGGGCAGCACGTGGGCATAGAGCACCGGTTCGTCCTGCGCGCGAGCCCGCGCGATCTTCGTGTCGAGTTGGCCGAACGGCTTGAAATGCCGCAGAACCGCGAGGAACGACTCGTCGCCGTCCACCTTCGCGCGTCGACGCTTTTTCGGGAAGGACATAAAAATTCGCCTGAAAAAGAATTGCAAGAAACGCTGCGTCCTCATGCGACCACTCCCGGCTTTGGCGCGCCGCACGTCGATCTTTTATAGCATACGACAAGGCCGGATTCACGATGATTCGACGCTGCCGCATCGCCCCACCGCCTTCCGCACGAATCATGCCGAACCGCCTCGCCGCGCGCATTTGCATCCCAGCACACCTGTCTCCATCATAGACGCAGGCGGCGCGGAAAAAACATCCCATCCCAATAAAAAAGTCATTTTTGTGTGGTCGAACGCTTGCTGGCGCGCCGTTGAAATATCCGCCATTCACGTCGATAATGGCCCGTCTGGCCGCGCTGTGCGCGCCTTCGAGGGCGCGACGGGTATGCGCGAGCCCCGCCGTTCGAGTGACAGCCTGATCGCAGCCTGAACGCCCTGACGGAACCATGAAACTATTCACCAAAGGCCTGCTGCTGATCGCGATACCGAGCGCGGTCGAACTCGCGCTGCTCGGGGCCGTCTTCGATTCGCAGCAGCGGACCGCGCAGGCCGCGCGATGGGTCGATAACAGCAAGCAGATCCTCTATCAGTCGTCGGCCATCGTCGATCCGCTGCTGCGCCAGGCCGCGCGCGTGCGCACCGCGATGGTGACGGGCAACGCATCGCTGATCGACCGCCCCGCCGTGTGGATCGACCTGAACGACCGGCTCGCGAAGCTCGATGCGCTCGTCGCCGAAACACCGGGCCAGGCTGAGCGCGTACGCAGCATGCGGCGCGCGATCGACGCATATCGTCAACAAAGTGTCGCGATCTCGCAGGCGTTACGCGAGGGCCGCAGTCTACGCCCCTATATCGCGCTCGAAACCGGCGCGTTGCCGGAGCAGATCGCCGTGTTCCGCGAGGAGCTGGCGCAGTTCGGCGCGGCGGCCTCGGAGCTCGACGCCGAGCGCTCGACCGCGCTTGGCGAGCGGCGCGAGCTTCAGCAGCGTGCGCTGATCGCCGCGGTGTTCGGCTCGATGCTGATCTGGGCGATTACCGCCTTCGTGTTCGCGCGTGGCATCGGCCAGCGCCTCGAAGTGCTGACCGATAACGCCGAGCGGCTAGGCAGCAGCCGTCCGCTCGCGGCGCCGTTGTCGGGCAGCGACGAAATCGCCGCGCTCGACACGGTGCTGCATCAGACCGATGCGCGGCTGCGCGAGGCCGAAGCGGGGCAGCAGGCGTTGAAGACGGAGCTCGAAGCACGCGCGCGCGAGCTGGCATCGGTCAATGAGGCATTGCGCCAGGAAACGCAGGACAACGAGATGTTCATCGATAGCGTGTCGCACGACCTGCGCTCGCCGCTCGTCAATCTGCAGGGGTTTTCGAACGAGCTGCACGTGTCGTGCGACGAACTCGACGGCCTCGTCGGGCAGGCTCGTCTGCCTGCCAACGAACAGCGGCGCATCACGCAGATCCTCGATGGCGACGCGCGCGAGTCGCTGCACTATCTACACACCGCGGTCGCTCGCGCGGCGGCGATCATCGATGCGCTGTTGCGTATCTCGCGCGCGGGACGGCTCGAATACCAGTGGCAGCGGGTCAGCGTCGGGCGCGCGGTGGCGCGCGTCGTCGATGCGCTGCAAGGCACGATCGAGCAGCGCGCGGCGAGCGTCATGGTGCGCGAGCTGCCGCCCGCATGGGGCGATCCGGCGGCGGTCGAACAGATTTTCAGCAACCTGATCGGCAATGCGCTGACTTTCCTCGATCCGGCGCGCCGCGGACGCATCGAGGTCGGCGCGCTCGAGCCCGAACCCGTCGATGAAAGCGAGCCGCGCGCGGTCCGGATGCGCACCTATTACGTCCGCGATAACGGGCTCGGCATTCCGGCCGCGTATCTGTCGAAGGTGTTTCGCGCGTTCCAGCGTCTGCATGGGGACGTCGCGAGCGGCGAGGGCATCGGCCTCGCGGTGGTGCGGCGCACCGTCGAACGGCACGGCGGGCGTGTTTGGGTCGAATCGGCCGAAGGCGCGGGATCGACTTTTTTCGTGGTGCTGCCCGAGCAGCCGGTGCGCCTCTGAGCGAGGCGCATGCCGGCGCGAGAGGGGCCGCTGCCAGCCGACCGGCGGCGCGGATGACGAATCGTTAGCACGGAGAGCTTATGAATCACGCGCAAACGGTCAGCATCGTTCTGATCGAAGACGACGATGGCCACGCGACGCTCGTCGAGCGTAATCTGCGCCGCGCCGGCGTGTCGAACCGCTTCGTGCGCTTTCGCGACGGCCAGCAGGCGCTCGATTACTTCTTCGGCCCCGCGCCCGCGCAGCCGTTGAGCGATGCCGACGGTCGTCCGTATCCGCCGCGCGAGAATCTGGCGAATTTCGTCGTGCTGCTCGATCTGAAGATGCCGCGCGTCGATGGCGTCGAGGTACTGCGGCGGCTGAAGGAAGCCCCCGAGACGGCGGCCGTGCCGGTGATCGTGCTGACCACCACGGACGACCCGCGCGAAATTGCGCGTTGCTACGAGCTCGGTTGCAACGTCTATATCTGCAAACCGGTCGAATATGATGCGTTCATCGAAGCCGTGCGCCGGCTTGGTTTTTTCCTGCAAGTGGTCAAGCTGCCGGCGGGGTATCGGCTCGGCCCGCCCTGAAGCTGTCCGAAAGCCGTTCATGACAACATAAGCACTGAACTCAGCCAGAGAGCACCTGCATGACCGAAGAAGTGTCCATCCCGCACGCCGCGTATGTGCTCGTCGTCGATGACGACGAGGGCATCCTGCGGCTCGCGCGCAAGTCGCTCGAACGCGCCGGCTGCCGGGTGGCGATCTGCGCCGGTGTCGAAGCGGCCCGTGATCACCTCGCGAGCGGCCGCCCCGATCTGCTGGTACTCGACTATCAGCTGAGCGGGCCGGAGACCGGGCTCGACTTCTTCCGGCGTCTGCGCGCGGAGGGCGTGCGCGTTCCGGCGATCCTCGTGACCGGCTTCACCGACGAATCGCGCGTGATCGACGCACTGCGCGCGGGCGTGTCCGACGTGGTGCCGAAGTCCGGCGACTATCTCGACTATCTGCCGGAGGCCGTGGAGCGCGTGCTGTCGCAGGTGCGGCTGCAACGCGCGTCCGACGAAGCGCTGCTGCTGCGCGATCGCGAGCTCCATTACCGTACGCTGTCCGAGGCCTTGCCGCATCTCGTGCTGACCTGCGACGCGGCCGGCGATTGCGACTTCCAGTCGAAGCAGTGGTACGACTACACCGGCTTGCCCGAGCACGCGTTGCACGGTCTCGCGTGGCTCAACGCCGTGCACCCCGACGATCGCGAGCAGGTCCGTCAAAGCTGGTTGAAAGCGGTCGCGAGCCGCAGCGGCGACTATCGGCACGAGCTGCGGATTCGTCGCCACGACGGCGAGTACCGCTGGTTCGACGTGCGGGTGGTCGCGATGCGCGACGCCGATGGCAACGTCAGCAAATGGTTCGGCAGTTGCACCGACATCCATTCGCAGCGCGAGGCGATCGCAGAGCGCGAGCGGCTGCTCGAGTCCGAGCAGGCCGCGCGCCAGGCCGCCGAAGAAGCGAATCGCGCAAAGGACCGCTTTCTCGCGATGCTGTCACACGAATTGCGCACGCCGCTTACGCCGGTGCTCGCGGGCGCGAGCGTGCTGGAGATGATCCCCGAACTGCCCGAGCAGGCGCGCGCGAGCGTGCGCATGATCCGCCGCAACGTCGAGCTGGAGGCGCGGCTGATCGACGATCTGCTCGACCTGACGCGGGTCGCGAACGGCAAGCTGCGATTGTCGCTGGAGACCGTCGACGTGCACGAGGTAATCGACAGCGTGCTAGAACTCTTTCGCAGCGAAATCCAGGTCAAGCAGCAGGACGTGCATATCGACAAGCACGCGACCCATCACTACGTGCTCGCCGATCGCGCGCGCCTGCAGCAGATGCTGTGGAATCTGATTCGCAACGCCGCGAAGTTCACGCCGGACGGCGGCCATATTTACGTGCGCACGTGCGACGAACGCATGCACGTGCAGATCTCGGTCGAAGACACCGGCATCGGCATCGAGCCGGAGCAGATCGG
This sequence comes from Paraburkholderia sprentiae WSM5005, assembly GCF_001865575.2. Classification (NCBI taxonomy): domain Bacteria; kingdom Pseudomonadati; phylum Pseudomonadota; class Betaproteobacteria; order Burkholderiales; family Burkholderiaceae; genus Paraburkholderia; species Paraburkholderia sprentiae. The sequence continues at coordinate 1,548,845 of NZ_CP017561.2, forward strand.
CAAGCTGTTCAACGCGTTCGAGCAGGGCAATCAGAATATGACGCGGCAGTTCGGCGGGCTGGGCCTCGGTCTCGCGATCACGAAGGCTTTGACCGACGTGCACGGCGGCATCGTGACCGCGCAGAGCCCGGGTGCGCATTGCGGCGCGACCTTCACGATCACGCTGCCGACCGCGGCCGCGCCGGCCGCCACTGTGCCGGTCATCGTGCCGAGCACCGTGCAGCCCGCGAGTCCGCTGACCGTGCTGCTGATCGAGGACCACGCCGATACCGCCGACGTGATGGCGCAATTGATGCGCGGGCTGGGTCATCAGGTGACGGTGGTCGGGCGCATCGACGATGCGCTGGCGGCCACGCAGTTGCAGACGTTCGATCTGGTCGTCAGCGATGTCGGGTTGCCGGATGGCACCGGCCTCGATTTCATCAAGGCATTTCGCGAACATTCCGAGGCGCCAGCCGTCGCGCTGACCGGCTTCGGCACCGACGAGGACGTGCGCCGTTGCTTGAGCGCGGGTTTTACGTCGCATCTAACCAAGCCTGTCAATTTCGGCCAGCTCGAGGCGACGATTGAAAGCGCGGCGCAATTGAAGGCGCGAAAGGGTGCGTAAGCCGAGCCTTAGCCGAGCTTTATCTGGCGATTAACGCTGCTGTTCCTTTAGCGTATCGCGGATCTCGCGCAGCAGCAGCACGTCTTCCGGCGGGGGCGGGGCCGCAGCCGGCGCGGCTTCCGGCTCCTTGCGCAGATTGTTGATGAACTTGACCATCAGGAAAATGATGAACGCGAGAATGATGAAGTTGATCAGCACGGTAATGAACGAACCGTAGCCGATCACCGCCACGCCCGCCGTCTGCAGGTCTTTATACGATTCGGGGTTGCCTTTGTAAGTCGCCGGAATATGGCCGAGGCGAATGAACATATTGGAGAAATCGAGGCCGCCGGTAGCGAGCCCGACAATCGGCATGATCAGGTCTTTAACCACGGAATTGACAATGGTGGAAAATGCGCCGCCGATAATCACACCGACCGCCAGATCCATCACATTGCCTTTGAGGGCAAATTCTTTAAACTCCTTGATCATGCTCATATAAGCACCTCCCCAGATATGAATAGCCGAATCATACCAACCCGAAGCGGATAGGCTAGTGCTTTTAACCGCGATGCAACAAGTGCATTCGCTGCGCGTCGCTAATGAGGAAACTGTGACTCGCTATGACGCGCGCGCTCCAGATGCGCGGCAAAACTGACCGGATCGATATTGGCACCGCATAGCAGCACGCCCACGCGTTTGCCCTGCAAGTGCTCGCGCAGCGGGCCGAGCAGTGCGGCGGTGGCGGCTGCGCAAGCGGGCTCGACCGCGAGCTTGAGCTGATTGAACAGGATCAGCATCGCCTCGCGCAACTGGTCGTCGGACACGGTCACGAGCCGATCGATATGGCGGCGGCACAGCTCGTAGCTGTATTGCTCCGTATGCGGCGACATCAGCGAATCGGCGATGCTGTACATATGGCCCATTTTGACCGTATGGTTGGCGGCAAAACTCTTGCACATCACATCGGAGCCTTCGGGTTCGACGCCGTACACGTGCACGTTCGGATTCGCGAGTCGCAGCGCGGTGGAGATTCCGGCCGCGAGTCCGCCGCCACCGATCGGCACGATCACCGCTTCGAGGTCGGGCGTTTGCGTCACCCATTCGTAGCCGAGCGTGGCCGAGCCGAGCACCGTGCGATAGCCGTTGAACGGATGCACGAAATAGCGGCCTTCCTCGGCCTCGATGCCGCGCACCAGCTCGAACGCTTCGGCGAGATCTTCCGCATAGACGATCTCGGCGCCGTACTCGCGGCACAACGCGACGCGCGCCGGATTGGCCGCTCTGAACAGCACGACCTTCGCACTGACGCCGAGCCGCATCGCCGCATAGGCGAGCGCCACCGCATGATTGCCGCCCGACACGCAGGTGACGCCCGCGCTCTTTTGCGCCTCGTCGAGCGCGAGCAGGTTCGTGAATGCGCCGCGTGCCTTGAAGCTGCCGCCCGCCTGCAGCAGTTCGAACTTGAAATTGACGACCGTGCCGTGCAGCGACGAGAAGTCGAGCCGGTCGAACACCGGCGTGCGCGCGACCCACGGCGTCAACGCGAAGTGCTGCGCGGCGATGTCGTCGAGCGTGGGGATCGGCTCGCCGTCGATGGTGTGATCCGTGTGCTGCGGCAAGGCGCTGGACATGGCGGTCGCTCCGGAGTCGTCGATGTCGTTAAGACCCGTGGCGCGGCGCGCAGGTTCAGTGCTGCGCGCCGCTGCAACGAAATGGCCTAAGCGGCTTCGACCGACATGCTGTGGATGAACTTGCGCAAGAAGCGCTCGCACGCGACGAGCTGCTCGAGTTCGACGAATTCGTTCGCCTTGTGCGCCTGCTGGATGTCGCCGGGGCCGCAGACGATGCTTGGAATCCCCGCGTTCGAAAAGAGGCCGGCCTCGGTGCCGTACGCGACCTTGCGCTTGTCCTGATCGGCCGTCAGCGCACGCACGAGTTGCGTGATCGCGGCCTGTTCAGACGAATCGAGGCCGGGCGCCGCGGCGATCTTCGTGATCTCGATCGCGGCAGACGGATGCTCGCGCAGCATTTTCGGCAGCAGCGTTTCGCGCGCGTAGGTGTCGATGCGCGCGAAGATCTGCTCGGGGTCGAGCGTCGGCAGATTCCGGAATTCGAACTGGAACTGGCATTCGGCCGGCACCGTGTTGATCGCGTTGCCGCCCGCGATCGTGCTGGTCTGCGCGGTGCTGAACGGCACGTCGTACAGTTCGTCGAACGGGCCTTGCTCGCGGAACCGGTCGGCCATGTCGCGGATGTAGCAGATCAGGCGCGCCGCGTACTCGATCGCGTTCAAGCCCTTCGGTGTCAGCGACGAATGCGCGGCCTGGCCTCGCACGCAGCACTGATACGCGTTGATGCCCTTGTGCGCGATGATCGGGCGCATGCCGGTCGGCTCGCCGACGATGCAACCGTCGGGCTTCACGCCGCGCTTGATCAGATCGGCGATCAGAAGCGGCGCGCCGACGCAGCCGACTTCCTCATCGAACGACAGCGCGAAGTGGATCGGCTTCGCGAGCTTCGCGCGCTGCATGTCCGGCACGAGCGTAAGTGCGGCGCCGATGAAGCCCTTCATGTCGCAGGTGCCGCGGCCATAAAGCTTGTCACCGCGAATCTCGGGTTTGAACGGATCGCTGTCCCATTGCTGGCCGTCCACCGGCACGACATCCGTGTGGCCCGACAGCACGACGCCGCCGTTCGTGTCGCCATCGTGCGCGGGAATCGTCGCGAACAGGTTCGCCCATTTGCCGCCTTTGCCGTGCGTGAGCGTCGCGTCGATACCTGCCGCGCGCAGTTCGTCGCGCACCGTTTCGATCAGACCGAGATTCGGATTGCGGCTCACCGTGTCCATCGACACCAGACGGGTGACCCAGGGCAGCGATGCGGGCGAAGCCGGGGAGGTGGACGACTGCGGCGATTGCGCTGTTTCAGCGACGTGGGACATGACATGACTCCAGCGTTTTATGTCTATCGATCATATCCCAAATCGCATTTTCGTCAGGTCTCGCCCACAGCCGGGCGCGCGTTGGCGCAGCGCAGCATCGATGCGAAAAACGCCGGACATCCCCACGTTTTCCGCCGTATTCGCGAACCTTGGTGCGCAGCGCTCAACGCGCAGGCGTCGCCGTGGCCTTGCCGCGGCTCGGCGAACCGAGCGCGCGCAACGTCTCCTTGACCGTCGCGACGCGCACCGCGAGATCGGGGCTGCGCGTTTCGATACGCAGCTTGTCCTGTCCCGCGAGTTTGATGTGCTTGTGCTTCTGCACCATCTCGATGATCCGCATCGCGTCGACCGGCGGGTTCGGGATGAACTGCAGGCCGATCACCGCTTCGCCCGCATCGATCTTCGAAATGCCGAGCGGCTTCGCGGCGAGCCGCAGACGATGCGTCTCCACCAGCGCATGCGCTTGCGGCGGCAGCTTGCCGAAACGGTCGATCAGCTCCTCGTGGATGCCGTCGATCGAATCGTCGTGTTCGCAGTTCGCGAGGCGCTTGTAGAGCGACAGACGCTCCTGCACGTCGCCGCAATAGTCCGACGGCAGGATTGCCGGCGTGTGCAGATTGATCTCGGTGGTCGCGGCGAGCGGCGCGGTGAGGTCCGGCTCCTTGCCGTTCTTGAGGGCCTTCACCGCGTCGTTGAGCATGTCGGTATAAAGCTGGAAGCCGATCTCCTGAATCTCGCCCGACTGTTTGTCGCCCAACACCTCGCCGGTGCCGCGAATTTCGAGGTCGTGCATCGCGAGATAGAAGCCCGAGCCGAGTTCCTCCATCTGCTGGATCGCTTCGAGCCGCCGTTGCGCCTGCTTGGTGAGCCCTTGCGGATCGTGCACGAGCAGATACGAATACGCCTGGTGATGCGAGCGTCCGACGCGGCCACGCAATTGATGCAATTGCGCGAGACCGAACTTGTCGGCGCGATGGATCAGGATCGTGTTCGCGCTCGGCACGTCGATGCCGGTTTCGATGATCGTCGTGCACAACAGCACGTTCGCGCGTTGCGCGACGAAGTCGCGCATCACGCGTTCCAGTTCGCGCTCGTGCATCTGGCCATGCGCGACCGCGATGCGCGCTTCGGGCACCAGCGCTTCGAGCATATGCCGGCGATTCTCGATCGTCTCGACTTCATTGTGCAGGAAGTAGACCTGGCCGCCGCGCTTCAACTCGCGCAGCATGGCCTCGCGAATCACGCCGTCTTCCTCGCGCCGCACGAAGGTCTTGATCGCGAGCCGCTTTTGCGGCGCGGTCGCGATCACCGAGAAGTCGCGCAGTCCTTCGAGCGCCATGCCGAGCGTACGCGGGATCGGCGTCGCGGTCAGCGTCAGCACGTCGACTTCCGCGCGCAGCGCCTTCAGCGCTTCTTTCTGGCGCACGCCGAAGCGATGCTCCTCGTCGATGATCACGAGCCCGAGCCGCTTGAACTGCACGTCCGACGACAGCAGCTTGTGCGTGCCGATCACGATGTCGACCGAGCCTTCGTTGATCTGCTGGATCGCCGCGTTCACTTCCTTGGTCGACTTGAAGCGCGACAGCTCGGCGATGCGCACTGGCCAGTCGGAGAAGCGGTCGCTGAAGGTTTGCGTGTGCTGCTCGGCGAGCAGCGTGGTCGGCGACAGCAGCGCGACCTGCTTGCCGCCCATGACCGCGATGAACGCCGCGCGCAACGCGACCTCGGTCTTGCCGAAGCCGACGTCACCGCACACGAGCCGGTCCATCGGCTTGCCGCTCGTCATGTCGCCGATCACGGCTGCGATCGCCGCGGCTTGGTCCGGCGTCTCCTCGAAGCCGAAGCTCTCGGCGAACTTCACATAGTCCTTCGGTTCGAGCGCGAACGCGTGGCCCTCGCGGGCGGCGCGGCGCGCGTACAGATTGAGCAGCTCGGCGGCGGTGTCGCGGATCTGCTGCGCGGCCTTGCGCTTGGCCTTTTCCCACTGGCCCGAACCGAGCGAATGCAGCGGGGCGCTCTCCGGATCGGCGCCGCTATAGCGCGAGATCACGTGCAATTGCGCAACCGGCACATAGAGCTTGCTGTCGCCCGCGTATTCGAGGTGCAGGAACTCGGTTTCGCCTTCGCCGAGGTCCATCGTCACGAGACCCATGTAGCGGCCGATACCGTGCTGCGAGTGCACGACCGGATCGCCGAGCTTCAGCTCGGACAGATCGCGTACCATCGAATCGACGTTGCTCGCCTGTTCCTGGCGGCGACGTCCCGCGCGGCGCGCGAGCGGCCCGTACAGCTCGGTTTCGGTGATGATCGCGATGCCGTCGCCCGGCACCGCGAAGCCGTTCGCGAGCGGCGCGACGCCGAGCGAAAAACGTGCGTCGCCGGCGAGCCAGTCGGCGAAGCTGTCGGCCGAGGCCGGCTTCAGCTGGTTGTCGGTGAGCAGTTGCAGCAGCGTCTCGCGGCGGCCCGCCGATTCGGCGGCGAACAGCACGCGGTTCGGCGTCGCGCCCAGATACGCGCGCAGCGACGAGACGGGGTCGTCGGCGTGACGGTCGATGGCGAGGTTCGGCAAAGCGATCGACCAGGCGCCGCCGCCGTTGGTGGAGAGCACGAGCCGTGCGAACGGTTTCGCGAACGTGAAGAAATCCTCATCCGACAGGAACAGCTTCCGCGGTTCGAGAATCGGCCGGTCGCGGTCGTGCGACAGGAAGTTGAAGCGCTGCTTCGTGTCGTTGGTGAAGCGCCGGATCGCCGCGTCCAGATCGCCGACGAACGCGAGTTGCGAACCGTCGGGCAGGTAATGGAAGAGCGTGGCCGTCTCCGCGAAGAACAGCGGCAGATAGTATTCGATGCCCGCCGACGGCACGCCGTTGCCGATGTCTTTATAGATCGACGCGCGACTCGGATCGCCCTCGAAGGTCTCGCGCCAGCGGCTGCGGAATGCGGTGCGCGCGGCTTCGTCGAACGGGAATTCGCGGCCCGGCAGCAGACGTACGTCCTTGACCGGATAGAGGCTGCGCTGCGTGTCGGGGTCGAACGCGCGAATCGAATCGACCTGGTCGTCGAACAGGTCGATCCGGTAGGGCAGCGGTGAGCCCATCGGGAACAGATCGAGCAGCGAGCCGCGCACGCAGTATTCGCCGGGACGCACGACCTGACTCACGTGCTCGTAGCCGGCGAGCGTCAATTGCGCCTTCAGCTTCGCTTCGTCGAGCCGCTCGCCCTGTGAGAACGAGAACGTGTAGGCGGCCAGAAACGATGCGGGCGGCATCCGGTACAGGGCCGTCGTGGCCGGCACGAGCAGGATGTCGCAGCGGCCTTCGCCGAGATCGTGCAGCGTCGCGAGACGTTCGGACACGAGATCCTGGTGCGGCGAAAACGTGTCGTAAGGCAGCGTTTCCCAGTCGGGCAGCAGACGCACCCGCGCATCGGGCGCGAAGAAGCCGATTTCTTGCGACAGCCGCTGCGCGTCGACCGCGCTTTCGCAGACCACCGCAAGCAGCGGCATCTTCTCGCGATACGCGAGATGGTAACGGGCGATCAGCAGCGCGTCGGACGAACCGCGCGTGCCGTCGAAGGCGAAACGCTGGCCGGCCTTGACGAGCGCGACGGGCGGGGAGGACTGCGAGGTTGCGGCGATGTCTGGCATAAAGGAGAAAAAGGGCGGCTCGGGGCTCACGCGACGGCCAAGTTTACGCGTGTACGGGCGTGGATGCGAAGGACCTATTATAAAATCCGTCCTTTACTTTGACCTGGCGGCATCCGCACTCGTGACTTCCCGTCTCTTCGCCCTGATTCCGTGCGCGGGCACCGGCAGCCGTTCCGGTGCCGCGATGCCCAAGCAATACCGCACTGTCGCCGGTCGCGACATGCTGCATTACTCGCTTGCCGCATTCGACGCGTGCAGCGAATTCGCACAGACGCTCGTCGTGATCGCGCCCGACGACCAGCACTTCGACGCCCGCCGCTTCGGCAATCTGCGCTTCGCGGTGCGGCGCGTCGGCGGGGCGTCGCGCCAGGCGTCGGTGCTCAATGGTCTGCATGCGCTCGCCGAGTTCGGCGCCCGCGACGACGACTGGGTGCTCGTGCACGACGCGGCGCGCCCGGGCATCACGCCGGCGCTGATCCGCACGCTGGTCGGATCGCTGAAGGACGATGCGGTCGGCGGCATCATGGCGTTGCCGGTCGCGGACACGCTAAAGCGGATCGACCGCGCGTCGGTCGATGGCCGCATCGCCCGCACCGAAGCGCGCGACGGCTTGTGGCAGGCGCAGACGCCGCAGATGTTCCGCATCGGCATGCTGCGCGAGGCGATCCTGCGCGCGCAGGCCGACGGCCACGATCTGACCGACGAGGCGAGCGCGATCGAATGGGCGGGCCATGCGCCGAAGCTCGTGCAAGGCAGCCTGCGCAATTTCAAGGTGACGTATCCCGAAGACTTCGATCTGGCCGACGCGATCCTGAGCCGCACGGCCGGTTCGTGACGCGTGGCCGTGGGCCGTTAGAACGATTTGGAAAGGCTTTAAAGAAGCTTTAATTGCTTCAGCACTCGAGGACGTGACGCACATGGATTTCAGAATTGGGCAGGGCTACGACGTGCATGCGCTGGTGCCGGGACGCGCGTTGATCATCGGGGGCGTGACGATTCCGTACGAGCGCGGGCTGCTCGGCCACTCGGACGCGGACGTGCTGCTGCACGCGATCACCGACGCGCTGTTCGGCGCCGCCGCGTTGGGCGACATCGGCCGACATTTCTCCGATACCGACGCGAAGTTCGCCGGCGCCGACAGTCGCGTGCTGCTGCGCGAATGCGTGGCGCGCGTGAAGGCGGCGGGCTTTGCGATCGGCAACGTCGATAGCAGCGTCATCGCGCAGGCGCCGAAGCTCGCGCCGCATATCGAAGGGATGCGCGCAAATATCGCGGCGGACCTCGGCGTGCCGATCGAGCGCGTGAACGTGAAGGCGAAGACGAACGAGAAGCTCGGCTATCTCGGCCGCGGCGAGGGCATCGAGGCGCAGGCCGCGGTGTTGTTGATCAGGAGCTGACGGCTCTTGTGTGAGGGTGATCGACGGTGTCGCTTACAGCGTCGCGCCGCCGATCGCCCGATTGCTCGGACATAGCTCGTCCGTTTGCAGGCCGTCGAGGATGCGCAGCACTTCTTCGGGGTTACGGCCCACGTACAGATTGTTGACCGACACGTGCTGGATCGTGTTGTCCGGATCGACGATATAGGTCGCGCGCAGCGCGACTCCCGCTTCCTTGTCGCGCACGCCGAGCTGGTCGATCAGCTCGCCTTTCACGTCGCCGAACGAGTAGTGGTTGAGCCTGTCGAGATCCTTGTGCTCGCGGCGCCAAGCGAGCTTCACGAATTCATTGTCGACGCTGCCGCCGAGCACGACCGCGTCGCGGTCCTCGAATTCCTTGACGAGCTTGCCAAACTCGACGATTTCCGTCGGACAGACCAGTGAAAAATCCTTCGGATAGAAGTAGATGATTTTCCACTTGCCTGGAAACGACTGCTCGGTGATCGCTTCGAACGCCGAGACGCCGTGTTCCTCATGGTGGTTGAAGCCCGGCTTGGCGGCGATGACGGTGAACGCTTCGAGTTTATCGCCAACGGTTTTCATGCTTGAGCTCCTTCGGAAGTCGCAAGAACGGCATGGTTCGCATGGCGGCTGCGCGCCGTGCCGTGGGTCGTCGGCTCACGCGCCTTTCGCGAGCGGAAACTCGATCGTCACCTCGAGCCCGGGCCCGGGCGAACGGTTGCGCAGCCGCAGCGCGCCGCGATAACGCGCGACCAGCCGCTGCACGATCGCCATGCCGAGCCCGGTGCCGTTGGCCTGGGTGCGCGCCGAATTCACGCGATAGAACGGCCGCGTGACGAGCGCGAGCTGGTCTTCGGGAATGCCGGGGCCTTCGTCGACCACCGTGAGTTCGACGCGCGAATGCGACACGCGCGTTTCGAGGATAACGTGTGGCACGCCATCGTCTTCGCTGCCCCCGTACTTGCGCGCGTTCTCGAGCAGATTGCCGACCACGCGCCGCATGTCGGTTTCATCGGCCTCGATCACCGCCGACGGAGCGAGCCGCGTGATCAGTCGCATGCTGTCCTCGCTTTGCATGCGCGCGGCGAGTTCGCTCGCGATCACCGAGAGGTCGACCGGCTCCGGCACGCGCTGCACCGGACGCGCGTAGTCGAGGAAGCGGCCGATGATCATGTCCATCTGCTCGATGTCGTCGACCATCGCGTCCTTGGTGGCCTGGTCGGACGGGCTCATTTCGGTCTCGAGCCGCAGCCGCGCGAGCGGCGTGCGTAGATCGTGCGAGATGCCCGCGAGCATCAGCGCGCGATCCGCCTCGAGCTGCTCGAGGTCGCGCACCATCTGGTTGAAGCTTCGATTGGTTTCGGCCGCGACCCCCATGCCGCGCTCGGGCAGCGGCTCGGGCGATTGCCCCGAGCCGACCCTGCGCGCGGCCATCGCGAGACGCGCGAACGGCCGGTTCACCAGACTCGTGATGAACGCCGCGCCGAACAGCGACAGCGCGAGCGCGAACACGCCCCAGCCGGCCCATTGCAGGCCGGTCGCGTTGTCGAGCTGATCGCGATCGAGTGCGACCCAGTAATCGTCGTCGTCGATCTTGAAGCTGATCCATACGCCGTTGATGTCGTTCACGCTCTGCGCGATCACGGTGTCGTCGCCGAGACGGCCGCGGATGTCGTGCTCGATCAGGCGATTGAGCGATTCGTCGGGTTGGAGTTTGTATTTGTCGGTGGCTTCGCGCGGGTACACGCGCACCCCTTCATTGCTCTCCAGATCCTGCAGCAGCGCGCGCCGCAGGTCGGGATCGGAATAGAGGAGTGCGGTGCGCGTGAGCTTGACGATCGCGACGAGTTGCAGCGCCACGCGCTGCGCGCGCGGCTCCCGTTCGATCACGCGAAAGCTCTGGAACCACGCGGCCAGACTGACTGCGATCAACAGCGCGATCAGCAGAAAGGTCCGCCAGAAAAGGCCGCCGAACGCGAGCGTCAGGAGGCGCCGGTCGATCCGCATGGGCCCTTCTTATGTGACACAGAAACGAAAACGGAGCACAAACTCAGGCTGCACCGTCGGGGATGAACACGTAGCCGAGGCCCCACACGGTCTGAATGAAGCGCGGGCTGCCCGGATCCGGCTCGATCAGCTTGCGCAGACGCGAGATCTGTACGTCGAGGCTGCGGTCGAACACCTCGTATTCGCGGCCGCGTGCGAGTTCCATCAGCTTTTCGCGCGACAGCGGCTGACGCGGATGACGGGCGAACACCTTCAGCACCGAGAACTCACCGGTGGTCAGCGGAATTTCCTGGCCGGCCTTGGTCAATGTGCGGGTGGCGAGATTGAGCGCGAACTCGCCGAACTCGAACACCTCGGTGGTCTCCGACGGCGCACCCGGCAATTCGGACGGCGACTGACGACGCAGCACCGCGTGAATGCGCGCGACCAGTTCGCGTGGATTGAACGGCTTGGGCAGGTAGTCGTCGGCGCCCATCTCGAGGCCGACGATGCGATCGACATCTTCACCCTTGGCCGTCAGCATGATGATCGGCGTACGGTCGTTGCTGCCGCGCAGGCGCCGGCAGATCGACAGGCCGTCCTCACCGGGCAGCATCAGATCGAGCACCAGCAGGTCGAAGCGCTCGCGTACCCAGAGCTTGTTCATCGACGGCGCATTTTCGGCGACGTAGACGTTGAAGCCCTGCTCGCCGAGATAGCGGCGCAGAAGATCGCGCAGGCGTGGATCGTCGTCGACGACGAGGATTTTCGAAGGGTTTTTGGTTTCCATGGTCGGCATCTTAGCGCGATTAGAAAGTGGTGCGCGGTTACACCATTTCTGGGGTTACAGTCGGTTACAAAATTTACCCGCGGCGTGGCGCGACGTAAAGTATGCGCGTTTAGACTCCTTTACTGAATGCGGCTGTTCGGTGGATACTTCACTCGACAAAACTCTCGTACCCGGCTGTTACCGGGGTTTGTACACGCATCTGAGGTCGCCGGTTGCCGCGCCACGAAGGGAACAACATGAAGGGAGGGGTTTGGCCAACTGTGCGCTTGAGCGTGATTGCACTGGCGGTAGCCGGTACGCTCGCAGGCACACTGGGCCCGACGCTCGCCCATGCGCAGCCGTCCTCGGACCGAGCGGCGAGCGAGCATGCGTCCCGCTCCGGCAATAGCAGAGTCAGCCGTCATAATACGAGCATCGATCGTCCTGCCTCTGAGGTGATGCTGCGTACCGCCGTTCCCCCCGATCTCGATCAACGTCGCCGCGACGGGCATATGACGCCCGAAGAGCGTCGGCTGTTGCGGCAACACATCGAAGATGCCGTGCGCGAGTTGTACAAGCGTTAATGTCCGCGCGCATCGTCGCGTGAAAGAATCCTGTTGCGCGTTCAGCGACAACTTCCAGATCCGATATTCGACGTGTGAATGGTGAGCCGCGGCCTGATGTCCGACCGGCGTGGCAGCGTATTCGGAACGAGGTGCAGCATGAAACGACGCAGCTTTCTTTCGATGAGCGCGGCCGCCGGCGCGTCGCTGTGCTTGCCTCGCTCATTCGGCGCGTCGAGCGCGGTGGACGCGATGGATGCGCAGTGGCGGAATGCGTCGCGTGCGCCGGTTGTGCCGGGGCGCGGTGACGACAGGCTGCTGATCCTGATCGAACTGAAAGGCGGCAACGACGGCTTGAACACCGTGATCCCGTTCGCCGATCCCGCGTACTACGCGCTGCGCAAAAACATCGGTATCCAACGCGAGCAGATGCTTCAGCTCGACGAGCGCACCGCGCTGCATCCCGCGTTGCAGCCGCTGATGCCGCTATGGCGCAGCCGGCAGTTCGCGATCGTACAGGGCCTCAGCTACGCGCAGCCGAACCTGTCGCATTTTCGTTCGATCGAGATCTGGGACACCGCGTCGCGCTCCGATCAATATCTGCGCGACGGTTGGCTCACGCGCGCGTTCGCGATGCGTCCGGTGTCCGCCGGTTTTGCGGCCGACGGCGTCGTGATCGGCAGCGCCGAAATGGGACCGCTCGCGAATGGCGCGCGCGCGATCACGCAGCGCAATCCGGCGCTCGCCCCTATTCTCGACGTCGAAAACGACATGCCGAAAGCGGCCGATCCTCTGCGCCCAGTGCAACCGCAACCTCGGTTGCAGACGGTGTTTCCGGGCGGCACGTTTGGCAACTCCATCAAAACGGCGATGCAGTTGCTGGCGGCTTCAGACGCGCCGAAGGTAAGCGCCGCGGGACCCGCGTCACGAGAGCAGCCATTGAGCGGACAGAGCGTGGCCGTGATCCGGCTGACGCTCAACGGTTTCGATACGCACCACAACCAGCCGGGACAGCAGGCCGCGTTGCTCAAACAGCTTTCGGAAGGGATGGTGGCGATGCGCGCCGCGCTCGTCGAGTTCGGCCGTTGGAACGGAACGCTCGTGATGACCTATGCGGAGTTCGGGCGGCGTCCGCGCGAGAACGAGAGCAACGGCACGGATCATGGCACGGTAGCGCCGCACTTCGTGATGGGCGGTCGCGTGCGGGGCGGTTTGTATGGCGTGCCGCCGATGCTTGCGCGGCTCGATGGACAGGGCAATCTGCCGGTCGGCGTGGATTTTCGTCAGCTTTACGCGACCGTGCTCGGGCCGTGGTGGGGGCTGGACGCGTCGGCGATTCTGCAGCAGCGGTTCGAGCCGCTGCCCTTGCTGCGGGCGTGAGCGGCTCGGCGCGAATCGGCGCGCCTGGCTGTCGGGACTACTTCGCGCGCCAAGCGATCCAGAGCTTGCGGATCGGCGTCAATGCGATGCGTTGATGCAGCACGTGATAACCGTCGCGCTCGATTTCGTCGAGCAACGCCAACGCGAGCGCGGCCAGCGCGAGCAGCGTGCGCTGCACGCGCCGCGCGTCGGCGGGTACTGCGGCGAGCGCGGTTTGCACCGCATCGCGCGCGCGCTGCGTTTCGAAGCGCATCAGTTCGGTGAACGCGTCGGTGTATTTGCGGTTGATCAGATCGGCGGCGGTCACGTTGAAGCGCTGCATCTCGTCGATCGGCACATAGATGCGGCCGTGACGCGCATCGTTGCCGGTCTCGGCGACGAACTGCGCGAGCATCAGCGCCTCGCCGAGCGGCGCGGACCACTCCGACGCTGGCGCGGCACCGTAAGCCAATCCCGTTGCCGCGGCGCGTGACACCAGCGACGCAAAATTGCCGCCGACCCCTCGCACATAGCGCCGCAGGTTCGGATAGTCGAGATAGCGTGCCTGGTCGAGATCCATCTCGAAGCCCGCAAGCAGTTCCTGCAGAGCCGGATATTCGTCCCGCGCGTCGGGCAGATAGGCCGCCAGCGCCTTGGACACGGGATGCGACGGCGAGCCCGCGGCGAGCCCGGCGATTTCTTTGTGCCACCACGCGAGCTTGGTGCGGCCGACCGCGGGATCACTCGTTTCCTTGACCGTTTCTTCGAGCTCGCGACGCAACGCGAAGAGCGCCGTCAACAGCGGCTGACTCGCTGCGCGCGCCCGGCGAAGCGCATAGTAAGTACTCGATCCTGGGGGTGCCGCTTTCTGCTGGCAATAGTCGTCGAAATTCACGGGATGAGATTGTGGGGAAGGGCTGGCGAGAAGGGCGCCGGCGTTCGTCGCGGCGCTTTTCTCGACGAGCCGAAAATTGTAGCATCGGCGCCGCGCGCGCAGATACCGCCGGGTGCAGACAAGCGCGAATCAATCGGTTAGAATCTCGCGCTTACGCTTTCGGGCACGTGTTTAGCGCGCCCTGGGAGTGCCAGGACAATCGGGCGCGACGCATCGCGGCGTACCCGGCTGCGAGGGTGGCGAAATTGGTAGACGCACCAGGTTTAGGTCCTGACGCCCGCAAGGGTGTAGGGGTTCGAGTCCCCTCCCTCGCACCACTTATCGGTAGTCAAGAAAAACCCCGTCAGATCTTCGGACCGACGGGGTTTTTTCTTTCTTGCGCGGTGGCTGGAAGGCCGCCGTGTTGCCCGCGGCCCTTCATTGCGAACGCGTCACTCAGGCGCCCGGCGTTCCCGGGGCTTCCTGCGAGCCCGGCAATTCCGCCTGCGCGGCGCCTTCGAGGAAACGGCGCGTCGACTCGAATGCCTGCAGCATCGGGTCCGGCCACGGCGTTTGGAGCATCACCGCCTGATGATTTTCAAATGCCGACGACAGCAGTTTCGCCAGCTCGGGCGAACGAAGATGACGCAGCACGACGCTGACCGCGATCGCGGTCGCCTGGCTCGCGCCGGCGGTCTGAAGTTCCGAAGCGGTGAGTGCCGCGACCTGTTTGTTGATATCCACTGAGACGTCCCCGGATGGAAAATAGGGTGAAGGCGCGTTGGCCGAATGCTCAATTTTGACACGCGTGGCCCGATGCCGAGATACGGCGCCTTTTCAATCGCGGATTCGCCGCGCGCGTTGTCACTCCTGCGGGCTCAGGGTGCTGATCACCTTGTCGAGCGCCGCGCCGAACGCGGCCCTTTCTTCTTCGTCGAGACAGTCGAACATATCGCCGTTCCACTTACGCGCGATCGGCATCACCTTGCGATAGAGCGCGCGTCCTTCCGGCGTCAGCGAGACCAGCACCACGCGGCCGTCCGCCGCGCTCGCCTCGCGCTGCACGAGTCCCCGCCGGATCAGCGCTTCGGCCGCGCGACTCGCCTGGCTTTTGTCGAGATTGGCATGGCGCGCCAACGCCATGATCGAGAACGGTCCGAACGATCCCACCGACGCAATCACCCGCGCTTCAGGTAGCGTCACGCCGAGCTTTGCCGCGTAGCGCGCGCTGATGCCGCGCTCGGCCAGTTTGTTCAGCACATGCAGACGATACGTGAGGAACTGCTCGAGCCCGGCTTTGGCGGAGTCCTTCATGGTCACCCCGTAATGAGTGGAACGGTCGTGGGCTGTGATTGTTGCCGCAACCGTTTCGCGGGTCAACGCACGCCGTACTTCAAGCGCGTCAGCTGCTCGGCCTCGTTGGCGAGCAGGCGCGCCGCGTCGCGAATCGCGACGTCGAGCGTGATCGGTCCCGGCGCCGGCGAAAAGCAGCCGCTGAAGTATTCGGCAAGCCGCGGGAGCGCGGCGGGGTCGACCGCGCCGGACAGCAGCGTGGCGGGCACGCCCGCGGCCCGTGCATGCGCGCACGCGACGAACGGCGCTTTGCCGTGCAACGTCTGCACATCGGAGCGGCCTTCGCCGGTGACTAGCCAGTCGGCGCCGGCAAGCGCGGCGTCGAGGCCGATTTGCCGCGCGACCGTTTCCGCGCCCGGCTCGAACCGCGCGCCGAGCATGTGCAATGCGAAGCCGAGACCGCCCGCCGCACCTGCGCCCGGCAGGTCGCGCGCGGTACGGCCGAGCGCGGCTTCCAGCAGATCGGCGAAGCGTGCGAGCGCCGCGTCGATCGGCGCGACCTGGTCAGGCGTCACACCTTTTTGCGGACCGAAAATCGCGGTCGCGCCGTGCTGCCCGGTCAGCGGATTGTCGACATCCGACATGCCGACGAACTGCGCGTCGGCAAGCCGCGCGTCGAGCAGCGACGCATCGACCCGCGCCACGTGCGCAAGCTGCTCAGGCGTGGCTTCGAGCACGTTGCCTTGCGCGTCGAACAACTGCAGGCCGAGGCCGGTCAGGAGGCCCGCGCCGCCGTCGTTCGTGCTGCTGCCGCCCAGCGCGACGAAAAAGCGCCGCACGCCCGCATCGAGCAGCGCGCGAATCGCCTCGCCCATCCCGCGCGTGCTGCGCGCCTCGACCGGCACGCCCATGCCGACCGGGTCCGTAATGCCGACGATCTCCGCGGTTTCGATGATGGCGCTGCCGTCCGCGAGAAGCGCTGTCAGCGCTTCTCGCGTCGGACCGGCCGCGCCGCGCACGTTGAGCGTGCGACGCTCGCCGCCGCTCGTGAGCATGGCGTCGAGCGTGCCTTCGCCGCCGTCGGCCATCGGGCAGATGCGCACGCTCGCATCGGGGCGCGCGCGCTGGATGCCGGATGCGATCGCCTGCGCGACCTGTTCCGCGCTGAGCGAGCCTTTGAATGAATCGGGAGCGATGACGACGACAGGCGAGGGCGACGAATTCGGCATGGTGTCTCTGGCAGGTTTGAGTCGTTGCAAGCGGTTGCTGGAGCGGATCGAACGACTGGCTGCGGGGGCCGGCTCGACCGAGTGCGTTAGCTTATCAGCATGGGGGCGTCGGCTGAATATGTCGAAAGGCATAGGCGGGATCGCCGCCGCCACGCGTCGGCGGGGGCGGGCGTAGGCGATCGTTTGCGCGAACCCATGCGTTGCATGACGCAAAAGCGCCGGAGGAAAGCGCGGGTGCCAACCGGATAGCCAGGCCAACGGCGAACCGCGCTCCCTGTGCCAAAACTACCCGAAAATGGCCCTCAAAACGCCTGGAATGCAGCGGAAACTGGATGCAATCGTCGAATCCCGGTTAGGCGCGCGAATAGTTTGCTAAAATATTCGGCTCTTTGGACTCAACCGTGCTGCCGGCGGCCTGCAAGCCCGCGGCGCAGGTGCGTGATCGATGCAAGCGGCGCAAATCGATGCGAAGCGACATCGACGGGCAGCACGGAGAAGATAACTGATTCGCTCGAATAATTTTAGGACGATTGAAGCCATGGCTAACGTTGTTGAAAACCTCGGCAAGCTCGAACGCCGCGTGACGATTTCCCTGCCGAAGGATGCCGTGCAGAAGGAAGTGGATTCGCGTATCCGTCAACTCGCGAAGAACGTGCGCATGCCGGGTTTCCGCCCGGGCAAGGTGCCGCTCAAGATGGTGACGCAACAGTATTCGGGCCAGGTGGAAGCCGAAGTGCTGAGCGACAAGGTCGGCAAGGAATTCTTCGACATCAGCCGTGCCGAGAATCTGCGTGTCGCGGGTCAGCCGAGCTTCGCGCCGAAGGTCGACGCCGCGGAAGGTAGCTACGCATTCGACGCGACTTTCGAGGTGTACCCGGAAGTCAAGCTGGGCGACGTCGCCACGGCTGAGATCGAGCGCACCACGACCAGCATCAGCGAAGCGGAAATCGACCGCACGTTAGATATCCTGCGCAAGCAGCGCGTGCACTTCCACGCTCGCGGCGAAACCGGCGAGCACGGCGACGGCGGCACGGATACGGCCGCGAAAGAAGGCGACCGCGTGACGGTCGACTTCGTCGGCAAGCTCGACGGTGAAGCATTCCAGGGCGGTAGCGCCGAAGACTTCGGGTTCATCCTCGGCGAAGGCCGCATGCTGCCGGAATTCGAAAAAGCGGCCATCGGCCTGAAGGTCGGCGAAGCGAAGGAATTCGACCTGAAATTCCCGGACGACTACCACGGCAAGGACGTGGCAGGCAAGACGGCGCAATTCACGATCACGATGAAGAAGATCGAATGGCCGCATCTGCCGGAAGTCGACGCTGAATTCGCGAAGTCGCTCGGCATCGAAGACGGCGATCTGACCAAGATGCGCGCCGAAATCAAGGACAACCTCGAGCGTGAAGCGAAGCGCCGCACGCAAGCCATCGTCAAGAACCAGGTGATGGACGCACTGCTGAAAATCGCGGAACTGGAAGTGCCGAACGCGCTGATCGAACAGGATCAGGAACGCCTCGTCGCGATGGCTCGCCAGGATCTGGAGCAGCGCGGCGTGCCGAACGCGAAGGACGCGCCGATCCCGGCCGAAATGTTCAAGGAGCAGGCCGAGCGCCGCGTCAAGCTGGGTCTCGTGCTGGCCGAACTCGTGAAGGCGAACGAACTTCAGGCGAAGCCGGAGCAGATCCGTGCCGAAGTCGACGAATTCGCGAAAAGCTACGAAGACCCGAAGGAAGTCGTCCGCTGGTATTATTCGAACCAGCAGCGCCTTGCTGAAATGGAAGCGTATGTCGTTGAAGCCAACGTCGTCGAGTTCGTCCTCAGCAAGGCCAAGGTGACGGACAAGGAAGTGAGCTTCGAAGAACTGGCGAGCGCAACGGCGCAAGCGTAAGCGCTGCTGCAACGGCGTGCCGGCTGTCGGAGCGACCGACGGCTCGCACGCCGTTTTTGTGTGCCGCGTCAATGTGTGTCGTAACGGATCCGGTCGTGCGGCGCATACATGAGACGGGACTTGAATACGGGGTCGTCGCACCAACCTGTGTCCAGCAGCTAATATTCGGAATATTTCCAGACAAGGATCCATTGCATGACCTTTCGCGCCCAAATGCTGGACACGTTGACCTCCCTGCCGTCCCGGGATCTCGAAGCGCAGGCACTCGGTCTGGTGCCGATCGTCGTGGAAACGAGCGGCCGGGGCGAGCGTTCGTATGACATTTATTCGCGCCTGCTGAAGGAACGCATCGTGTTTCTCGTGGGCGAAGTGAACGACCAGACGGCGAATCTGGTGGTTGCGCAGATGTTGTTTCTCGAAAGCGAGAATCCGGACAAGGACATCTACTTCTATATCAACAGCCCAGGCGGCTCCGTGTCGGCGGGTATGGCGATTTACGATACGATGCAGTTCATCAAGCCGGACGTCTCGACACTGTGCATGGGGCTCGCGGCGAGCATGGGCGCGTTCCTGCTCGCGGCCGGCGCGAAGGGCAAGCGTTTCGCGCTGCCGAATTCGCGCGTGATGATTCACCAGCCGCTCGGCGGCGCACGCGGTCAGGCATCGGACATTGAAATCCAGGCACGTGAAATCCTTTACCTGAAGGACCGGCTGAATCATCTGCTCGCGCATCACACCGGTCAGCCCGTCGAGCGTATCGCGCGCGACACCGACCGCGACAATTTCATGTCCGGTGATGACGCGCAGGCGTACGGCCTCGTCGACCAGGTCGCGCACAAGCGTCCCTGATCGGGTACGGGTTTGCCCCGCTGCGTCGTCCCTGTTGCGGCAAAACCGTCATTGGGTCGGTTGTGAATGTTCAAGTTCCTTCCGTCCGGGCGTCTACGGCAAGCGCCGTTATCGTGCTCACTAGCCCCGCCGCGCCCAAACTGCGTGACGGGGGCAAACGGCGTATTATGTAATTCGGTGTCCGGAGGCTCACACATTTATGGCGGACAAGAAAGGTTCTAACAGCGAAAAGCTGTTGTATTGCTCGTTTTGCGGCAAGAGCCAGCATGAGGTCAAGAAACTGATTGCTGGTCCGTCGGTGTTCATCTGCGATGAATGCATCGATCTATGCAACGAAATCATCCGCGACGAGGCTGCAGGCGCGGGCATCGAGGCAGGCCTGTCGAAGTCTGAGCTGCCGACTCCGCAGGAAATCCGCGAAATTCTCGACCAGTACGTGATCGGTCAGGAACGCGCGAAGAAGATCCTCGCGGTCGCGGTCTACAACCACTACAAGCGCCTCAAGCATCTCGACAAGAAGGACGAAATCGAACTGTCGAAGAGCAATATCCTGCTGATCGGCCCGACCGGCTCCGGCAAGACGCTGCTCGCGCAGACGCTCGCGCGCCTTCTAAACGTGCCGTTCGTGATCGCCGACGCGACCACGCTGACGGAAGCCGGTTATGTCGGCGAAGACGTCGAGAACATCATTCAGAAGCTGCTGCAGAATTGTAACTACGAAGTGGACAAGGCTCAGCGCGGCATTGTCTATATCGACGAAATCGACAAAATCAGCCGCAAGTCCGACAACCCTTCCATCACGCGCGACGTGTCGGGCGAGGGCGTGCAGCAGGCTCTCCTGAAGCTAGTCGAAGGTACGATGGCGTCGGTGCCGCCGCAAGGTGGCCGTAAGCATCCGAACCAGGACTTCATCCAGGTTGATACGACCAACATCCTGTTTATCTGCGGTGGCGCGTTCGACGGCCTGGAGAAGGTCATCGTCGATCGTACCGAGAAGACCGGCATCGGTTTCGGCGCGAGCGTGAAGAGCAAGCAGGACCGCGATGCCGGCGAAGTGCTGCGCGAAGTGGAGCCGGAGGATCTGATCAAGTTCGGCCTGATTCCGGAGCTGATCGGCCGTCTGCCGGTGGTCGCCACGCTTGGCAAGCTCGACGAAGCGGCGCTGATGAAGATTCTCGTCGAACCGAAGAATGCGCTGGTCAAGCAGTATCACAAGCTGTTCAGCATGGAGCGCGTCGAGCTTGAGATCCGTCCGGCCGCCTTGCAGGCCGTGGCGCGCAAGGCGATCCGCCGCAAGACCGGTGCGCGGGGCCTGCGTTCGATCTTGGAACAGGCGTTGCTCGAGGTGATGTACGACCTTCCACAAATGAAAGGTGTCAGCAAGGTCATCATCGACGACAACGTTATTGACGGCGACGGCAAACCGCTGCTGATCTACGAAGACGCGCCGAAGGTCGCGGGTTCGAACTGATCGGCTTTCGAGTTCTGCAAAAAGGCCGTTCATGGCGACGTGAACGGCTTTTTCGTTTATCGTGTGGTCAGGCTGGTTGTTCTCAACTATGGAGTCACTGAACCTTCGGAGTCACTGAACTTTTCCCACACGCGGAGGCTTGCAATATTTTCTGCTGGCCTCACCTATCGAACGAACTGATTCCACTCATGGGGAAATGAAATGTCAGGAACCCAACTCCTCCCGCCGGAACGCATTACGCTGCCGCTGCTCCCGCTGCGCGACGTAGTCGTTTTCCCGCACATGGTGATTCCGCTCTTCGTAGGCCGCCCGAAGTCGATCAAGGCTCTCGAAGCAGCGATGGAAGGCGGCAAGCACATCATGCTCGTCGCCCAGAAAACGGCTGCGAAAGACGAGCCGACCGAAAAGGACATGTACGAAGTAGGGTGTATCGCCAACATCCTGCAGATGCTGAAGCTGCCCGACGGTACCGTGAAGGTGCTCGTCGAAGGCTTGCAGCGCGCAAAGACGCTTTCCATCGAAGAACAGGAAACGCAGTTCTCGTGCGAAGTCATGCCGCTCGAACCCGACCACGCCGACAGCGCTGAAACCGAAGCGCTGCGTCGCGCGATCGTGTCGCAGTTCGACCAGTACGTGAAGCTGAACAAGAAGATCCCGCCGGAGATCCTGACGTCGCTGTCGGGTATCGACGAAGCCGGGCGTCTGGCCGACACGATCGCGGCGCACCTGCCGCTCAAGCTCGACCAGAAACAGCACATCCTCGAGATGTTCCCGGTGATCGAGCGCCTCGAGCATCTGCTCGCGCAACTCGAAGCTGAGATCGACATCCTGCAGGTCGAAAAGCGTATCCGTGGGCGCGTGAAGCGTCAGATGGAGAAGAGCCAGCGCGAGTACTACCTGAACGAACAGGTCAAGGCCATCCAGAAGGAACTCGGCGAAGGCGAAGAAGGTGCGGATCTCGAAGAACTCGAGAAGCGCATCACGGCTGCCCGCATGCCGAAGGAAGCGAAGAAGAAGGCCGATGCCGAACTGAAGAAGCTCAAGCTGATGTCGCCGATGTCCGCGGAAGCGACGGTCGTGCGCAACTACATCGACACGCTGATCGGCTTGCCGTGGCGCAAGAAGAGCAAGGTCAACAACGACCTGTCGAATGCGGAGCGCGTGCTCGACGAAGACCACTTCGGTCTCGAGAAGGTGAAGGAACGCATTCTCGAGTATCTCGCGGTCCAGCAACGAGTCGACAAGGTCAAGGCGCCGATCCTGTGCCTCGTTGGGCCTCCGGGTGTCGGTAAGACTTCGCTTGGCCAGTCGATCGCGCGCGCGACGAACCGCAAGTTTGTGCGCATGGCATTGGGCGGCGTGCGTGACGAAGCCGAGATTCGCGGCCACCGTCGTACGTACATTGGTTCAATGCCGGGCAAGATCCTGCAAAGCCTGACCAAGGTCGGCGTGCGCAATCCGCTCTTCCTGCTCGACGAAGTCGACAAGATGGGCCAGGATTTCCGCGGCGATCCGTCATCGGCGCTGCTCGAAGTGCTCGATCCCGAACAGAACCATACGTTTGCCGATCACTACGTCGAAGTCGACTTCGATCTGTCGGACGTGATGTTCGTCGCGACGTCGAACTCGCTGAACATTCCGCCGCCGCTGCTCGACCGGATGGAAGTGATCCGTCTGGCGGGTTACACGGAAGACGAGAAGGTCAGCATCGCGCAGCGTTATCTGTTGCCGAAGCAGAAGAAGAACAACGGCCTCAAGGAGGGCGAGGTCGATGTGACTGAAACTGCGATTCGCGACATCATTCGTTACTACACGCGTGAAGCGGGCGTCCGTTCGCTCGAGCGTGAAGTGTCGAAGATTTGCCGCAAGGTCGTGAAGATGCTGCTGCTGAAGAAGGCGGAAGGCGCGGTGAAGGTCGACGGTAGTAACCTCGACACGTTCCTCGGCGTGCGCAAGTACGACTTCGGTCTGGCCGCGAAGGAAAATCAGGTGGGCCAGGTCACGGGTCTCGCGTGGACGGAAGTGGGCGGCGATCTGCTGACCATCGAAGCCGCGGTGATGCCGGGCAAGGGCAATGTGATCCGCACGGGTTCGCTCGGCGACGTGATGAAGGAATCCGTCGAAGCGGCGCGCTCGGTCGTGCGTTCGCGTTCGCGTCGTCTCGGCATCAAGGACGAAGCGTTCGAGAAGCAGGACATTCACATCCACGTGCCGGAAGGCGCGACGCCGAAAGATGGTCCTTCGGCCGGCATCGCGATGACGACCGCGCTGGTGTCGGTGTTGACCGGTATTCCGGTGCGCGCCGATGTCGCGATGACGGGCGAAATCACGCTGCGTGGCGAAGTCCTGCCGATCGGTGGCCTTAAGGAGAAGTTGCTCGCGGCGCATCGCGGTGGCATCAAGCTGGTGCTGATTCCGGAAGAGAACGTGAAGGACTTGACGGAGATTCCGGACAACGTGAAGAACGCGATCGAAATCGTGCCGGTCCGCTGGATCGACAAGGTTCTGGAGCTTGCGCTCGAACGTGTACCGCAAGCGCTGCCGGAGGAAGAGCCGAAGCCCTCGGCGCCGGTTGCGGCTGAAGCGGGCAAGGATGCCGCGACGGACGTCGTCAAGCACTAAGGCTCGAAGCGCATGAGAATGCGCTGACGCCGGTACTCTGCAGCACTGCTGCTTGCTGAAGTAGACAACCCGCGGTCAAGGCCGCGGGTTTTTTTTGCCCGCACGACTCGGTCGCTGAGTCGCATCGCCAGTCTTTCCGCTGCAACATACTGTGACGAAAGCGCCCCCTCTAAGACCCCCTGATCAGGCTCAACCCCGGTTGACATAAGGGTTTCGGCCGCTTCTAATGAGGCGGCCTGGCGTTAGCGCCGGCCGCGTGGCGGGAGTGCTGGAAAGCACTGTCTGGGTTGCCAATAACTATTCACGGGGGTTTGAATGAACAAGACGGAATTGATCGATCACATCGCACAACAAGCCGACATTTCCAAGGCCGCGGCCGGCCGTGCGCTGGATGCAGTCATCGCGGGTGTCAAGAGCACGTTGAAGAAGGGTGGATCGGTCACGTTGGTCGGCTTTGGCACGTTCGCGGTCGGCAAGCGCACAGCGCGCACCGGACGCAATCCGCGCACGGGCGCTGCGATCAAAATCAAGGCAGCGAAAGTTCCCAAATTTAGGCCTGGCAAAGCGCTGAAGGATGCGCTAAACTAATTGGCTTGCTGCATCAGGAATTGCATAGTCCGATTGCATGAACGATTCATGTGGAGAGCGGCAGCACGACAGAAAGCACATCAAGCACTGAATCACGAAACGGGTGCTTAGCTCAGTTGGTAGAGCGGCGCCCTTACAAGGCGTAGGTCGGGAGTTCGAGCCTCTCAGCACCCACCAGTTTCGCGATTTTCTGTTGTCCAAGGCAGTCTGAACAAGGCTGTTGCAGTACCCGGAAACCCGCACGGCCATCGGCTCTGCGGGTTTTTTCTTGCCCGCGGACAGTACAAAGATGGCCACGGTCGGCTATTAGAATCCGCGCTTTTATCGTCGTATTTTCCGTTATATGTTTTGTCTTTTGTCAGCCCCCGTCAACGATCCATTGTCCGCAATCGTCGGCATGGCCACCGTGACGCGCAACCTGTGCTTCGGTTTCACTTCATCGGTATTTCCGAGCGCCCGTATGTGTTCGCGCGGCGTATCTCGACGCTCGACCAGCTAACTGACGGTCGCGTCGCATGGAATGTGGTGACGTCGTATCTTCCCGCCGCGATGGGGAATCTTGGCGTGTCGCAGCCTCGCTGCACGTGACCGGCGTTGCGCGTACGCGGACAAGTCGGCGCCTTTTTTTGACGTGCCCGGCGTGCACCATGTCGAGTCGCTAGGCTCACGAACGCCCCTGCTATTCCCGACCGGGGCGCCGAGTCGTGGAGTAACGTTCTGCGCCGAGCACAAGCGCGCAAAGCGGGTCCGCGCGGTCGTCATGACGGTCGCGGCAGTGCCGGCGAGCATGCTACCGGGCGCGTGCGGCACGTCTGCTGACATCGACCGCGTCAAGTCTTATGACCGTCCCAGTGGTGTTTTCAATGTCGATGGGTTGCGGCGCAGAACCGATGGCCTGTCGGTCCAACTGGTGCGGTCCGTCGCGTTGGGCGATCACGCCGATCAGCAAAGCGCTCATCCGAGTAAGTGAGCGGTAAGTCTGCCAGTCCTAAAGTCAATTCTGTCTCATCCCACGACTTTAGGACCGACAGTGAATAAAAGACTTCGCCGCAGACATCATTTGCTTCTGGCCGTCGCATCGGTCGCCCTGTATTCGGGCTCCGTCCGGGCCGATGACGACGGCGCCGAGTCGCGCAACCCGGACGACTCCGGACTGACCGTTCTGAGCAACGCGACGAACGTCACACATTGGGGCCTCGGTGTGGCCGCCGGAATCGAAGCGGCGCCTTATAAAGGCTACGGCACGAAGTACACGCCGATTCCGCTGCTTTTCTTCGACAACAAATGGGTGCACGCTTTCGGCACGTCGGCCGATCTCAAGCTCGGCAGCTGGGCAGGCGTCAGTGTCGCGCTGCGTGGACATTTCGCAATTGGCGACGGCTATAAAGGCTCGGATGCGCCCATTCTGAACGGCATGCAGGACCGCAACGGAGCTTTCTGGTATGGTCCCGCGCTGGCGTGGCACACCGCATTTGGCACGCTGTCCGGCGACTTTCTCGAAGGCGGCAACAAAGGCCAGAGGGCCGCGATCGACTTCGGCAAAGTATTCGACTACGGCAGATTCTCGATCGAGCCGCACGCAGGTGTGGAATGGTTGAGCAGCAAATATGTCGACTACTATTACGGCGTGCGACAGTCCGAAGCGCGCGCCGGCCGGCCCGCCTACACAGGGAAGTCGACCTACGACATGTCCCTCGGCACCCGAGTGGATTATCACTTCACCCGGCATCAAGGCGTGATATTCGACGTCGGTATATCGCATCCCGGCGGCGGCATTACCGACAGCCCGCTGGTCGGAAAGCGCTATATCCCTGAGGTCAAGATCGGGTACCTCTATCAATTCAACTGAGCGGAATTACTATGTCGCGAGTTGCACTGATCGAAGACCATGCACGTCTCGCCGCGATGGTTCGCCAGGCCCTCTCGTCCGCCGGAATCGAGACTGATCTGTTCGCCACGCTATCCGAGGCCCGGTACGGCGTCACCCGGGCCGAGTATGCGGTGCTGATCATCGACCGTGGCTTGCCCGACGGCGACGGCCTGACGTTTCTGCGAAACCTGCGGGCAGCCGGCCAGATGACGCCCTGTCTGATGCTGACCGCTCGAGACGCGCTGCACGACCGCGTGGATGGACTCGAAAGCGGCGCGGACGACTACGTGACCAAACCGTTCGCGATGAGCGAACTGGTCGCGCGAGTACGCACGCTGATGCGCCGGCCTGTCGTGCTGACGGCGTTGTGCGCGTGGTTCGCCGACATCGAGGTCGATCCCCAGGAACGCGCGATCCGCTGCGGTGAGCAAACGCTGCCGCTCGCGCCCGCCGAACTGCAGATCATTCTGCATCTCGTCAGGTCCAAAGGCGGTACCGTTCGCCATTCCGCGCTCGAACATGCCGCTTGGGGACTCGGCGAAGCCGTCACCCCGAATGCACTGGAAGTGACCGTACACCGCCTGCGCAAGAAACTGGCCGCGATCGGTGCAGCGACGCGCATCGTCAACGTGCGCGGCGCGGGGTTTTCGTTGCACCATACCTCCGCACCCGCCAACGTTCCTCACCATCCGGCGTCTGGACGGAGCGACTGATGAAACCACGGATTCTCGTCGTCGATGACGACCCCGACTGTCGCGACGCGTTGCGCACGTGCCTACAGTCGAACGGTTTCGACGTGGCCGTCCTGTACGAGCCCGCGCGCGTGCTCGAGCGCCTTGAGCTCGAACGCCCGGCGTTGATCGTGATGAAAAGCGGTCCGTCGTTCGGCGGCGGCCTCGCCACATTGCGCATGCTGCGCGAGCATCGCGACGACATGCCGGTCATCCTGCTCGCCGAACCGGACGACGTCGTCGAACGGATTGTGGCGCTGGAATGCGGCGCCGACGATGTCCTGTCGCGACCGTTCAATGTGAAGGAAGTGCTGGTCAGGATCCGGTGCGTACTCAGGCGTGTCATGGACGAACCGCTGCACAGCCCAGTCCATCGCCAGCCGTTCCGGTTCGGCGGCTTTGAATTGAACTTCGCTTTGCGCACGCTCTCGTTTGAAGGCCGTCCGGTCCCGTTGCAGCAAACAGAATACGCAGTGCTTCATCTTTTTACGACCGCGCCGGACCGGGTGCTGTCGAGAGAATTCATTGCACACTGCATTCACTCCAATGCGCGGGACCAGCTTCCCGTCGTGGGTCTGTGGATACACCGTCTGCGTCGACGGATCGAAATGGATCCGTCGTACCCGAAGCTGATCCAGACGGTGCGCGCAAGAGGCTATGTTTTCCACCCTTGGGCCACAGACGATGCCACGACGGGCGCACTTCTTTCGCCGCCTCACGGCACGCTACAGCGCTCGGCTTCTACCCGGACCGACTATCCGCTTGCCACCCACCAGCCGGCCATCCGATCTCGGCAGGCCTGAACCACTCTCTACCATGCTCAATCGATGGCTTCGAAGTTTGTCCGTCCGTGTCTGGGTGACGAGCGTTGCCGCGCTCGCTGTCAGCCTTGCGGTGCTGTCCGCCGTCGTCGCCTACGCGTTCAATCACTTTCCCGAACAGATGCTCGGGAGGCACGAGCAGATCGAAAACGCCGTCAAGATTGCGGACGGCCTGAAGTTCGACGCGTCGGGTCGCCCGGTATCGATACGGCTTCCGGATAAGACTGCGTGGCTTTTCGAGGTCGTGCCGGCCGAGCTCAAGTACCGAGTACTGGATGCGCAGGGCAACGTGCTGCTTTCATCGAATTCTGCCGAGCGCGACGCGCCCTGGAGCGTGGCTGATCTGGAGACGATCGCCGGCGGCGTTCAACGCGTTCACATCGACGGGAAACCGTACGACATCATGACGCTGCGCGTCCCCCATGGCAACGCTGTGTTCTACGTTCAGACCGCAATGAGCAGGCGTCTTCTCAATGCCATCATCAGCCAGAAAATCACGCCAATCCAGATCATTGTCCCGGTGACGATTCTCGTGGCAATGGTTACCTTCGGCCTCACGCTGACATTGACGGTTTATTGCGTGCTCCGCCCGCTGCGGGAAGCATCGAAGGCTGCAGCGTCGATCACGCCGCGCAACCTCAAGACACGTCTTTCGCTGACAGGGATACCGGGTGAGATCACGCCGCTTATCCATGCGTTCAATGACGCGCTAGGCAGATTGGAGAATGGTTTTGCCGTTCAGCAACAGTTTCTCGCATCTGCCGCCCACGAACTTCAAACGCCGCTCACGCTGATTCGCGGGCAGATAGAACTGCAACCGGACATTGAAGACAAGGACCTGCTGCTACGCGAGATCGACATGATGGCGCGTCAGGTGCGGCAACTCCTGCATCTGGCGGAAGTGAGCGAATCGCAGAACTTTACGTTCGGCAACGTCAATAGCCTTGACGTCGCGCAGGACGTGGTGGCCTATCTTTCGCGCAAGGCCGACGCACGACAGATCAAGCTTGAACTCCATTCGGCGGGCAACGGACCATCGATCTGGGCGGACCGCAGCGCGCTGTTCATCCTCATCAAAAACATTCTAGAGAATGCGATTAACGTAACGCCAGCGAACAGCACGGTGTCGGTCCTCGTCGACGACGTTTCGGTGCAGATTCGCGACGAGGGGCCCGGGATCAAGGACGAACATCTGCCATTTCTTTTCAAGCGTTTCTGGCGCGCGCCCGATTCGCGGCACGATGGCGCTGGGCTGGGTCTGGCCATCTGCAAGGAGATCGCTTTGGCCCACGACTGGCGGCTAACTGTCAGTAGCCTGCGCCTCGGCACCTGCTTTGTCGTCCGGTTCTGCTGAACTGACGCTGCAGCAGATGCAACGTTCGCGCGCTCAATGTCATGACTTGCCGGCGCGCCCACACGGATGCACGCCGGTCTGCCTGGAAGCTCAGAAGCTATGGCGCACACCCACACTGACCTGCGTCTGGCTGTTAGTACCCGAAGGAATGCCGGTGTCCGTTATTTCCGCGTAGGAAAGGCTGAGGCCGTTGCCTCCGGAGACGTGTTGATAGGCTGCCTCGGTGTACAGCAGCGTCCTCCTGCTCAGGTCGTAATCGACCTCCATCGTGAC
Source organism: Paraburkholderia sprentiae WSM5005 (assembly GCF_001865575.2). Lineage (NCBI taxonomy): Bacteria > Pseudomonadati > Pseudomonadota > Betaproteobacteria > Burkholderiales > Burkholderiaceae > Paraburkholderia > Paraburkholderia sprentiae. The sequence goes on from NZ_CP017561.2 coordinate 1,577,955, forward strand.
CTGCTGATTATGCAACGTTGCGCTCGTAGCACCGGAAAGGTGTTCAGTCGTCAAAGTGTAGCCGGCGCCAAGGCTCAGCGCGTGCGTGAGCGGGTAATGTCCGTAAGCGCTGTAGTTATCGAAGCGGAGGTCTTCTCCGGCGCTCACACCGAGCAAGTTGCCGCTGGCGAGCGAGAGGTATGTGGAATGTGTATACAACAGACCGGCCGTCCCGCCGCCGATGTCGAAACGGGCACCCGCGCCCAGCACGGTCTGATCGCTCGCGGCGATGGCGTACCCCATGTTCGAATTCACCGCACCGGCGGCGTTCGCGCTCGCCGGATTCGTTGCGCTCATATAAGCCGCTGCTACATGGACCGGACCGTGGTCATAGCCCGTGCCGACGCTCACGAGACGGTTGTTCTGAAACTGGCCAGCCGCGTTGGAAAAGGCATACATGCCGCCGAAATGCCAACCGCCAATCAACGGACTTTCATATTTCACGGCGTTGCTGACCGTGTAGCTGCCGCCCACCGTATCGTTGTCATACACGTGTGCCGATGTGTTTCCACCAAACGTGCAGTAGGCCGAGACAGGGCATAGATAATCGGTGACGGACGTGTACTGCTTGCCGAGAGTCAATGTACCCCAGCGGTCATCCTTGAGGCCGACCCATGACTGTCTTGAGAACATGTAGCCGCTGATGGAACTAGCGCCGTTATTGATGCCGAATTGACTTTCGAGATCGAAGATGGCGTGCGTGCCGCCGCCAAGATCCTCGCTGCCTTTGATGCCCCAGACCGTGGTGTTGTTGGCGGAATTCGCCAGCGCCCATGCGGGGCCGGCTTTACCGCCTGCGGTCTTTTCGCTGTTGGTGAACTGGACGCTTTCGTCCAGCGTACCGTATAGCGTCACGCTGCTTTGGGCATGAGCGACGGATACGAGTGCGCCCGCAACGGCGGTCGCCGCCAAATGTTTGATTTTGATGGACATGACTAGCGTAATTACGTTTTAGTTAATAAGGAATCCGGTGTAAACGGGGCAGGCATTGACTTACATCTCACGATTTTTCGATCATTCGCCGCACCACCGGTCTATCGGCGGCGCGGCGCTTTCCCGGTGTCAGGCTTTAGCTTGCGAGCAGCTCACGCAGTGCGTTGTGGAGCACCTCGATATCGACGGGGCTGGTGCCCGGGCCGCCCGCGAAGTGCCCCCAGATCGAATCGACCACGACCAGCTTTGCATGCGGCATATGCTTGACTTCAAATTCGCTGTCTTCCGGCGGGAAGTAAAGATCGGTCTTGCAAGGCATGACGATTGCCTTTGCGCGAATCGACGAGAGCGCCTTGACGAAATCGCCTTGGTAAAGCTCGTTATTGCTGATATCGCCGTTTTGCCACGTCCACAGCATGCCGAGCAGATTGTTTGCGTCCTTCGACAGCAGCCAACCCTCCCAAAAACCGACGAGAAAGTCTTCCAGCGAGGAATAGCCGAGCTTCTCGAGATCGAACTTCTCGCGATAAAACGCTTGCGACAATCCCCATCCCGCATAAACTCGTGCCGCCGCGCGCAGCCCTTTTTCGGGCTGCGTTTCGTACCAGCCGTCAAGAAATGCGGCGTCGGCGGTGAGCGCTGCCTTGACGCCTTCGAGGAATACAAAGTTGTGCCTTGAGCATTTCGACGATCCCTGGAACGGCAGAATTCGCTCGACCATGTCCGGATACATCGCACCCCAATGGAACGTTTGCAACGCACCCATCGACCAGCCCGTGACGAGCGCGATCTTCTCGATGCCGAACAGCTCCGTGACCAGCCGCCATTGCATGCGCACGTTGTCATACGCGGTCACGTTCGGGAAGCGCGCCTTACTGTATGGAGCAGGCGTATTGCTCGGGGACGATGAAAGTCCGTTGCAGAACATGTTCGGCACGATGATGAAGTACTTGCGCGGATCAAGTCCCTTATCGTCGCCAATCAGCCATTCATTCTCGTAATGCTGCCCCGAATACCACGTCGGGTAGATAATCACATTGTCTTTCGCAGCGTTGAGCGTCCCATACGTCTTATAGGCCAGTTTTGCGTCGGGGATACGTAACCCGCATTGGAGCTCGATATCGCCGAGAGAATAGATCTCGTAGTCCGACATGTTGATACATTCCTTATGAAAGATACATCGAGGTGGGCGCGGCCAAGCGTCCGCTCAGGCCTTCTCGCGCCGATAATCGTCAAGCGCGATCGGTAGCCACGCCCGCTTTCTTCGTAACCTGCGCGATCAAGCCGTAGACGATTGCGCTCACTACGAACGCCGATACGGCTGTCGAGAATTCGGGAATCTGTTTTTCCACCGCATACGCTGCCACCGATCCTATCGCCCACGCCGCGAACGCTTGAGCGCGCCACTCGCGGTCAATGCCGGCGCGGGGACGGGCCAAATACAGGTCGACGATCACGATTGCCCCGATCGGCGGGACGATGATGCCCAGCAAAGAGAGCCAGGGAATGAACAGCGCCCAGACGTTGGTTGTGGCCACGGCAATGCCGATGGCGGCCAGGATGACTGCGGCCGTGCGCATCTTGATGCCGACGATCCTCGACCAGCCGACGGCGGAGTTATAAAGACAGTGTGCACAAACGGAGCCGAGGCTGCAAAAGAGGAAAACGACTGCAGCCGCGCTCAGCCACGTGTGATGCTGATTCAGCATGTATCCAAACATGTTGTCCATCGCGAACGGTTGCGGATCCGGCAACGCGAGGGCCGCCGTCATGATGCCGCCCATCAGCATCGCGTAGCAGTTCGCGAACGGAAAGGCCGTGAACGTCGCGATCCATGAATCGCGACCATTCTTCGCCCAGCGATTGAAGTCGGCCGAGACTGTGCCGGCATCGACAAAAAGACTGATCACGATTGTCAATCCAACGCCGAATGCCATCGACGATGCCGGGTGGGTGCCGGTATAAGCAGACACCGCATGCCATCCCGCATGTTGGGCCGCATCGATTGCCACCCAGGTCCCGAGCACTAGAAAGAGCGGCACCGAAACCATGCCGAGCCAGTGCAGCCCGCGGATGCCTACGAAGGTGACCGCAAGATAGAGCACGCCCGCGATCAACGTCATGGCGAGGTAGTTCGCGCCAGACGATGAGTGAATAAGATTACCCGTAATGCCGGTCTGTACCGCGTACCAGCCGAGCAGCAGGCTTGAAAGCAAGCCCGAAGCCAATGCATAGCCCTTGCGCCCGAAGACCTGACTTGCCAACAGGGCGAAGTTGAATCCGTGCTTCGCTCCCAGGCCGCCAAGCAAGCCAACATAAGCGAACATCAGGAGGTTGCCGGTGATCATCGCGCTCAGCGCACGCCCGAAACCCATTCCCGCGACCAGAATCGAGCCCGTCATCGCACTCGTGATGATCATCGGAAAACTGACCCACACGGTTGCAACCGAGGTCACACTGCGCCGCGCTGTTTTGGGGACGGGAGCGTGCTCGTACTCTTCGCCGAGCACGTGGTCAAGCGCCGTTTCTCTGCCGATGCCTACTGATTGTGGAGATGACATGACGTAGTTCCCAATGGGGCCAAGCCGCCGTCGCGCGAGCCTGAGCCGTGACCAAAAAAAAAGCCCACCAGGCGCCTTTGCAGGCTGCGCGGTGGGCTCTGTTGCCTCTTGCATTCGTCGCTGTTGACGAAAGGATGTGTTGCTGGACCGAAGCATCTGGCAACGAAAAAGGACTGTCAAGTCATTTACCATTTCATCATGTTTCATTCAACGAGTAGCCTGTATCGCGGTTCTCAACCGTCACGTTGCAGCCAAGGCGAGAGACGAATTCTGATTCCTTGACAAGCGTTCGCTTGTTTCGTACGCTTGAGCGCAATGAATGTATCTCCTTGTCGCCAACATTGTCGGCAAGAGCGAAAAGGCAATAGAGCCCGAACAGACTGATGAGTCTGCTCGGGCTTTTTTTTTGTTTCCCGACTCAACCCGGAGAGAAAGCAATGCGTCATGGTGATATTTCGAGCAGCAACGACTGCGTTGGTGTAGCTGTCGTCAACTACAAAATGCCGCGCCTTCATTCGAAGGCTGAGGTACTCGAGAACGCGCGCAAAATCGCCGACATGGTGGTCGGCATGAAGCAGGGTCTGCCCGGCATGGATCTCGTCATCTTCCCCGAGTATTCGACGCACGGGATCATGTACGACCCGAAGGAAATGTATGAAACGGCTGCCACCGTACCCGGTGCCGAGACCGAGATTTTCAGCGCGGCGTGCCGGAAAGCCAATGTGTGGGGTGTGTTCTCGCTGACCGGAGAGCAGCACGAAGAACATCCAAGCAAGGCACCGTATAACACGCTTCTGCTCATTAATAACCATGGCGAGATCGTCCAGAAGTATCGGAAGATCATGCCGTGGACACCGATCGAAGGCTGGTATCCCGGCGACCGTACGTATGTGTCGGAAGGACCGAAGGGAATGAAGATCAGCCTCATCATTTGCGACGACGGCAACTACCCGGAAATCTGGCGTGACTGCGCGATGCGCGGCGCCGAACTGATCGTGCGCTGCCAGGGTTAT